>JAWWBL010000006.1:0-38444 GCA_033720975.1 Acidimicrobiia bacterium | reverse complement strand
CGCAGTCGAGGATGCCATCTCTCCGAACAGGGCGATCTCCAAACAGGCCGTCTCACCCGGTACAATCAAGACCTCTCATGCCCATCTTCCAAAAGGTTCTCCGCGCGGGCGAGGGCAAGACACTCAAAGAGTTTCAGGCAATCACTGAGGCGGTCAACGCGGCCGAGCCCGAGTTCGAAGCACTCAGCGACGGAGAACTTCAAGCAAAAACACCCGAGTTCAGGGACAGAATCGCCAACGGCGCCGATCTCGACGAGATCAAAGTCGAGGCGTTCGCGACTGTGCGCGAAGCCGCCAAAAGGGTCCTGGGACAGCGCCACTATGACGTCCAGGTCATCGGCGCGGCCGCCCTCCACCGGGGAATGGTCGCCGAGATGAAGACCGGTGAAGGAAAGACTCTGGTCTCCACCATGCCCGCATACCTGAACGCCCTCTCGGGCAAGGGCGTTCACATGGTGACCGTCAACGACTACCTGGCATCTCGTGATGCTGAGTGGATGGGGGCCATATACCGGTTCCTCGGCCTCAGTGTCGGGCTCATTCAGAACAACATGCCCACCGAAGAGCGCCACCCTGCCTACGAGGCCGACATCACCTACGGGACAAACAACGAGTTTGGCTTCGACTACCTGAGGGACAACATGGCGATGACTGCGGAGAGCCGCGTCCAGCGCGGGCATGCCTATGCCATCGTCGACGAGGTCGACTCGATTCTCATCGACGAGGCGAGGACTCCACTGATCATCTCAGGCCGGTTGTCTGACAGCGCCAAGTGGTACCGGGACTTCGCCCGGATCGCGCGAAGGCTCAAGGCCGGTGTCGATTATGAGGTCGACGAAAAGAAGCGCCAGGTATTGACCACGGAGGAGGGAATCGCCCGTGTGGAGCAGATCCTCGGGGTCGAGAACCTCTACGACCATGCCGCTGTTGATTTCGTCCACCATCTCGAGGTCTCGCTCAAGGCGAAGGAGCTGTATCACAACGATCGTGAGTACTTGATCGACCGGGGAGAGGTGAAGATCGTCGACGAGTTCACCGGTCGTGTCCTGGAAGGGCGGCGCTACTCCGAAGGTCTTCACCAGGCGATCGAGGCCAAGGAAGGCGTGGCGATCAAAGAGGAGAACCAGACCCTGGCGACGATCACTCTCCAAAACTATTTCAGGCTCTACGAAAAGCTGGCCGGCATGACGGGAACCGCGGAGACCGAAGCCGCAGAGCTGGCATCGATCTACAACCTCGAAGTGATCGCCATCCCCACCAACGAGCCGATCGCAAGAATCGACCAGGGCGACCTGGTCTACAAGACCGAAGCCGGGAAATACAAGGCGTTGATCCAGGACATCGAGGCCCGTTACCAACGTGGCCAGCCGGTTCTGCTTGGAACGATCAGCATCGAGCGGTCCGAGCACCTATCCCGGCTCCTGGACAAGGCTGGAATCAAACACGAGGTCCTCAACGCCAAGCACCACGCCCGTGAGGCTGACATCATCGCCCAAGCTGGCCGGCCCGCTTCTGTCACCGTTGCCACGAACATGGCAGGCCGCGGGGTTGACATCATGCTCGGCGGTAACCCCGAAGGCATGGCCAAGACCGAGTTGAAGAAGCGCGGTGTGACCCCCGACGATCCTTCGTATGAGGATCTGGAAGGAAAGCTCACCGAGGAGTTCAAGCGACAGATCGAGCCCGACAAGCAGAAGGTCATCGGAGCCGGCGGCCTATACGTAGTCGGCACCGAGCGCCACGAGTCACGCCGCATAGACAATCAGCTGCGAGGGCGGTCCGGTCGTCAAGGTGATCCTGGCGAGAGCAGGTTCTATCTCTCGCTCGAGGACGACCTGATGCGGCGTTTCCAGGGCGAGTGGGTGTCGGGGATCATGGACCGGCTCAAGCTTCCTGAGGACGTTCCCATCGAGGCAAAGATGGTGTCAAAGTCCATCGAAAGGGCTCAGCGTCAGGTGGAGTCGCAGAACTTCGAGATCCGCAAGAACGTCCTCAAGTACGACGAGGTGATGAACACCCAGAGGGAGAGCGTCTATCAATGGCGGAAGTCGATATTGGAGGGGACGGCCGGAGAAGACCTCATCTCCGATTGGATAGCGGACGCGATCACGACGACGATCGAGCTCGAGTTCTCTGAGGCCATCCCCAAGCTGGAGTGGGACTGGGACGCACTCAAGCGGGAATTGGAGCAGTTCTATCCCACCAAGATCGACGTTTCCAAGTTCGACGGCCGTTACGACCTCGACGACGTGATCGACTTTGCGGTCGATGAGGCGCTGGAGCGATACGAGGAGCGAGAAAAAGACCTCGGTCCCAAGATCCTCAAGCAGGTGGAACGCTCGGTGATGCTCTCGGTCATCGACAACAAGTGGCGTGAGCACCTCTCCGAGATGGACTATCTCCGCGCAGGCATCGGGCTCAGGGCCATGGGCCAGCGGGACCCGCTCACCGAATATCAGCGCGAGGCATACGAGATGTTCACCGACCTTGTCGACTCTGTGAAGAGGGACACCGTGAGGTACCTGTTCCATGTCGAGGTGTCACAGCCCAAGACACAGCCGAAGAGGGTCGAGGCCGCACCCGCCGGGAGCCTCGGGCAGAAGAAGCCCGCTAGCTCGAGCAAGGTCGGGCGCAACGACCCCTGTCCTTGCGGCAGCGGCAAGAAGTACAAGCGCTGCCACGGCGCAGCGGCCTGACTGAAGACCCGGATGGAGATCACCGATCCCAAAGCAACCGCGGTCGAACTACGCGGCCGTCTTGACGAAGCTCGGATCTTCCTCGGGATGGAAGCGAAAGCGGCTGAGCTAGAGCAGCTCCGACAGAGGGCATCGTCTCCGGACCTGTGGGACGATCAAGACGAGGCACGTCGAGTCAGCCAGAAGCTTGCCAGGTACGAATCGCTGTTCGAGCAGGTCGGTGGTCTTTCCTCCCAGCTGGAAGATGCTGAAGTGTTGTTGGAGCTCGCCGACGAGGCCGGAGACGATGATTCCAGGGAGGAAGCGGTGGCGCTCCTCAGGGCGGCCAGTGAAGGCATTGGTGGGCTCGAGATGGAGTCCCTCTTCTTCGACGAGTATGACGACGCGGACGCGATCTTGAGCGTTCACGCCGGGGCCGGGGGAGTGGACGCCCAAGATTGGGCGGAGATGATGGCTCGCATGTATCAGAGGTTCTTGAGTGACGCCGGATTCGACGTCACGGTTGAGGAGTTGACCGAAGGGGAGGAAGCGGGAATCAAATCGGCCACATTCACCGTGCGCGGGGATCGGGCCTATGGGACGCTGGAGTCGGAGCGAGGGGTTCACCGACTGGTGAGAATCAGCCCGTTCGACGCCAACGCTCGCCGGCACACCAGTTTTGCCGGGGTGGACGTCGTTCCCGATCTCGGGGACCAGGCCGCCATCGAAATCAGTGAGGAGGACCTACGGATCGACACCTATCGGTCGCAGGGTGCTGGAGGTCAACACGTCAACACGACAGATTCGGCCATCCGGATAACTCACCTGCCGACTGGCATCGTGGTCCAGTGCCAGAACGAGCGATCCCAACTCCAGAACAAGAACCGGGCCATGGCGATGCTCGGGGCCAAGCTGGCGGAACGAGCTCGGATGGAGCGTCAAGAGCATCTGGATGAGATACGCGGCGAGCAAGGAGAGGCGGCGTGGGGGAGACAGGTGCGCAGTTATGTGCTCCAGCCCTATCAAATGGTCAAGGATCTCCGAACCGATCATGAGGTCGGGAACGTTCAAGGGGTGCTCGACGGTGATCTCGACGGGTTCGTCGAGGCCTACCTCCGATGGCGCCGAGCCAATCACGAGTCCCAAACCGATTCCGAGTAGTCCAAACCGCCGCATAGCCTCCACCCGGATACGCAGCTTTCCACAGCCTGCCTGCGAGACTTTCCCAGCCAGATGATTCGACTCGAGAACGTAACCAAGGTCTACGAGGGCGGCACGATCGCCGCCAACGACGTCTCCCTCGATATACAGAAGGGCGAGTTCGTCTTCCTCGTGGGTGCCTCGGGTTCGGGCAAGTCGACCCTCATTCGTCTGATGCTTCGTGACGAGCCGGTTACCCGAGGCAAGATCTGGGTGGCGGGAAAGGACATCACCACGCTTGCCAGGTGGAAGATCCCCTACTTGCGGCGATCGGTTGGCACCGTCTTCCAGGACTACAAGCTGCTACCCAACAAGACCGTCGCGGAGAACGTCGCTTTCGCTCTGGAGGTTCTGGGGAGACCTCCGTCGGTGATCGGCCCACAGGTCAGCCAAGTCCTGGACCTGGTCGGTCTGGCCGACAAGGCGGGCCGCTATCCACGACAGCTCTCAGGTGGTGAGCAGCAACGAGTGTCAGTCGCCCGCTCGTTCGTCAACCGGCCGCCGATACTGCTCTGCGACGAGCCGACCGGAAACCTCGATCCCAAGACCTCGGTCGGGATCATGAAGCTTCTCGATCGGATCAACCGCACCGGGACGACGATCGTCATGGCAACCCACGACCACGCCATCGTTGATGCCATGAAGCGACGAGTCGTGGCGCTCGAGCAGGGCCGGGTAGTACGGGACGAGGAGGCAGGCGGATACGAGAGAGCGGCAGCCGAGTGAATCGGCTGTTGTTCCTCTTGAGAGAGGCTTTCATCGGCCTGCGGCGCAATCTGCTCATCGTTGTCGGCGCAGTTCTCGCTGTCTTCTTCTCACTGTTCCTCGCGTTCGGCGCTCTAGTCGTCAACAGGATCTTCGAGCTCAACACGGCCGCCTGGCAGGAGGGCGTTCACGTCATTGCCTTCCTGTGGGATGAAGGCCAGCGGGGCGTGCCCGCCGATGGTCACGAAGCACTGCTATCGGAGGTCCGGAGCTGGGAGGAGACCAAGAGTGCGGACTACTTCGACAAGTCGGACGCGTATCTCGAATATCAGGAGCTCTTTGCCGGCCAGGACGAGCTGCTGGAGATCGATCCCACCATCCTGCCGGCATCGATCCGCATCGAGCTCGTAGACATCTCTCTTCACGAGTCTGTGAAATTTCGACTCCAGCAGCAGTCACTGATCGTCCGTCACGTTTCGACAGCCGGTCCGCAGATAGAGCAGTTGGAGAATCTGTCGAATGTGCTCGGTTTCTTGGGGATCGGCCTGGCAATCGTCCTTGGCACCTCGGCAGTGGTTCAGATCGCGAACACGATCCGACTAGCCATATACGCCCGCCGTGATGAGGTGTCGATCATGAAACTGGTTGGAGCCTCGAACTGGTTCATCAGGGTCCCGTTCCTCCTCGAGGGTTTGATCGAGGGACTCGTGGGTGCGGCCGCAGCGGTGTTCGTTGTGTGGTTGGGCGCGTCGTGGATCGCGGATGCGTTCGTCGACTTCCCGCTGGTCCGGCTCCAGGTCGGGACCGACTTCTTCGTGCAGAGGGGAATCCTCATCCTCTTGTTCGGCGGATTGGCGGGTGTAATCGGGTCGATGCTTGGCCTCAGCCGTTACTTGCGGGACGCCGACGGCACCGGTCCCGACGTTCCCACCGGCTTCTGATGTCCGAGAAGGCGCACCGCAAGGTGGTCGCCACCAATCGCCGGGCCCGCCGCAATTACACAATGATCGACACCTACGAAGCCGGTCTCGTGCTGCTCGGGTCCGAAGTCAAGTCACTCCGGGAGGGCCGTATCGAGCTGAAGGACTCCTACGCGGACGTGCGGGGAGGAGAGATGTTCTTGGTGGGAGCGCACATCTCGCCTTATGAATTCGCCCGCGAGGGCGGGCATGATCCTGAGAGAGACCGCAAGCTCTTGCTCCATCGGCGAGAGATCGACAAGCTGGCCGGGGCTGTGGCCGAGAAGGGGCTGACCGTCGTCCCCCTTCAGGTCTACTTCAAGGACGGCAAGGCGAAGGTCGAGCTGGCCTTGGCCAAAGGTAAGACCGGGGTTGACAAGCGCCGCACTCTCCGTGACCGCGAGCACGCCCGCGAAATGGAGCGCGCCACCCGCAAAAGACGTTCCTAATGCTCCACGTCCGGTATTACGGACTTGAGGCATTTTGTTCGACTCTTGGTACCATGGATCATGACAACACACCCATTGGGGGTGAAACGGTTTCGACGTTGAGTGTTGAGGCGTTGGAAGCGAGCCGGGGTCTCCGGGACCCCGTCAACAAACCGGAACAACTACAAGTGCCGAAGACAACTTCGCACTGGCTGCCTAATTAAGTAGCCCGTCCTGCCGACCGGCTCCCGCACGGTCGGGTCAGGGCGTCGCTTTGCGGGATGCACCGCTCGGGGTTTCGGGACCGGGCGGCTAAGACCAACTCCGGATAGACACAGGAAAACTCGTCGTCAGAGTTCCTGTCGCTCGAAGCTCGCTGACGACTGCGCTCGGAGATGCCGGCGCCGACGGCTTGACGGACCGGGGTTCGACTCCCCGCACCTCCACCACGAGTAATACCCTCTACCCGCGTGGGTCTCGTCGATCGCCTCGGGTTTTCATATCACGATCAGAACGCCCTCCAACGCGGCATCGTCCGGTTCGTGTCCACCGACTTCGGCAGTTGGGCCGGCAAACGGCTCACACCGCTACTCGACCGTTTCGTCTTCCGGATCACAGCGGGGGGCAACACGGCCACGAGTTGGTTTGCCGGGCTGCCCCTCATCTGGCTCGAAACGATCGGTCGCAAGACCGGCAAGGTGCGGAGGCAGCCGTTGCTCGGCTTTCCACTCGAACAGAACCTCGGCTTGATCGGCTCGAACTTCGGGCATCCTGATCATCCGGGGTGGGCGCTCAACCTCGACTCGAATCCCAGGGCACGAATCGAGTTCGAAGGCAAGGTCGTCCCGGTTGAAGCGAGGCGTGCCTCACCGGTAGAGGTCGAACAGATCTGGGACATGGCAGCGCAGCGATATCCCGGTTACGCCCGTTACCGAGAGCGCGTCACCAACCGGGAGATCCTGCTTTTCGTGCTAGAAGAGCCGCGATGACCGAATTCGATTACGCCCCCCTCCCCACCGAGGAACAGCTGCTGAAACTGGCATCGGAGTGGGCGCCGGGAAGTGTGGTCACCCACGAGCGCAGAATCGAAGGAGGACTGGGTTGCACGATGGATGTGGTCTCGGGTGGCGACGGGGAAGGTTCAGCGGTTCGCGCCGTTCTCAGGCGTTACGGCCCGTGGGGTAATCCGAGCGACGATCACCCGGCCCCGGTGGAGGCCCACGTCCTCGCGTTGGCAGAACGTCACGGCGTGCCAGTTCCGCATCTTCTCTGGGTCGATAGCCACGGTGTCTTCGAAGAGCCAGCCGTGCTGATCTCTTACATAGACGGCACCCCGGTTACCAAGCCGCCAAAGCTCTCTGACTGGGCTGATCAACTCGCAGCTGCAGCAGCGAGAATTCATTCGGTTCCACTATCCGATGTCGACTACGAGGCCATCGAAATGGCTCGACCCGGGTCGAACGACGACGGAAAGACGATCCCCGATGAGCTCGCTCCACATCCCCTCGGGCCCCAGCTCTGGGAGCAGATCTTGCAGCGCCGCGCCCGGCTGGTGCCAGAGGAGTCCTGTCTGCTTCATGCCGACTTCTGGCCGGGGAACACGCTGTGGCGGGACGGAGGCTTGGTGGCCGTCGTCGACTGGGAGCATCCCCTGATCGGAGATCCAGCTCTGGATGTCGCCTACGCCGCCATGGACATGCGATATGTGGGGCTGGGAGAAGCCGCCGATAGGTTCGTTGC
Organism: Acidimicrobiia bacterium; assembly: GCA_033720975.1. Taxonomy (GTDB): domain Bacteria; phylum Actinomycetota; class Acidimicrobiia; order Spongiisociales; family ZC4RG35; genus JAWWBL01. The sequence continues at coordinate 30,737 of JAWWBL010000006.1, read as the reverse complement.
AACCTATCGGGAGATGACGGGGCGGCTGCTGCCCAATCTGGGCTACTGGACAGCGATCGCTCTGGCGAGGCCGATGCCGGACATCGCTCGATGGCATCCGAGTTTTGTCGCTTTTGGGCACGACCTGAGCGCCGATGACCTTCGTGATCGCCACGCTCATCTGATCCAGCGCGAGCTCCTGGTAGAACGAGCCTCATGACACCGCGTTTGGACCTGGTCGGTCTCATCGTCAAGGACATGGCAGCATCACTTGCCTTCTACCGAAGGCTCGGTTTCGACCTGGCCCCGGAGCTCGACGGCGAAAGTCATGTCGAGTCCAGGGCCGGGGGCCTTCGCATCGCTTGGGACACGGTGGAAGTGATTCAGAGCTTCTCTTCGTATGAGAAGCCGGCAGCAGGGCATCGAATCAGCCTCGCCTTTCTCTGCGAATCGCCTCATGAGGTTGACCAGCTCTTCAACGAGCTCACCGCTTCCGGCTACCCCAGCCACGTCGAGCCGTTTGACGCTTTTTGGGGCCAGCGCTACGCGACAGTCCTCGATCCTGACGAGAACCCGGTTGACCTGTTCGCACCGTTACCGTCATCCGGGTGAGCTTCCCCGAGCACGTCACGATCACCGAGTCTTCTTCACGAGACGGTCTGCAGTCGCTCGGAGCGTTTGTCCCGACTGAGGCAAAGTCGAAGCTCATCGACGACCTGGCGGCTACCGGAATCACCGACTTCGACGCGGTCTCTTTCGTGAGCCCGAAATGGGTGCCGCAAATGGCCGACGGGGCCGAGGTCGTTGCGAATGTCACTGCGAAAGATGTGACTCTCGGTGGATTGGTGCCGAACTTGAAGGGCCTGGAGAACGCCCTGGCAGCCGGGGTGACCACGATTGGTGTTCTCACTGCGGCATCGGACACCTTCAACGAGCGAAACATAAATGCCACGGTGGACGAGTCGATGCATCGGATACGGAGGATCATCCTGGAGAGCCCTCCCGACGTGACGGTCAAGGCGTACGTGTCCACCGCCACTCATTGCCCGTTTGAGGGAGAGCAGGACCCGGATTGGGTGGCACACCTCGCCGAGACCCTCATTGAGTGGGGTGCCACGTCGGTGCACCTCGGGGAGACCATCGGCAGGGCCACGCCCTATCACATGGAGCGACTACTCGACGAGGTCTTGGATCGGGTATCGGTGAAAGTCGTCGGAGTCCACCTTCACGACACCTATGGCCAGGCGATCGCCAACTCGATGGTGGCTCTCGAGAGGGGAATCGACAAGATGGACTCCTCCGCCGGTGGCCTCGGGGGATGCCCTTACGCGCCCGGGGCGACGGGAAACGTGGCCACGGAGGATTTGCTCTACCTGTTGGATGGAATCGGGATCGCCCACGGAATCGACGTGCGCGGTGTCGCGAGAGTCGCCCAGCGGTTCTGTCGCGAGCACAATCTCTCGTACAACAGCAAGGCGGGGGCGGCCCTCCTCGCAGCAGAGGAAGAGGAATGAAGTCCATCTACATCGACGAAGACCTGGAGTCCATCAGGCTGGCGGTGCGTGAGTTCGTCGAGCGCGAGATAGAGCCCAACGTCGAGCAGTGGGAGGCCGATCGGGTGGTTCCTCGGGAGGTTCTCACCGAGATGGGAAAACTCGGTTTCTTCGGGCTCCGCATCCCCGAGCAGTACGGCGGAATTAGTCTCGGCCACATCGCCTCTGTTGTCTTCGCTGAGGAGCTGGCCAGATGCACCTCAGGTGGGACCACGATCACCGTCGTGGTCCACACCGACCTCGCCACACCGTATGTGACCAACTTCGGTTCGCCCTCCCAAAAGGAAAGATGGCTCCCCAAGTTCGCCTCGGGTGAATTGATAACGGCGATTGGGGTGACGGAGCCCGACGCCGGCTCGGATGTCGCTGCGATCAGGACGAAGGCGGTTCGCGATGGCGAGGGTTGGAGGATCAACGGAACCAAGACGTTCATAACCAACGGGTCGACGGCCGACGTCGTCTTCGTAGCCGCTAAGACAAACCCCGAAGTGAAAGGCTCGCGTGGAGTCTCGATTTTCGCCGTGGAGAAGGGAACGGAGGGCTTCACTGCGAGCAGGGCCATCGAGAAGATGGGTTGGCACGCTTCCGATACCGCCGAGTTGGCGCTGGAAGACGTTTGGGTCCCAGAACACCACCTCATCGGCGAGGAGAACCAAGGCTTCTACTACATCATGGAGAACTTCCAGAACGAACGGCTAGCCATCATGGGCCAGGCTCTCGGGGAAGCTCAGAAGGCCATCGAGCTGACGGTGGAATATGTGAAAAATCGGGTCGCGTTTGACGCTCCGTTGTGGGACAAGCAAGCAATCCGCCAGAGGCTGGCAATGCGTCAAGCGGAGGTGGATGCCGGACGGGAGCTGACCTACAAGGCAGCCTGGCTGGCGGACCAGGGCGAGGACGTCGTCCGTTTGGTCTCCGAGGTCAAGGCGTTCGTCGGTGAAGTGGCCAACAAGGTCCTCTACGACTGTGTCCAGTTCCACGGGGGCATGGGTTTCGCCGCGGAATCGACCATATCCCGGATGTACCGAGACGCACGGATCGGTTCTATCGGCGGCGGGGCGACCGAGGTCATGCTCGATGAGGTGGCGAAACGGCTCTAGTGGCAGCAGCCTCGATCTCCTCTCGCTCCAGCGGATGCCACGACAACTCCAGGGCGAGCCACAGGGTCTTCGAGACCGGATAGAAAAGGATCGGGATCAGGGCGTTGGCGGCCAATGTCACCACCAGGACCAGACCCCACGGAACCTCAGGCCAGGTGGCCAATACCAGGCCACCGAATACCAATATGAAGGTGCCGAAGATAACGGCAGTGTTGATGATCACGGCACCGACCCAGTAGCCCGGCTCTCGTTCGAACTTGAGCCCACATTGAGCGCAGTGCTCTCTCATCCGGAAATAGGCCTCGAAGGCCGACGCCCCGCACCTCGGGCACTGTCTTCTCAGGCCCCGCCCGACTGCAACTCTCCTCGATGCTGGAGCTTGCCGAGCCATCCGTCGAGGTTAGGGTCGCCGCCGTGAAACAGGGTGTGGCCGCTCGGCTGCGAACCGAGTACGAGACGGCGGGTCTGTCCGAGGATGACATGGCGCCGGACCCCTTTGCGGAGTTCGAAGCATGGTTTGAAGGTGTGGTTGAGGCAGACCTCCACGAGCCGAACGCTTTCGTTTTGGCCACTGCCGACCCAGATGGTTCACCGTCTGCTCGTGCGGTTCTGATGAAGGATTTCTCGCCTTCGGGCATCGTCTTCTACACGAACCTCGACAGCCGTAAGAGCCAGGATCTCAGGTCGAACCCACGCGCAGCGGCAACATTCGTGTGGATCCCGCTCCATCGCCAGGTCCGCTTCGAAGGCGCGGTGTCGCTGGTCGGTGGGGAGGAGGCCGACTCATACTTCCGGACCCGCCCTCGAGGAGCACAGGTGGCAGCTCACGCATCAGAGCAGAGCAGGAAGGTTGGCTCCAGAGAAGAGTTGGACCGCAGATTCGGTGAGATGGAGAAGCGGTTCGGAGACAGGCCGATCCCGCGCCCCGAGGACTGGGGAGGGTGGAGGCTGACTCCGGACACGGCCGAGTTCTGGCAGGGTCGGCCCAACCGTTTTCACGACAGGATCCGGTATCGGCGCGCCGGCCCGGCCTGGGAGAAGGAGCGTCTTTCGCCATGAAGGTCTACGTGATCGGCTCGTCAGGGACTTTCCCGATTCCCGGAAGACCGGCATCCGGCTATCTGGTCGAGCAGGACTCCACCAGGGTTTGGCTCGACGCAGGGCCCGGGACATTCACGGCGCTCCCCGTCGATCCCGATCTGGTCGATGCGATCGTCATATCACACCAGCACCCCGACCACTGTTCGGATCTGCTGACCGCGTTTCACGCCTGGACCTATCGGCCTGAGCCGAGGGAGGCGGTTCCGGTATATGCGCCGCAGGCGGTCTGGGATCGGATCTCGGGTTTCTTCGACGATGGTCAGGGGACAGCGCTACCCGTCACCCTCGACTTCCATCCCGTATGGACAGGTGACGAGGTAGAGATCGGCGACCTCGGAGTCTCGTTCGTCGAGATGGACCATTCGGTGCCCACTGTCGGCTCACGGTGGGAGGGCCGTGGCCGGGTGCTGTTCTACACCGGTGACACCGGTCCGTCCGGGGATTGGCGGTCGGCGGTGACCGGCTCCCATGTCATGGTGAGCGAAGCCTCATATCAGGGCAACCATGAGGATCAGTCCTACACCCAGCACCTGACTGCCGCCGACGCTGGGCGGATCGCCCGGGAGGCGGGTGTAGGCAAGCTGTTCCTGACACACATACCTCCCTACCTCGATGCGGCTCGCTCCGTTTTCGAGGCGGAGCAGACATTCGATCGGCCGGTCAATCTCGCCGTCCCCGGGATGACGTTCGAGGTCTGAGCCTCGGTTACCGTGAGTTGATGTCCGACCGACCCTCGTCAGAGCTGCGACCCGTATCGATGGAGATTGGCTTCACCGAGTCAACACCTGGTTCGGTGTTGATTTCCATGGGAAAGACCCGTGTCCTGTGCACCGCAACTGTCGAAGACGAGGTGCCCAGATGGATGCGTGAATCGGGCAAGGGTTGGGTCACGGCCGAGTATGCGATGCTCCCGGGGTCTTCCACCAGCCGGATCAGACGTGATCACGTTTCTGGGGGGAGGGCCAAGGAGATCTCGCGGTTGATTGGCCGAGCGCTGCGGGCCGTTGTGGATCTGGGAGCGTGCGGCGAGGTGATGGTCCGGGTGGACTGTGACGTGATCGAGGCCGACGGAGGCACTAGAACTGCGGCCATCACTGGTGCATGGGTGGCGATGCACCAGGCCTTCGCCGATGCAGTCGAGAGAGGTCTGGCGGCCGCGAACCCGATCATCGACGAAGTCGCGGCGGTCTCGGTTGGAATTGTCGATGGCAGAGCGATGCTCGACCTCGACTATGAGGCCGACGCAGCTGCAGAAGTTGATATGAACGTCGTGATGAGCGGGCGCGGTTTGCTTGTCGAGGTGCAGGGCACTGCTGAGGGCGCGCCGTTCACCCGTGATGACCTCAATGAGATGCTCGATTTGGCCGCGTCGGGGATCGCCGAGTTGCATGATCTGCAGAGGCGGGCGGTGTCCGATTGATCCCTCGCTTGGCCGTGGCGTCGAAGAATGCCGACAAGGTCGCGGAGATCGAGGAGATTCTGGGGGGGCTCGGGTTGGTTGGTGAGATCGTGAGAGGTCTTGACTGGCCCGACGTCGTGGAGACAGGGGACACTCTCGAGGAGAACGCCCTTCTCAAGGCTCATGCTGTGTGTGAGGCAACCGGCCTGCCCGTGGTTGCTGATGACACCGGTCTAGAGGTGGAGGCTCTTGGCGGGGCGCCCGGGGTATGGACCGCCCGGTTTGCCGGTACCGGCGCGACGTACGAGGACAACCTCGCCAAGATGCTGGCGTCGATGGAAGGTGTCGAGGAGCGGGCTGCCCGTTTCAGGACCGTCGTGGCTCTGGTGTTCCCCGACGGTGCCGAGGTGATGGCCGACGGGGCTCTCGACGGAACCATCGCCAGGAGTCCGCGGGGGAGCGGGGGATTTGGCTACGACCCGGTTTTCGAGGTCGACGGAGTCACTCTCGCCGAGATGGGAGCGGAGGCCAAGAACGAGTTGTCCCATCGTGCCCGAGCGCTTCGGAGCCTCGCCGAGGAGTTGGGTTTCTGAACTCTGCCAACAGTTAGGATGGCGGTTTGATGGGTCGGGAGGCCCGTTGCGTAAGGCAGACTTCGTGCAATCCTGGTGATCATGGGCGGGAGATCAACCAACAGGCCACTCAAGGCCATGGCGCGCGGCCGCGACGAGGGAGCGAGCCTGGTCGAATTCGCCATGCTCATGCCGTTCCTGTTGTTGCTCGTCCTGGGGATCGTTGAACTGGGCTTCTTCCTGGGCGAGTGGAACGAGATCAAGCATGGCGCTCATCAAGGGGCACGACTTGCTGCAGTCGACAACTCCAATTTGCTGAGCAACACCTGCGACGCCATCGGTCTACACGGGTCCGGCTCGGTCAGCATTGACTTTGAGCAGCTCGGGGGAACTGCCATAGGAGAGACCGGCAACGTGACGGTCACCGCCACGATCAGTTCGTTGTCAGGGCTTCAGCTTGTCGAAGTGTTCCTGCCTTCGACCATCAGTGCAGATGCCGAGTTCCGTCTCGAGCAACAGGCGACCAATTGGACAGACGTCAGCGACGACGGTACATGCTGACCTCCCACTTCCTGCGGTCGGATGAACGCGGCGCCACGATGGTCACCGTGGCGATCACCATGGTGCTCCTCATGGGTATGTCGGCAATCGCCGTCGATCTGGGGCTTGCATTCGCCGAGAAGCGGACTGATCAGATCGGCGCCGACACGGCGGTGATGGCCGGAGCGATCGACCTCGTCCAAGGAGGGGACGCCGACGACATCGCAACCGTGATCATGTCCTTTGTCGACACAAACATCCGCCCAACCACGATTGCCGAGTGGGAGGCATGCGTAGATGCCGATCCGCTGCCTCTGAACATGAGAGACGACGCGGCAGTCCTGGGGGCGACGCTGGTCCAGACCCATTGCATCTCGTTCGACGGTCTGGAGAAGCTTCGTGTGCGGGTGCCTGACCAAGGAGTGGACACCACTTTTGGCGCCATATTGGGGTTCGACATCATCGATGTTGCGGCTGCCGCGGAAGCACTAGGGATCCAATTGTTGACAATCGGGTCGCCACCTCCGTTCGCATTGCTCGATGGGCACGGCGCGGGTGAGGTGGTCTGCTTGCGCACCGGACCGGTCGGGAATCCTCCCAACATGATGGACGGAATGGGGCCTGACATGGCCGCGATGCGCGGGACGGAGCCCGACCCCTGCGATGACACGGCCTACCCGGTGGATACCGAGACATTCGGCCTTCTCAACCCATGGGTGTACTTTGACGACGACGGGTCGTTGACCTGCAAACAGAACGCGAACGACTACTTCATCGCCGCGGGGATCGACCATCCCCTGTCGACCTATCTCGGGAAGTACAACGATGGCTGGGATCCGGGAGACCCGCAGGTCCAAGACGGCTCCGCATGCCCGACGGGGATCACCTTCGGTCCCGACACGATGAGAGTCAAGACAGGTTTGACCGCCCAGGAGTTGCGTTGCGGGATGCTCACCACACGGGGAGGCGTTTGTCGAAACCTCGTTCCTGGGCCATCGGGAACAAGCTTGAGCAGTGCCGCCCGGCTCCATCAGGGCGATCATGTCCAGACCACATATCGTTTCCTCGGCGAGCAGATGGACAATGCCCCGCTGTGGGGGTTCTTCACAGGGACCGACAACAACGGTGACGGCATTACGGATGTTGTGTCGTTCGCGAACGCCCCGAACGCATGTTGGGAGTTGGCTGACGTCATAAATGGTGTCGATCTTCGGGACTGGGATTACTACGACATGCGAGACCAGCTGCTGAGGTGCCTGCGTGCATGGAATAGCACCCACGCTCCGATCTTTACCGCAGCAATCTGGGGGAGTAGTCGATTTGCCTTCATTCCGCTCCTCGCCGAGTCGACGCTCAACACCCTGGCTGGGCCCCCAAGCGGTCCGAGCCCGTGCCCTGATTCCGGTGGCGAGTGTGCCCATATCGACGATTTCGTTCCAGTGTGGTTGCAGACGCTCTACACCGTTCAACCAAGCGCCGCATGCGACGACAAGGATCTCACTCCGGGTAACACATGGGGTCTGCACCACGCCGGACAGCCGAACAGTTGCGGTGACAACACAGGAAACCTCGACAGGTTGTCAGCGATCGTCATCGACTGCGGGATGCTTCCGCGAGCTCTGTGCGACGCCCGCCCGGGTCCTCCTGGGTCCACTCCTGGCGGGGATGTGACTCCCCACCTCGAGCTGACTCGGTAGCTCTCCGGCACAAGCCGCTCTGTCTAGTCATTTCCTGCCTTCTTATATAGTTCTCGCCACTCCCGGTGGCCTTTGGCCACACGCGGGTTAGCTTGTCGGGTCTGCTGACCATTTGGTCGGATCTAGGGCAGACGGCCCGTGCTGGGGTTGTCTGAGATTGTCGACATTCAGGGCGAGATGAGAGCGGGACAAAGCGGAGGCCGTACCCGGTTGGGAAAGCGTGACGAGGGAGCTTCGCTCGTCGAATTTGCCTTTGTGCTGCCGTTCCTGTTGCTGCTGATTCTCGGAATGGTCGAGCTGAGCTTCCTTTTCGCCCAATACAACGAGGTGCGACACGGGGTACGCGAAGGGGCCCGCTACGCGGCGGTGAGCAGACCCGGAGCAGGCGACTTCAATACGGTGGTGGCGACCACCTGCGACGCCATCGGTCTGCCCAACGCGGGCCTCACTGTGGAACTCGCCCCAGAGCCGGGTAGCAGCAACCCGCCGGCCCGCTTGGACTACGCCACGATCACGGTCACTGCGTCGACCAACTCACTGACCAACCTGCCGTTCTTCTCGTCGCTGGTTCCGAGCCAATTGACAAACGAGGCGACCTTCAGGCTGGAACAGGACTCCGGATGGGGCAACGGGGGAGGGCCGACCGCGTGTCCCTGATGTTTCGGAGTGAGCGCGGTGCCACTTTGGTCACGGTCGCGATCACTATGACACTCCTCATGGGGGCAGCTGCGGTGGCAATAGATCTCGCCGCCGGATGGAACGAGCGACGACAGGATCAGACGGCTGCTGACCTTTCCGTGATGGCTGGTGCATTGTCATTCGACTTCGGAAATCGTGATCCGATCGTCGAAGAGGCAATGGCCACCGCCAGACTCAATGTCGATAGCACATTCACGGACTCCGATTGGGACTCGTTGTGGCAGGCGTGCACCGACTCGTATCCGGGTTACGTGGGGATCACCCACAGCACCCTGGGATACATCGACTGCATCGGTATCAACACCGCGACCGGGCTCATGCGAGTCCGAGTTCCAGACCAGCAGGTTGAAGCGACATTCGGGCGATTGCTCGGGTTTGACTTTCTGACCACTCATGCGGGAGCGGTTGCCCGGCTCTTCGAGGTGGGCGGATCGGGTGCGCTGCCGTTTGCGGTGCGCGGGGGGGAGACAGCAGGACTTCTCTGCCTCGACAACGGCCCCCCTGGTACCACTGTCGACCCGTGCACTGGTCCCGAGAAGGGGTCGTTCGGGAACATCGCCCCTCCGCTCTTCGGCAACCCGGCGATGAACACGTCGCCAGATTGCACCGGTCAAGGGAGCGGCGAGAACGTCGCGGCCGCGATCGCCATGGGCATGGATCACAACCTCTACACGCTCGGAGCGATACCCGGTCTTCCCAGCGACACGCCCAGCAACAACACCGTCGATTCGTACACAAACATGGATGAGTGCGTGGATGAGGGTGGGGACTTCGCCACTCCAGCCGACGGCGATCCCATCAACGGTGTCTACATCGACACCGGGAACAACGCCAAAGCCGACTCCACACTTGGTCTGGTGACCGGAAACAGCTTTCCCGACGGGGGTCCGGCTCGACTGCGTAGGGTTGATCCTTCCTGCGATCCACTGGCAGGTTGCATGCGGTTGAGGACGGTGGACGGATACGTTCTCGACAACACTCCCCTTTGGTTCCACCTTCTCGATCCGATCGACTGGGGCATGGGAAATCCTGCGATTCCCGAATGTGACCGGACCAGCTACTACGACGGCATCACGTATACCGACACTGATGCACGAACTACGGCTATCTGGGCCTGCCTGACGAGCTACGCGGCGTTGCCGGGTCCGCGGAAGGTGGAGATCTTTGCCAACAGCATTGTCGACAACAATCCCCGGCTTGGCGTGGCGCCAGGTCTGTGGCATGACAATCTGGGAAGTGGTCTCACGTTCAGGGCGATCAAGCGTTTCGAGCTCGTATACCTGAACGGGCTTTGGTTCGATGACAAAGACAACAAGGTCTTTCGCCCCGACGACCAAGTCGATAGTGCCATCACACTGGTCAACTGGAAGGACGTCGAGCAGGTGACTGCGTTCCTCCTGGAGGACGCGATGGTGTCGCAGTATGTGCTCGACACGGTCGGGAAGTCTCCGGTCGTCGTGTTCGATCCGACGCTCTACGAATGAGTGCGGGCGAGAGGATTTGAACCTCCACGGGATCTCTCCCACTGGCTCCTAAGGCCAGCGCGTCTGCCAATTCCGCCACACCCGCGAAGTGGGGCACTGTCCCGCAAATTTGCCGTGATTTGCGGGAAACAGTGGGCCGCCCGGGACTCGAACCCGGAACCTTGGGCTTAAGAGGCCCCTGCTGCTGCCAGTTGAGCTAGCGGCCCACCGAGATATTACTAAGCGGCCTTCATAAGCCCGAAGTGATGGTTCGCCGCATCGATCCACTCCATGATGATGTTCCATGGGTCCGCAGGATTGCGAAGGCGAACAGCACACACACCGTGCTCATGAGTGTTTTTCCGGTGGCCCGTCGCTCGCCCGTCAGGGTCGGGCTGGTCGGATTCGAACCGACGACCTCGACGTCCCAAACGTCGCGCGCTAACCAAACTGCGCTACAGCCCGTCGGTCGAAGGGTACTTGTCGCGTGCATCTTCCCGTCGACTCTCAGAAATGCGTGAGACCGTCCGAATCCGATGGCAGTTGGCGCAGACCACTTCACATTTCGCTATTTCCGCCAGCAGAGTGTTAGAGGAGACAGACGCGACCATTCTTGATACGAGATCCCGCTTGTCGTCAACGTGATCGAAGTCCATGACCTCGCTCGGGAATCGCTTGCCGCAGTCAGCGCAGGGCACTGATTTGAGCGTTTGAACGATGCGCCGATTCGCTTTCCGGCGCCGCTTTCTTCGTTTTGCGAGCGTCTCAAGATGGCGCTTCTTGTTTTCTGGAGCGGCGTACCACTCGCGCCATGCAGCGTTCGAGCATTCTCGACAGTAACTCTGAATCTTCGTGTGAGCCCTATCTCGAAAGTTGAAGGCTGCAAGCGGCAAGTCCTCCTCGCACGATGGACATCTCTTCTTGTCTTCCATAGGTGGATTGTGGAAAGAGCGTGTGACAAGAAACGAAGTTCCGACCAGCCCGACCAGCCATTTACAATGGCGCATATCGCGGGTGTAGCTCAATGGTAGAGCTCCAGCCTTCCAAGCTGGCGGTGAGGGTTCGATTCCCTTCACCCGCTCCAAGGTCGCCTCGGCGGCCCGCGCCTCCAGCCCCTGTAGCTCAACTGGATAGAGCAGCGGACTTCTAATCCGCAGGTTGGGGGTTCGAGTCCTCCCGGGGGCGCAAACAGCGCGATGGGCGTCTTGTGCGCTCGTTGCTCTCAATGTGGAGACGGCGGGCGCCTCGCTACAATCCGTCTTCGGCGTCGCGACCGACCCGGGACTTCCCACTCTTGCTAGCCGGGAGTTTGTGGGGACGTCGCCAACGCCTGCACACGGTGGCCGTAGCTCAGCCTGGTAGAGCACCTGGTTGTGGTCCAGGATGTCGCGGGTTCAAGTCCCGTCGGTCACCCCAGCCGACCGCCCGGCACGAGCCGGGCGGTCTGTGACGACAAGCCAGCTACCCGGATTCAGCAATGACCGCAACAATCACAGAGGCCGGCCCACACGAGCGCTTGGTCAAATTCCACATCAGCGACAGCCAGATAGAAGACGCCAAGAGGGGAGCCGCACGGCGGCTATCCCAGGAGATCAAGATCCACGGCTTCCGACCCGGAAAGGCTCCGGTGAAGATCGTGGAGGCCACGGTGGGCGCCGACCGAGTCCGGTCGGAGGCGATCGAGGACCTCATGGACCCGATACTGGGTGGGGTCCTCTCCGAGGAGGAGATTCGCCCGGCGGTCAACCCTGAGCTCGAGTCTGTCGAGGACGTCGACGGGGGAGTGGACGTCTCGGTGAAGGTCACGCTTTGGCCGACGATCGAGCTTCCCAACTACCGGGACCGCAAGATCGAGGTGTCCGATCCGGCTGTGACGGATCAGGAGGTCGATGCACAGCTGAAGCGGATGCTCGAGCAGTTCGCCACTGTCGAGGAGGTCGATCGGCCCGCCGGGGACGGCGACTTCGTCTCGATTGACGTCAGCGCCGCAAAGAACGGGGAGGTGGTCGACGATGCCAGGGCCTCCGACCTGCTGTACGAGGTGGGCTCCGGCCTGTTCCTCGATGGAATGGACGAGGCGGTCGTGGGTGCATCGGCGGGCGACTCGATCACCTTCGATGCCCCCCTCCCAGAGGGGTTTGGCGACCAAGCCGGTGAAGTCGTCACATTCGCGGTGGTGGTCAACGAGGTCAAAGAGAGGGTGCTTCCCGAACTCGATGACGAATGGGTCGACGACAACACCGAGTTCGACACGGTCGACGAACTCATGGAGGCCTTGCGCGAGGGTCTCGCTGACGCCAAGCTTCGCGCCGTCTCGAGAGAGTTCACCGACAGGGCACTCTCGACACTCCGAGACCAGGTAGACGTCGATCTTCCGGAGGCGATCGTCAGAACCGAGATGGACCGCCACCTCCACGACTTCATGCACCGGCTGGAGGAGAACGACCTGACCCTCGATGACTACTTCAGCGCCACCGGCATGCCTCAGGATCAGTTCATCGAGGACTTGCGGTCACAGGCAGAGCTATCGCTGCGCAACCGACTGATCATCGAATCGGTAGTCGAAGCCGAGGACCTGAAGGTCTCGGAAGAGGATCTCTCCACGGCGCTGCAGTCTCTCGCGGCCCGGTCCGAAGATCCCGTCGCCTACATAAAGGCGTTCAACGAGGCGGGTCAAGGATTGGCACTCGCCAGTGATATCCTCCGAAACAGGGCGCTGGATGCCATCCTGTCAAATGCCACCCCGGTCGATGAAGATGGCAACCCGGTGGATTTGAGTTTGAAAGTACCCGAAGTGGAGGCCGAGTTGGTCTCCGAAGACGCCGATGAAGGCGTCGTGCTTGCAGAAGTCGTGGAGGAAGAATGACACCAGAAAACTATGTGATCCCAACTGTCTTCGAGCAGACCAGCAGAGGCGAGCGCTACTTCGACATCTACTCAAGGCTGCTCAAGGACCGAATCATCTTCCTCGGGACGCCGATTGACGACTCGATCGCCAACTTGATCATGGCCCAGCTCCTCCATCTCGAGTCAGACGACCCGGACAAGGACATCTTCCTCTACATCAACTCGCCCGGAGGTGTCATCACATCGCTGTTCGCCATCTACGACACGATGCAGTACATCAAGCCGGACGTGAACACCGTCTGTATGGGCATGGCCGCTTCGGCGGCATCGGTGATTCTCGCCGGCGGTGCCCCGGGGAAGCGGTACGCACTTCCCCACGCCCGAGTCATGCTCCACCAGCCTCACGGAGGCGCTCAGGGACAGGCATCGGACATCGAGATCCAGGCCAGGTTGATCGTGCAGATGCGAGAGCAGCTCAACGAGATCCTCGCCGGCCACACCGGACAGCCCGTCGAGAAGATCGCTCTTGACACCGAGCGTGATTACTGGATGCTTGCAGATGAGGCCAAGGAGTACGGAGTCATCGACGGAGTGCTCTCCAGGCGAGAGCTCGCCGCGGTAGCCTCTTCCTCCGACTAGCAGTAGTTAAGGAGCACTGGTGGCCAGACTCGGTGAGGGCGGAGAGCTGCTCAAATGCAGCTTTTGCGGCAAGTCCCAAAAGCAAGTCCGCAAGCTGATCGCCGGGCCGGGCGTATACATCTGCGACGAGTGCATCGAGCTCTGTAACGAGATAATCGAGGAGGAGTTCGCCTCTTCCGAAGAGATCGTCTTCACCGAGCTCCCCAAGCCATATGAGATCAAGGCCTACCTGGACGACTACGTCGTCGGCCAGGAGGAGGCCAAGAAGAAGCTGTCGGTCGCCGTCTACAACCACTACAAGCGGATCCGCACGGGCGACGTGCAACGCGACGTCGAACTGCAGAAGTCGAACATCGTGCTGATAGGCCCGACGGGGAGCGGGAAGACCCTCCTCGCCCAAACATTGGCGCGGCAGCTCAACGTTCCGTTCGCCATTGCCGACGCGACGAGCCTCACTGAGGCCGGATATGTCGGCGAAGACGTGGAGAACATCCTCCTCAAGCTTCTACAGGCCGCCGACTACGACGTGAGCCGAGCGCAGCAAGGGATCATCTACATAGACGAGATAGACAAGGTCTCTCGCAAGGCGGAGAACCCCTCGATCACCCGTGACGTGTCAGGTGAAGGCGTCCAGCAGGCACTCCTGAAAATCCTCGAGGGAACCGTGGCCTCGGTACCGCCGCAAGGAGGGCGCAAGCACCCACATCAGGAGTTCATCCAACTGGACACCACCAACGTCCTGTTCATCCTTGGTGGAGCCTTTGGCGGTCTCGAAGACATTATCGCCAACCGGATCGGGAAGCGCGGAGTGGGCTTTGGGGCCGAGCTTCGGACCAAAGACGAGGGGCGTCCGTCCGAGCTGTTGGAGCAGGTCCTTCCTGAGGATCTGATGAAGTACGGGTTGATCCCCGAGTTCATCGGCCGCCTTCCGGTGATGGCCACTGTCGAAGACCTGGACAAGGATTCCCTGGTCCAAATACTCACCGAGCCCAAGAATGCCCTGACCAAGCAGTACGCACGGATGTTCGAGATGGATGACGTCGAGCTGGTGTTCACGCCCGACTCGTTGGAGGCAATAGCCGAGCAGGCTCTGAAGCGGTCCACCGGTGCCCGTGGGTTGCGTGCCATCATGGAAGAGGTCCTCCTCAACACCATGTACGACCTGCCGTCTCGCAACGACGTCGACCAGGTGTTGATCGACAGAGACGTGGTCGAGAAGAAGGTCAACCCCACACTCGTTCCGACGCAGACTGTCGACGAGCCTGCCGAACGCTCGGCTTGACGCTGGATTGGGTCTCTGGCCCCAGGCTCTCCCTCACCATGGCTAGTCCCTTTGGTGTATGTTCTACCCTTCGTCGTTGACGGCTGCTTTTTGGGTTGACAGCGACGCATAGCGAAACGAAACTGTGATCGCTAACCACTCTGAGTGGTCAGCGAACAAGGGGAAATAGGGAGGCATTGAAGCCGGACCTGTAAAACGGTCACCTCGGTCCGGCCGAGCCAGTGGTGAGACCGACCTATCCCAACCTGAGGAAGGGATAGGAATATATGAGTAACCGTCTCGAGGGCGGGCGGACCGGACTGGCGATCCTGACGGTCTTCGCTCTTGTCATGACGCTGTTCGCAGCGTTTGGTGGGGGAACGGCGAGAGCCGACCACGCAAACGAAGCGCAATACACGTTCAACTTCGTCAACGGTGCAACTCTTCAAGGAGCGCATGGACCGGGTGGTGAGGCACCGATCCCGTTCTCGTTCTTCGAGGACTTTTATGGAGTGGGGAACGTGCCTGACGGCTTCGAAGGGCTGACGATCCACGTCTCCTGTTCGGATGTGTTCACCGCCGGGTGGTCGGATGACGCGGGGAGCTTCCCGAACCAGACCGATCATCCAGAGTGGCAGATAGCCGACTACACGATCGTCCGCCACACGCCTGGAAACATCATCAATTGCACTGAAGTGTTCGTCACCACGACCACGGCGCCGTCGACCACGGTGACCACGGTGCCGTCGACCACGGTTCCGACCACGGTCCCGTCGACCACGGTTCCGACCACGGTCCCGTCGACCACGGTTCCGACCACACAGCCGACAACCACGACTGAGGAGACGACGACCACGACAATTCTGGGAACGACTATCACGTCACCCACGAGCACACTGCCATTCACGGGCGTCGAGAGTGAGCAGATGGTGGGGATAGCCATCATGCTGCTCGGAAGCGGCCTGCTTCTGACTTTGGCCGGCATGGGCAGACGCGAGGAGGCATAACCGCCTACGACTATCTCGTCCACAGGTAAGTGAGAGCCCCGGGATAATCTCCCGGGGCTTTCTCATGGACTACACCGAGGCCGTCACATATCTGGATGCGCACATCGGCCTCGGGGTCAAACCGGGCCTGGAGCGCATCAGCGACCTGCTCGAGATGATGGGCAGCCCTCATGTGGGTTATCCGATCATCCACATCGCCGGCACCAACGGAAAGACATCCACGGTGCGGATGTCGTCAGCACTCCTCTCTGCACATGGCCTTAGAACCGGCACCTACACATCACCGCATCTCCAGAAGGTCGAGGAGCGCCTCGGGGTCGACGAGAGGTTCAGTACGCATGACGAATTCGCCCTGGCGGTGTCTGACGTTGCCGCGTTCGCGGACATTCGCCAGCAATCGGGTAAAGACCCCAACACCTATTTCGAATTGACCACTGCGTCTGCCTTCGCCTTTTTCGCCGAACAGGCCGTGAGCGCCGCAGTTGTGGAGGTGGGCCTCGGAGGGCGATTGGACGCCACAAACGTGATCGATGCCGAGGTTTGCGCGGTCACGTCGATCGCCAAGGATCACACCGAGTACCTCGGCTCGGAGATCTCGGATATCGCAGCGGAAAAACTCGCCATCGCCGGTCCGTCGAGCATCCTCGTGACGGGCCAGCTCATCGATGATGCTGCGGAAGTGGCAGCCGACACGGCTAAGAGATTGGGTATTCAACACCGACGGCTCGGCAAGGACTTCTCAGTCAGCCACGCCGAGAGAGGGGTCGGAGGCTGGATGGTCGACATCAGCGGTGCCGAGGACACATACGAAGACGTCTTCCTGCCGGTCCATGGTCGTCACCAGATTCAGAATCTGGCCCTGGCCGTGGCGTCGGTCGAAGCTCTGCTCGGGACCAAGCTGGAAGCGCAATCAATCCGAGCCGCCGCATCGGCCCTCACGCTGCCTGGCCGCATGGAACCAGCGGCGACCACGCCCCTGGTGCTGCTCGACGGCGCTCACAACGCGGCGGGTGTCGAGGCCTTGACCACCGCACTCCGAGAGGAGTTTCCAACCACGAGATGGCAAGTTGTGTTTGGCGTCATGGGAGACAAGGACATCGACGACATGATCGCCCGAATCGCGCCGCTGGCGGATGGTCTGGTCGTCACACAGGTCGACTACGAGCGCGCCGCGCCGGCCGAGGAACTCCAGCGTCGGGCGAGGGCAGTAACCGAGGTGCCGGTGCTCTTGGCGTCCGACCCCGAGCATGCCCTCGACATGGCCCGTGCCGAGGCCGGGCCCGACGGAGCCGTTTTGGTCACCGGATCCCTCTACCTGGTGGGAGAGGCTCGGGACGTCTTAGGGCTGTGAGTTCTGTTACGTCGCGGCGCTCGGATAGCGTTGCCGCTCATGGCTGTTGAAAACACCTTTGTGATGGTCAAGCCCGACGGCGTCCAGCGTGGCCTCGTTGGAGCCATCATCACTCGATTTGAGGACAAGGGCCTGACCCTCGAGAAGATTCGGCGCGTCGATATCGACGATGAGCTGGCCCGGCGCCACTACGCCGAACATGTCGACAAGCCTTTCTTCCCTGATCTGCTCGAGTTCATAACCTCGGGTCCTGTCGTCGCGATGGAGTGGTCCGGGGAGTCGGCAATCTCGGTTTGCCGTTACCTGATGGGCGCCACCGACCCGAAGAAGGCCCCGGCAGGCACGATCCGCGGCGACTTCGGCATCGAAGTGACCCAGAACCTCGTCCATGGCTCGGATGGGCCGGAGAGCGCTGCCCGTGAGCTCGAGATCTTCTTCGGGTAACGGCGAGCACCCCGTGGCACAAGATTGACCGCCCACCTAAACTTCACCGGTCTGCCCGGGAGAGTCTTCAGCCATGGCTGAAACCCTTTTGTCGTTTGCCGGCCAGGACATGGCCATCGACCTAGGAACCGCCAACACGCTCGTGTACGTGCGCGGCGGTGGCATCGTGCTCAACGAGCCCTCGGTCGTTGCCATCAACTCCCAGAACAACAAGGCTCTTGCGGTTGGAATGGAAGCCAAGCGGATGATCGGCAGGACCCCAGCGCACATCACGGCCATTCGGCCGCTCCGTGACGGCGTGATCGCCGACTTCGACATCACGGAGAAGATGCTGCGTTACTTCATCCAGAAGGTGCATCGCCGGAAGTGGGCGAGGCCAAGGATCGTGGTCTGTGTCCCTTCGGGCATCACGCCCGTGGAGAGGCGGGCGGTTGAAGAGGCGGCCTATCACGCTGGGGCGCGTCGGGCCTACACCATCGAGGAGCCCATGGCAGCGGCAATCGGATCAGGTCTTCCCATCGGTGAGCCGTCCGGCTCCATGGTGGTCGACATCGGGGGTGGCACGACTGAGGTCGCTGTCATCTCATTGGGAGGCATAGTCGTGTCCCGGTCGATTCGTGTTGGGGGCGACGAGCTGGACACGGCGATGATCGACTACATCAAGAAAGAGCACAATGTGCTGGTGGGGGAGCGGACCGCTGAGCAGCTGAAGATGGCCATCGGTTCGGCGTGGCCCTACGCCGATGAGCCATCGGCGGAGGTGCGAGGTAGAGACCTGGTGACGGGCCTGCCCAAGACAATCTTGCTCTCCAGTCAGGAAGTCCGGGAGGCGATCGAGGAGCCGACGCAGGCCATAGTCGACGCGGTCAAGTTCACCCTGGACAAGACCCCGCCGGAGCTAGCTGCCGACATCGTGGAACGCGGAATCGTGATTACCGGTGGTGGGGCTCTCCTGGTTGGCCTGGATCACAGATTGGCACACGAGACCGGCATGCCAATCGTCACCGCATCCCGCCCGCTGCAGTCCGTGGTCCTGGGCTCAGGGAAGTGCCTGGAGGAGTTCGACGTGCTCAATTCGGTGCTCGTCTCCTCAGCCCGTCCGTGAGTCCGCGATGCTGAGTCGCTCGTCCGGCGACCGAACGCTTCCGACTCTGATCACCTTGCTCGTGGTCGGAGTGCTTCTAATGACCTTCGACGTGCGTCTTCAGGGAGGTGGTGTGGTCGGCGTTCTCAGGAGCGGGGTCCAGAGCATCGTCAATCCTCTTCAGGAAGTGGCCTCCTACGTCGTGGACCCGGTAGCGGACATGTTCGAGTCTCTGTCAAATGTGGCTTCCCTCCGCGAGGAAAACCTCGTTCTCAGAGAGGAGCTGGCGGAAGCCGAGGCGGCGATCGTCGCCGTTCAGGATCAACTGGCCAGACTCGAGCTGTTGGAACAGCTCTATGAGATGGAGGCCAGTGGCGCCGAGTTGGGCCGCACAGTTGCGAATGTGACGGGGCGCCCCGACCAGGTCGCCCTCGTGATCGATAAGGGGACAGCCGACGGGATTGCCCCCGGTCAGCCCGTGGTCGACACGAATGGCTACGTCGTCGGAACCATCGAGCATGTCACGGCGGGAAGTGCCACGGTGGTGCCGATCACCGCCGGGCCGTCGGGAGTGACTGTCCTGGTAGGAGAGCAGGTGGGCACCCTCATGCCGCAAATCGGATCGGATGACATGAGGCTCGAGATTCTCGAGGCGAGAGGACCCGTTCTGGTCGGCGATCGGGTCGTGACATCGGCCGCATCCGTGGACTTCCCGGCGGGCCTACCGGTGGGCGAAGTCCTCTTCGATGCAGCGCCTTCCCTTGACGTTCTCAACTCCTGGGTGCGCCCGTATTTCGACTTGGACACGCTCAGGATTGTCGTGGTGCTGGCGTGGCCGCCGGACCCGATCGGCGCTGTTGGTGGTGAGGAGCCGGTAGGCGTCACGACGACGACACTGACCAGCGTTCCGGATGAGGATCTCGGAGAATGAGGTTGAGAGCCGTCGTCGTGCTGGGATTGGTCTTGTTGCTCTCCCTGGTTGTCCAGACGACTCTCATCGCACAGCTCAGATACTTCGTGCCTGACCTGGTCGCTCTCATAGTGATCCTCACTGCCCTGACGCGGATCAGACCAGAGGCCGTGCTGGGCGTTGCCTTCGTAGCCGGTGTGACGGTGGACCTCGTCGGGTCCACGCTTGTGGGGTTGAGAGGCGTCGTTTATGCCTTGGTTGCCTATGTCGCTTTACGCACCCGAGATCGAGCAGAGATCGGAAGAGTGTTCACTGCTCTTTGGGCCGGCGGTCTCACCCTGCTCACTGTTGTGCTTCTGGTTCTGATCGGACTGCTGTTTGGGGAGGCCAGCGTGCTGGGCTCGCAGGTCATGGAGCGGCTGATAACCATCCCACTCGCCAACGCGTTGCTGGCTGCACTCTTGGGTCCTGTCCTTGTCCGGGCGGTAGATAGGGACACCACGGCTCTTCGGTTCACATGAGATTCGCGGCACGCCTCGGAGTGCTGGGACTCGTATTCGTGGCGATGTTCTCGGTCCTCGGCCTGCGTCTGTGGTTCATACAGGTCGCCGAAGGCCCGGCCATTGCCGCTGCGGCCGAGGAGCAGACCTGGATCGAGAAGAAGACTCAGGCACCGAGAGGCAACATTCTCGACCGTAACGGCGATCTCCTCGCCACGAGCCGAATCGTCCCCGCCGTATGGGTTGACAGGACGTTTGTCGACGTCGAGGAGCGGGAAGGCCTGATCCAAATGCTCTCGGCGATGCTGGCCATCGATCCGGAGGTTCTCAACGAGATGTATGAGGATGCAGGGATCAACGGGCGTTTCGAAGTCACGACTGTGTCGCCGGAGATCGCCTACCAGATAGTCGAGTCCCTCGATGAGCTCCCCGGCGTCGAGATCGTGAAGGTTCCCGAGCGGGTCTATCTGTCAGGACCGACGCTGGCCCACGTCATTGGGCATCTAGGCACTCCCAACGCGGATGATCTCGAGGCGCGGCCGGACTTGCACCGGGAGTGGCGGATCGGCCAGTTCGGCGTCGAGAAAGAGTACGACGAGGTTCTCGGTGGCACGCCAGGGACGTATGAGTACCGGGTCCGCCAGGGTGAGGTCATCGACCAGAGAGCCGGGAGCGAGCCGGCGGTGGGGAACTCGATTGAGCTCACTATCGATCTCGACCTCCAGCAGATAGTTGAGCTCGCTCTCGAGGATGGGATTGCGCTCTCCAACTCGGTGAAAGACCGAAAGTTCCCCGACGCCACCAGAGCGGCGGCGGTAGTGCTGGACGTTCGAACATTCGAGGTTTTGGCGCTCGCTTCGGTCCCGGACTTCCATCCTTTCGCAAGGATCAGCTCCGAGGACTTCGAGGCCCTGAAGGCAGACCAGGCGTTCAACAATCTCGCCATCGCGGGGCTCTACCCACCTGCGTCCACTTTCAAGGCCATCACTTATACCGCGTTCGAGGAGATCGATGGTCTGAGGCTTCCGGACGACGACGACGTGGATCCCGTCGCCGAGGAAGTCGACTGCGATGGAGAATTGTCTTTGCCTGATCTGGCCGACGGTTCCCCTCAGGTGAAACATGATTGGTACTGGCCCGAATGGGAATACGGCTGGCTCGACATCCACGAGGCTCTCACGGTGTCCTGCAACATCTTCTTCTGGAATGTGGGGCTGGGGGCCTGGCATCTCCACAACGACGGGCTAGTCGGAGAGACGGTGCTCCAGGACTGGGCCAAAGACCTGGGTTACGGCTCCAAGACCGGTGTCGACCTAGCGGCCGAGTCAGGAGGGGCGGTGCCAACCCGCGAGCTGTTTGAACAGTGGGCCGAGTTCATGAGGGAGAACCCCGACGGGCCTGTGCTCCTCGACGAGAGCCGCCTCCAGGCGGGTAACCCTTTCTTCGGCGGTGACTTGATGGACTTCGCCATCGGTCAGGGTGCCTTCACGGCAACGCCTCTGCAGGTGGCTGTCTCATATGCAGCGCTGGCCAACGGGGGCACCGTCCGCGAGCCCCGGGTAGTGCGGCGGATCCTCGACTCGGAGGGAAACACCGTGGAGAGGATCAGCTCACCAATCGTCCGGACGATTCCACTGAGTGACGAGGTCCATCAGGCCCTGTTGCACGATCTGCATTGTGTGGTGGTGGACATAAGGAGAGACAGCTGCAGTCGGCGCGGAACGGCTGCTGAGGCGTTCCTCGACTTCGGACCGGGGCTCGACCGAATCGGGGGCAAAACCGGGACAGCCCAGGTATCGGGGAACCTGGACAGTCACGCTTGGTTCGTCGGCATCGCTCCCATCGACACACCTCGGTTTGTAGTTGCCGTGGTCATCGAGCACGGTGGATCCGGGGGAGGTATCGCTGCCCCGGTGGCGCGTCACATCCTCCAGTACATCATGGGCAATGAACCGACGAAGATAATCGCAGGCGAGGACACCGACTGATGGCAGTCCTGACCCGAATAAGAGAGGTCGCCGTTGTCCGGCGAAACAACCGGACCGACTGGGTCCTGGTCGTGACGATGCTGGCTCTCTCCGGATTCGGTCTCTTGATGATCTTCTCCGCCACCCGCGACTCCGGGACTTTCTCGATGGAGCGGCAAATGATCTTCGTGGCTGCAGGGATCCTTCTCTTTCTGGTCGCCTCGAACATCGATTACCGCGAGTACCGGGGGATAGTCCCGCTCGCGCTTCTGGTGATAATCGTGCTTCTTCTTGCCACATTTGCTTTCGAGCCGACCCAAGGCGCCCAGCGGTGGATACCTCTCGGGTTCTTCAAGCTGCAACCGGCCGAGTTCGCCAAGGTGGTGGTGATCATCGCACTGGCCGGCCTGCTGGCGCCGGAACGTGGCGACGATCCAGACAAACGCGCCGTCTCGTGGACAAAGGTGGGGCAGGCGATAGTCGTGGTGGGCATTCCCGGGATACTGATATACGCACAGCCCGACTTGGGAACAACGTTGGTCTTTGGGTTCATCCTCTTCGCAATGCTGTTTGTGGCGGGGGCGTCGTGGAAGAAGATGATGACCCTGGGCGCCCTGGCTGTCCTGGTCACGGTGGGCATCTTTCAACTCGGATTGCTAGAGGAGTATCAACTCGACCGGATCGAGGTCCTGGTAGATCCCACGGTTGACCCCCAGGGCATCGGTTACAACCTCCGGCAGTCCAAGAACGCCATTGGCTCTGGTCAAATCCTCGGCAAGGGGCTCTTTGCCGAAGGGACGCTCACTGACTTCGACTACATCCCTGAGCAGGAGACCGACTTCATCTTCACTGCTGTCGCCGAGCAGCTCGGCTTCATCGGTGGGACTCTGGTGCTTCTTGTCTTCGCGATGATGCTCTGGCGGCTGATGTCGATCGCCGTCAGCGCGCGGGACCGGTTCGGGGCCCTGGTCGCAACTGGGATCGCCGCCATGGTCATGTTCCATGTCTTCGTGAACGTGGGGATGACCATGGGGATCATGCCCGTGACCGGGCTTCCCCTGCCTTTCCTCAGTCAGGGAGGTTCTTTCTACCTGGCCATGACGCTGGCGCTCGGGATAGCCAACTCGGTGTGGTTGATGCGCACACCGGTGCCCGGCGAGAACCAATTGACCTGAGGTCGGGGCCGCTGTCCGAACACGGCCGACGCGATTACCCTCGCCAGCCATGTATCGGAGGACCACGGATGGCTGGGTGGAGGTCATTTGCGGGCCGATGTTCTCCGGAAAGAGTGAGGAGCTCATCCGTCGCGTCGTCCGATCGAAGCTCGCCCGCATCCAAGTTCAGGTGTTCAAACCACAACTCGACGACAGGTATGCCGAGACCGAAGTCGTTTCCCACTCTGCCTTGCGAGTCGAGGCGACGCCAGTCGAGGACTCGCTGGAGCTGTTGAAGTCGATCAGCGACGCGACCCACGTCATCGGCATCGACGAGGCGCAGTTTTTCGACGACGGGTTGGTCGAGATCGTCGACAATCTTGCAGCTACGGGAAAGCAGGTGATCGTCGCCGGACTCGACACCGACTACCTGCGCCGACCCTTTGAGCCGGTTCCCACACTTTGTGACCGCGCAGAGTATGTGACCAAGATGCTGGCCGTCTGCCACAAGTGTGGCGGTCCCGCCCTGTATACCCAGCGCATCGTCAGTTCGGATGACCTGGTGGTGTTGGGGGCTCAGGACGCCTACGAGGCGCGATGCCGCATGTGCTACGACCCGTCGGAACCGGAGCAGCCGGCGCTCGGCCTGGAAGATGGATAGGCCCTAGGCCCACCGTCTGGTAACCTGTCCTCTGTCCGCCGAATCGCGGTGATCCCACCACTTGGAGCTTTATCACCCGTGGCAAACATGATTTTCGAGTCGCTCAATGCCAACCATCTCCCTCGCTCGCGAGGGCGGTTGAGTCAGAGCAGACACGGACACCCCTCCGCCGGTCCGAGGTCCTCCAGGCAAAGGACTCATCGGGCCCTCAATCCATCCAGTTCTCAGAGGAGAGAAAGCAAATGGCTCTATTTCGCAAGAAGGGCCCCGAAATCATCCGCAAGTCCTCGCCCGAGGGAAAGGTCGAGGTTCACAAGACCCTCCGCGTAGGCGGCCAGAAGGTCGAAATCACTCGAGTCGAGGCGCCGGCCCCCACCGATCGCAAGTCCAAGAGCCGGCGAAATCGCCGAGAAGGCAACAAGAGCCGCAACGGACTCGCCACGTCGAGGACCCGCAACCGGAGACCGGTCGACGACGAGATCATCGTCGCTCCCGAGTCGACGCGAAAGCAGATGCTGGTGAGTGTGAACGGCGCCCAAACACAGATCGTGATCCTGGAGGGCCCGGTTCTGGTCGAGCACTATGTCACCAGGCAGGACGAAGGCTCCGTCGCCGGCAACATCTACCTCGCAGTGACACGAAACGTGCTGCCCGGGATGGAGGCCGCATTTCTCGATTTCGGCGCTTCGAAGAATGGAGTTCTCTACGCATCCGATGTTGCCGCCTCTGGCAAGGCCAACGGCCGATCACAGAAGAGGATCGAACAGGTGCTCTCGGAAGGAGACGAGGTCCTGGTCCAAGTCACCAAGGATGCAATGGGCGCCAAGGGTGCCCGGCTGACCGGAATGCCGTCCCTTCCCGGTCGATATCTCGTCCTCGTCCCGGACTCCGACAGCGTCGGGATAAGCCGACGTCTCCCGGATGCCGATCGCTCCAGACTTCGAGATGTGATCAACAAAGTGAGGCCCGGTGGCTTTGGCGTCATCGTCCGCACCGCCGCGCTTCACGCTTCAGCAGAGGAGCTCGCGGCTGACATCTCCCGACTCGAAAAGGAGTGGAAGAGGATCCAGGACGAGGCGGCGAAAGGAGGCGCGCCGGGCCTGATACATGAGGAACCAGAGTTGCTGATCAAGGTGATACGCGAGCACTTCACCGCGGACTTCCGGAAGCTCCTCATTGACGATCGCGAGGCCTACGACAAGGTCGTCGAGTACTTGCAGGCGACCGCCCCCGACCTCGTCTCCAAGGTTCACTTGTACGAAGACCCAATCACCCTGTTTGATCGGTATCACGTCGAGGATCAACTGAAGAAGGCACTCGATCGAAAGGTTTTCCTTCCGTCTGGGGGCCATCTGGTGATCGACCGGACAGAGGCTCTGACCGTCATCGACGTCAACACCGGCAAGTTCGTCGGCTCGAACAAGCTCGAGGACACCGTCCTGCAGAACAACCTGGAGGCTGCCGAAGAGATTGGGCGACAGCTTCGCCTCCGCGACATCGGTGGCATCATCGTGATCGACTTCATCGACATGGAGTCGCAGGCGAACCAGCAGAAAGTCCTTCGTCGCCTCAAGGAAACCCTGGCCAAGGACAAGACTCGGACTCAGGTCTTTGATGTCTCCCACCTTGGGCTGGTCGAGATGACGAGGAAGAACGTCTCTGCGGGCCTGCTCGAGCAGTTCTCGGTCAAGTGTGAGCATTGCTCCGGACGAGGTGTGATCATCGATGAGTCGTTTCGGGCCAGTGCCTCGGCCATCGAGACCGCAGCGATGGAAGCGGGTGCCTGATCCGGTATTGGCGGATCGGTGCAGCCCCGGTAACATTCGAGCTGAATCCCCCTTTTCAGACGAGGTTTTCTGATGTACGCCATCATCCGCGCCGGAGGCAAGCAGGCGAAGGTCCAGACTGGAGACGTGATCGACATCGAGCGCGTCAAGTCGGGTGACGAGAAACTGACTTTCGCTCCGCTGCTAGTCGTCGATGACGACGGCAACGCCGTTTCCGATCGCGACGCGCTAGCCAAGGCGAGCGTCACCGCGAAGGTCCTCGGTGAGGCAGCGGGTCCCAAGATCGACATTTTCAAATACAAGAACAAGTCCGGATACCGCCGCAGGCAGGGCCACCGGCAGAAGTACACCCGGATCGAGATCACCGGTATCAAGCTGCCCGCCGGCAAGAAGAAGGCGGCCGCCAAGACCGAGGAGGAGTAGAGATGTCCAAGACCAAAGCAGGCGGCTCTTCGAAGAACGGCCGCGACTCGCGCGCGAAGCGACTGGGTGCGAAGGTATTCGACGGCGAGTTCGTCAATGCCGGGTCGATCCTCGTACGGCAGCGTGGGACAAGGATCCACCCGGGCGAGAATGTCGGCAAGGGAAGCGACGACACTCTGTTCGCCACCATTTCGGGGACCGTGAAGTACGGGGTGAAGGCAAACCGACGGCTCGTCTCCGTCGAACCCGAGTAACCCTGTCACGGCCAGATTCGGCCGTCTCCCCTAACTACCGTCGCTAGCCATGTTCGTTGATCGCGTCCGGGTCAGTCTCCGAGGGGGCGACGGCGGAGCGGGAGTGGCGGCGTTTGAGCGTTTGCGTGGCAAGCCCAAGGGGAAGCCCTCCGGAGGGAACGGCGGCGCAGGAGGATCGGTGATCCTTCGTGCCGACTCCTCGGTGGCAACACTGCTTCGCTACCAGCGGAATCCTCACCATACGGCGGCGTCCGGAACCCACGGCGAAGGTGATCTGCGTCATGGGAAACGCGGTCGGGACCTGGTCCTGCCGGTGCCCCTTGGGACGGTGGTATACGACGAGGACGGGGTTCTGATGGCGGATCTCGTCGAAGAGGACCAGGAGATCGTCGCCATGCCGGGCGGCAGAGGAGGGCTGGGAAACGCTGCGTTCGTCAGCCCTTCGAACAAGGCGCCAGGGGTAGCCGAGCAGGGGGAATATGGACAGGAAGCGTGGTTCACCCTGGAGCTGAAACTCCTCGCCGACGCTGCCCTCATCGGCTTTCCTAACGCCGGTAAGTCCACATTCATATCAAAGGTCTCCGCGGCGAAGCCCAAGATCGCCGACTACCCGTTCACCACGCTCGAGCCCAATCTCGGCGTGGTGAGTTTCGACGGCCGAGAGTTCGTGTTGGCTGACATACCCGGCTTGATCGAAGGGGCGG
The DNA here is from genome assembly GCA_033720975.1 of Acidimicrobiia bacterium. Lineage (GTDB taxonomy): Bacteria > Actinomycetota > Acidimicrobiia > Spongiisociales > ZC4RG35 > JAWWBL01. Next base: position 3,641 of record JAWWBL010000006.1, on the reverse strand, counting down.
CGAGCGGCAGGGGCTTGGGCCATGAGTTTCTGAGGCACACCGAGAGGGCCAGGGTGCTGGTCATCCTCCTCGACCCCGCGGAGACTCAAGCCGAGCCTCCAGCCCGTCAATTGGAGACTCTGGAAAGAGAGATCGCAGGCTACTCGGCGGAGTTGGCCGGCCGTCCGCGGATCGTTCTCATGAACAAGGCCGACCTCGACCCGGATCCGATCCCGGGGGTGGCGGCGGTTTCGGCGCTCACCGGCCAGGGAGTCAATCGAGCTCTGCACGCTATTGCCGATCTGGTGGATGAGTCTCAGAGGGAGGCTCCCGATCGACCTGGTTTCATCCTTCACCGCCCCCTGAAATCGGACTTCTCGATCGTGCGGGAGGGCGAGGCGTGGCGAGTCAAGGGTCGATCCGCAGAAAGGGCCGTCGGTTTTGCCGATCTGACGATGCCCGAGGCCGCCGATCTGGCCGCATCCCGACTGTCCCGGCTGGGGATCGACCGGGCGCTGACGGAGGCCGGAGCCGCCGAAGGGGACGAGGTGCGTATCGGCGAGGTGGCATTCGAGTTCACACTCGAAGAGGAGTGAGCGCCCGCAGCCAGATGGAAGTCCACGCGGCCCCTAGTCTCGGTCCGTGACATCCGATGGCTCAAGACCACAGGAGCGGAGGGGGAAGAAGTACATCGCGCTTCTCACACTCGGTGCGATCGGAGTTGTGTATGGGGACATCGGCACGAGTCCCCTCTACGCCCTGAGGGAGTCCTTCGCAGTTGCGAATCTGCCGGTTCGCGAAGACACCGTCCTTGGAGTGTTGTCACTGATCTTTTGGGCGCTGGTGATCGTCGTTTCCATCAAATACCTGATCTTCGTTATGCGGGCGGACAACGACGGGGAAGGGGGCATCCTCGCTCTGACGTCGCTCATAATTCGAAAGTCGCGTGCCTCGCAAAGTCGTTTTCTCCTGATTGCCGTAGGAATCTTTGGCACGGCGCTGCTCTACGGGGACGGAATGATCACCCCTGCGATCTCGGTGTTGTCCGCCGTCGAAGGCCTCGAGGTTGCGGTCCCGGCGCTGCAACCCTGGGTGCAGGCAGTAGCAGCCGTGATTCTGCTATTGCTCTTTGCCAACCAGCACCGAGGTACCACGGCGCTGGGGAACCTCTTCGGGCCGGTGATGGTTTTGTGGTTCGGTGTGCTCGCGTTACTTGGTGCGGCCCAGATCCTTCAAGACCCAACGGTGCTCGAAGCTCTCAACCCTTGGGTTGGATTGTCCTTCGTCGTTGAGCACCCCGTATTCGCCTTTTTTGCCCTGGGAGGAGTCTTCCTTGTCGCTACGGGGAGTGAGGCTCTATATGCGGACATGGGGCACTTTGGCCCGCGCCCAATTCGCATGGGATGGTTCTGGTTTGTCTTCCCTGCCCTCACACTGAATTACTTCGGGCAAGGAGCCCTGCTGCTCAGCAACCCGGGCGCGATTGAGAACCCCTTCTATCTGCTGGCACCCGAGTGGGCCGTCCTCCCGCTCGTCGTCCTAGCCACCATGGCGACGGTGATCGCGTCCCAGGCTTTGATATCCGGCGCCTTCTCGCTCACTTCCCAGGCAATCCAGCTTGCTTTTCTGCCACGTCAGCAGATCGAGCACACGTCTGCGCGGCACTTCGGCCAGATCTACGTCCCGAGCATCAATTGGATTCTCATGTTCTCTTCGATTGCTCTTGTGTTCGGGTTTGGGTCGTCCAGCCGCCTAGCGGCGGCGTATGGAGTGGGCGTCTCCACTGACATGGTCATCACGTCCCTCCTTCTCTACGTGGTGATGCGTGACCATTGGAGATGGCGGCCCGGACTCGCAGCGGGACTGACAGGAGTCTTCCTTGCCGTCGACCTCACGTTCTTCGGCGCCAACATCACCAAAATCCCCTCCGGCGGGTGGTTCCCGATCGTCGTGGGTCTGATCGGATTTGCCCTCATGACCACATGGCGGCGGGGGAGGCATCTGATTGAGAGCCGACGCAGTGAGCAACTCCCGGTCGAACGCTTCATCGGCTCGATCTCCGAGCATCCCCAAGTCCGGGTCCCCGGGACCGGCGTGTACCTCTACCGGGAGCCCGGAGTTACGCCGCCGACACTGCTGACGAACCTTCGACACCAGGGTGTCCTCCATGAGACTGTGATCCTGGTCAGTATCCAGATCGAGGGCCGGCCACGTGTACCGCAGGCGAGGCGCGCGACGGTCCACGATCTCGGCGAAGGTTTCAGCCAGGTTGTCCTCAAGTACGGGTTCATGGAAGAGCTCGATGTCCCACATGCCCTCTCGAACATCGTTCATGGCCGGTTCGGATTTGACCCCTCGGATGCCACCTACTTCATTGGAAAGGAGACGATCCTCGTCACCGACTTGCCTTCGATGGCGAGGTGGCGGGAGCACCTCTTCTCAATGATGTACCGGAACGCGGCAGGGGCGGAGAGATTCTTCCTGCTACCCCATGATCAGGTTGTGGAGGTTGGCGTCCAGCTGCCGATTTGAAGTGGTCACTTCCGCCATAAGTCTTTTGTGAAAAGGACCAAGACTGGGAAGATCTCGAGGCGGCCCACGATCATCAGCCCAGAGAGCAACCACTTCGCAAGGTCAGGTAACGAGCCGTAGTTGTTCATCGGGCCAACCTCGCCAAGTCCTGGTCCGATGTTGCCAATGGACGCTGCCACCGCAGAGGTAGCCGTTACGAGATCGAGGTCCTCGCCAAGGTTCGCATCTATGAACGCCAACAGAAAAGTAGACGTCATGAATAGGAACATGTAGAAGAGAAAGAACGATTGCACGGCCTCAATCACCGGCTCGTCAACTCTCTTTCGCCCGAAGTGGGTCAGCACTACGGCCCTCGGATGGACCAACCTTCGCAAGTCGGCAAACGCTGCCTTGCTGAGGACGCCCAGCCGGAACGTCTTGATTCCTCCCGCAGTGGAGCCGGCCATTCCCCCGAGGAACATCAATCCGACGACCATTATCAGAAGCGCAGGTCGCCACTGTGCGAAGTCAGCCGAGGCATATCCAGTGGTTGTGACAAGCGATACGGCGTTGAACGACGCGATTCGTATCGCGTCTGCTGCCTCTGCGTCCACCAACAGCCCTCCAGCGACCAGTACTACGGCAGTCACCACAATGAGCAGGTAGAGGCGGAACTCCGAATTTCTCCAATAAGCGATCGGCCTGTTCCACGCCCGAAAATGGAGCGCAAAGGAGACGCCGGCGATGAACATGAAGCCCGTGATAACCCACTGGGTGTATGCGCTGAACGACCGGATCGAGTCTGCTTCAGTCCCGAATCCGCCGGTGGACATGGTCGTGAAGGAGTGAATCACAGCCTGAAACCCACTCATATCGCCCGCCCAGAGCATGACCATCTCTACGAGAGTGATGGCCGCATAGACGATCCATAGGCGCTTGGCCGTCTCCTGAAATCGAGGGGTGAGGCGGTCAGGCGTAGGCCCTGGTGATTCCGCGCGGGCTAACTGCATCCCCCCAGTGCCGAGAAAGGGGAGAATCGCTACTCCGAGAACGATGACTCCCATGCCTCCGAGCCATTGGGTCAGGGCCCGCCAAAACGCGATTCCCTTGGGAAGTTGACCGGGGTCGGTCAGTATCGAAGCTCCGGTGGT
>JAWWBL010000005.1:0-39284 GCA_033720975.1 Acidimicrobiia bacterium | reverse complement strand
GCTGGCGGCAGCCCTAGCCCAGAAGTGGCACTGGTCAACGGTTGGGGAGCCTCGCAACTGGGCTATCGCCGACTGGCAGGTGTCGCGCGTGCTCGCGGTCATGGGACACGCCGAGCTCTCCCGTCGTTTTGGCGAGCGGTCGCTCGAGATTGCCATTGAGCACGGGCTAGACCCGTTCGTCAAGGGATTCGCCCATGAGGCTATCGCCCGGGCCGCGGCGGAGGTGGACGACATCGAAACCTTCACCGAGAACCTTGAAGCTGCTCGAGCACTTGCCTCTGAGATCGAGAACCCCAGCGACCGTGACCTCCTCGAAGCCGACCTCGCGGAGATGTCGGAGCGCTGATCGGCTCTGGTCTACTTGTAGAACGGGAGACGCTTGAGGAGTTTCATCATTGGCCCCAGCACCCTGTGGTAACGGTCGTAATCCATCCCGGGGAAAGGAGCGAATGCGTCGATACCCCGCTGCAGTGAGATGGTCTGTGGCTCAGTGAACTTCAACAGACCCACCTCACCATGCCTGCGGGACAAACCCGAGGACTTCCAACCGCCCATCGGGGCGTCATAGCTCGACCACGTCGCGGCGTAACCGTCGTTGACTCCCACGGTGCCGGCGTGTAGGCGAGAAGCCACCTCGACACCTTTGCGGGAATCGGAGGTCCAGACACTGAAGTTCAACCCGTAGTCGGACTCATTTGCGGCAGCGATCGCTTCTTCGATGTCGCTGTATCCGTAGATGGTGGCCACCGGGCCGAAGGTCTCCACCGAGCAGACGAGCATCGACTCGTCGACGTCGGTGAGCACGGTCGGCTCGTAGAAGAGTGGGCCCACGTCGGGGCGAGGCTTGCCCCCTGTGAGGAGAGTCGCTCCCCTCTCCACGGCATCTTCGACATGCGAATGAACCTTCGAAAGGTGAGCCCGATCGATCATGGGGCTCAGCGCCGACGAGAAGTCGAATCTGTCGGTCAACGGAAGCTCGCGTACATGCTGGACGAACCTCCCGGTGAACTCGTCTCGAATCCCCTCGTCTACGTAGAGACGTTCCATGGCTATGCAGAGCTGGCCACCGTTTGCGTACACGGCACGTGAGATGGCAGGGATGGTCTTGGCAAGGTCTGCGTCGGCCATCACGATCGCAGCGTTCTTCCCGCCCAGCTCCATCGACGATGGAATCAGTCTCGCACCGGCGCGGGCTGCGACCTCTTGACCGATCGCCGAAGACCCTGTGAACGAGACGAAGTCCACGGCATCGATCAAGGCGGGGCCGAGGATGGGACCCGGTCCCGGGACCACGAGGAAGAGATCCTCTGGAAGCCCGGACTCATCGAGAAGCATCTTTCCGTATAGAGCCGAGAAGGGTGTCTTCTCGTCCGGTTTCACCACGACCGCGTTGCCCGCGATCAGGGCGGCGAGAATGTCGGAGACGGAAAGGGTGAATGGAAAGTTCCATGGAGTGATGTTCCCAACGACACCCAATGGGTGGCGGTACTCCCATGTTTTGGTGAAAAAGGGGAGCGATACCGCTCTTCGCCTCCGTTTCACGAGTCTGGGCCCGGTTTTTGCGTAGTAACGGGCGGTTGCAATCGCCTCATACACCTCTTCGAAGGCTGCGATCCTCGACTTTCCCGCCTCGAGTTGAATCAGATCCATCGCTTCGTCGGCCCGCTCGATGAGGACGTCGTGATAACGATGAAGAACCCGGGCACGCGCATCCGGGCTGATCATCGCCCACCTCGCTTGAGCCGACCGGGCCCGCGCAACGGCCGCCATCACGTCTTCGACACTGCCGTCGGCGACACTGGCGATCTCGGCCTCCGAGAATGGGCTGATCACCGCTCTCGCGGGGCCGCTGGGGTGGCTCGAAGACATGCCGGCCAAACGGTCCAACAGCTCGGCCGTGACGAGAGTGTCAGTACGCGCCTCGGCCATGACGGCAAGGCTACCGATCACGATCTCCTAGCCTCCTCCGAAATGCCAATCCTTTATCAGATCAACGTGTCCGACGGAGGCGTCCCGAAACGTCCTGTGGCCGGGGCCCACATAAACCGTGACGGGGTCGAAGGAGATCGACAGGCCGACACGGTCCATCACGGCGGGCCCGATAGAGCAGTGTGCCTCTTCTCCCTCGAAGTCATCAAGAACTTTCAGGCCGAAGGCCATCCGATCCAGCCTGGATCCGCCGGTGAGAATCTCACGATCAGTGGACTCGACTGGGATGAGGTCGTGCCGGGCACACGCCTCGCTGTCGGTGAGGATGTACAGCTCGAGATCACCTCTTACACGTCGCCTTGTGACAAAAACGCGAGTTGGTTCAAGGACGGCGAGTTCACCCGGATGCTGCAGTCGAGACATCCGGGTGAGTCGCGCCTCTACGCTCGGGTTCTGTCAGAAGGTCCGGTCCGCGCAGGCGACGCGGTCGAGGTCATGCACGGATCGGTCTAGGTCGACTCGCGTCCAGACAGTAGGGATGCCGCCCGTTTCACATCGGAAGCCGCGCCCAGCTTCTCCAACTCGGCAGCGGCAACCTTGATCTCCATCGTGGCCAACGCGCCGGAGCCCTCAGCTTGATAGGCGAGACCGAGGTCGAGATGGGTCAGAGCTGCCTCGTAGCGGAGCCCGAGACGGGTCATCGTCTCCAGGGCGTCTTTGAACGATGCAACCGCCGCTCTGGAATCCCCACGGGCCAACTCGACCTGGCCGCGCGAGCGTTTGGCTTTTGCGTCGTAGTAGTCGGAACCTGAGATGTGGGCGATCTCGGTCAGTTCCTGGGCCGCTGTCTCGGCATCATCGAGCCTCTCCGCCTGGATCAGAAGCTCCACCAAGGGCGCCAGATGCCGAACCCGGTCGAGCCGTCCGCGTGGAAGATCATTGAGAGCACGCCCCAGGATCTCCAGGGCAGCCAACGTATCGCCGCGCTGCGCCAACAACATGGCGTATCCGGGAACAGGTTGGCGACCTCTGGCCAGCGCCTCGTGGAATGCTGTCTCCGCCGCTTCCTCGTCGCCGGCGCGCATCCTCATCTCACCGTACTGATAAAAGGCCTCACCGGCGACGTCGGTCAGGGCCCCCAACTCATCGGATGCCCGCAGCACCTCGGCCTCGGCATCGACCCAGTCCCCCATGCGCCACATGATCTCCGCCTTGAAGATCCGGCAAATGCCCGGGTACGGAGCTTGCTGATTGGTCTGGCACCATCTCTCGGCGGCTGCGCTCCACTCCCTGGCCCTTCGGATGTCTCCCGTTCGCTCGCAAACCGCGAGCATGTTGCAGTAGCTCCGGCCGACGACCATCGGGTCCACGTCCCCCGCGACGGCGGCAAGCATCGCCTCATCCATCAGAGGCATTCCCTCGTCGGTCCGACCCATCGCCACCAGAGTCCGACCTTGATCTTGGAGGGCAAGCGCCTCGAGGCTTCCGTCCTCGGCGGCCCGGGCCAGCTCCATGACCTGCCTCGAGAGGTCCAAAGCCTTCTCGAGATCTCCTTCGACTTCAAGCGCCCGCACCGTTTGCCATCGGAGGAGATGACCTCTTGCTGCGGGGTCGCCTAGTGCGTCGAGATGCTTCTCGGCCTTTCGCTCCCAGGAACGCGAGATGTCGGGCGAAAGGAGGTGGTGATAGATCTCCGCCAACTCGACCGCGGCCATGGATGCAAGCTCCGGGTCACCTACATCGATAGCTGAGTTATATGCAGTCTCGAACCGTCTCGGTAGATCATCGTGCTTGCCCAACCACCAGAGAGAGTGGGCATACATGAGATGTTGGTTGGCAGTTAGGCGTGACTCCGCCTCGAGCTGGTCGAGGAGCTCAACCGTCTCATCCCACCTCTTCGATTGATAGGCAGCTTCCGCGGCCTCCTGAGGGCTGGATTCAGCCCCCTCCCGCGCCACCCTGAGTGGACCAAAGTCATTCGCGAGCCCCGGCGCAATCACCTGGAAGATCTCCTCGGCGCGATCCAGCCCTTTCAGAGGGTACGTCCCGAGACTTTCCATCTCGATGCGTTCGGGGGCGTTGTCGAGCACCAGCCGTTGCGTCGATGCGGACGCCAGGATCTGGCCGCCGTGTCCGGCGTCCATGACGCGCGCGGCACGGTTGAGGGTCGGACCGAAGTAATCCCCTTCCCGAAGCTGAGCTGTCCCTGTGTGCACTCCCATCCTGACCCTGATTTGGGACTCGGTCGCCCACGTGGTCTCGTTCAGGCCTCGTTGTGCTTCGATGGCTGCCGCTAGAGCATCCTCCGGATGGGCGAAAGCGGCACAGAACGAGTCGCCTCCCGTCTTGAAGATCGTGCCGTGGTTTGCCTCGATTGCCGCGCGAATCATCTGATCATGGGTCGCCAGGGCTTCCCGCATAAGCGCTGGCTCCCGATCCCATATCTCACTCGACCCTTCAATGTCGGTGAACAGAAAGGTGACAGTGCCCGAGGGGAGTCTTTCGCTTGTGACCGCCACGTCGTGAATCTAACCCGCGGAGGACAGGTGGTTCTCGAGAAACTGGAGGGTGCGCTGCCAGGCTTCTTCAAACATCGCCGGGTCGAAGTTCTCCCCGTCCGGCTCGCAGAATCCGTGTCTGGTACCCGGGTATCGGACCACCTCGAGAGGTAGCGACTCGAGGCGCATGGTTGCCTCCATGAAAACGGCTTCGTCGTCACTGATGAACTCGTCCACCTCGGCGAGGTGGATCAGGTAGGAGGCCTCCGACCCGGCAAAGTCGATTTGCTGGCTCCCGTAGAAGGACACCGCTGCGCCGACCACATCGGAGAGCCTGACCGATGCCCAAAGGCCCAGGGATCCTCCCATGCCAAAGCCCACGACACCTATGGGACCTTCGGCGGACTTCTCGTGAAGCAGAGCCGCTGACGAGATGACCAGCGAAGCCAGCCTGTCCGGACTGGCTGCCCCAAGGTGTTCGAGGGCCTCTTGCTCTGACTCCGGCAACTCGCCGAAGTTGATATCGGGGGCGAGCACGGTGTAGCCGCGATCAGCCAACTGATCGGCGAGATCCTTGACCGAGCCGGTCAGGCCCCACAAAGAGTGCAGGAGGAGAACCCCAGGGCCGGAGCCGGAGTCATGCTCGACGAAGTAGGCGAGATCACGAACCACGTGTGAAACATAGAGCCAGCCCTAGCCTTGTCGGACATGACTTCGGCGGTGGCACCTCTCAAATACCCACACTTCAGATCACTCTGGGCCGCATCGATATTCTCCGCGTCCGGATCATTCATCCAATCGGTGGCCGCATCGTGGCTCATGTTCGAGATGACCGGCTCCAACACATGGGTAGGCATGATGGTTGCTTCCGCCACGCTGCCCCTGTTGTTCGTCAGCCTCGCGGCCGGAGCCCTGGCGGACATGTTCGATCGGACCAAACTGATGTTGATCGCCCAAACGATCATGGGCGGTTCGGCCGCCGCCATGGCTGTCATCACCTATCTGGGCTCCATGACCCCTGAGATCCTTCTCGGACTCGGGCTGCTGCTCGGAACAGGCTTGGCGCTCAACATCCCAGCTTGGCAGGCATTGATCCCCGACTTAGTGCCACGTGGGCTGGTCGCTTCGGCGGTGGCCCTGCAGTCCGTCGCCTTCAACTCGGCCCGAGCCGTCGGACCCGCCATAGGTGGGCTGATAATCCTGGCCTATGGGCCGGAGGCCGGATTCGGAATCAACGCCCTCTCCTACCTCGCGGTGATAGTCGTCCTGATCGTGATCGGCCCCAGGCTGGCCGAGCAGGTCAAAGAGACCGCATCCTTCCGAGTTGCGATCAAAGACGGGCTGCGATTTGCCCGCTCGACGAAGGTGTTTCGCAACCTGATGGAACTGGTTGCCCTCTTTGCCATAACCTCAGCCGTGGTCTCCGCGACACTGCCGGTCCATACCGACAAGCTCGGAGGGTCCGAAGCGACATTCGGGCTGCTCCTGGGTGCGATGGGAGCAGGCGCTCTGGCCGGTGCCTTCGCTCGACCCACTCTGGAGCGGCGGATCGCGGGGAGCTCGGTGCCATGGACCATCGGGATTTCTGGAGTCGCCGGACTTGTGCTCGCATTCGCTCCGAGTATCCCGGTGGCAGGAGTGGGCATGTTCCTGTTCGGCCTCGCCTGGCTCCTCACTCTCTCCACACTCCGAGCTACAGCCCAACTGCTTGCACCAGGCCTGATCAGAGGCCGCGCCATGTCGCTGTACACCCTGGCTTTCGCAGGGATCCTTCCTTTGGGCTCGATACTTTCGGGTTTGGTAGCCGACCAGATAGGGACAAGCGGTTCCCTTGCCGTTTTCTCTTCAGGGGCGATCGTCATCGCGTTGGTCAGCCCCCGTTTTGGGGTTCCTTCCATCGACGACATCGAAGACCCGGATGCGGTTACAACCGAGGCTGCCGCGTCCGATCAGGACTGAGCGAATTCCATCTCGCGCCGAAATTTCATCCAGTCCGAGCTCTTGGTCGACCATAGGACGTCGGTGACGATCATCACGCCGCCAATGCCCGCGAGAAGCCAAATCGCCCATGCGGGGAGTCCCGCCGCTACAGCGGCACCGATGAGGGCAAATGGCACGACTTTCGTCGTGAGGGCACCTGCGGAGTGCATCCAAGCTCGCTGGGCGGGATCTGCGCGCAGGTAGCTGGCGTAATCCACCTTGACACCGGGCTGGGGCCTTCGGAGTGAGCCGATGAACCAATGGGTGAATCTGATCCCGAACAGGCGTCCAACAATCAGATGACCCAGCCCGTGGGTCACCGCGAGCAGGGCGCCGAAACCGATGTAGAAGACCACAACCGCGGTTAATCCGGCCAGATAGTAGGCAAGTCCGACCAGCGCCAGGCCGAGGCTGAGGCCGAGCAGGAGCAATGTGGTCCCGAATCCGATAGGCAGGCTGAGAAGCGCCCATTCCTCGAAGGCGCCCCGGTCGATTACGGCGACGCGCTCGGCGAATTCGTCCACGAGATCTGGATTGCGCTTGATGCTGGCCACCGCGGACCAGAAACCGGTCCCAGCCAGTCCGCCACCGGTCGCGACCGAAGCCTCGGCTTCGGTCAGGATCCGGTCGATCTCAGAGGCTTCCATGGCACAAACCATAGGTACGGTCGAACCGATGCAACTAACCGTCGGCAGTCGGGGTTCTGATAGTGATGGGTGACCTCGCTATGGCGTTGGCCAAGAACCTGGACCGAGCCTTCCCGGAGGTGGTCGAAAAGATGGGAGGACGCCTCTATTGGGGGCTTCGGCGCATGTCCGGCGACCATCAGGAGGCCGAGGACCTGACACAGGAAGCGCTGATACGCGCTTATCGGGCTCTCAGCAGCTACGACCGGGAGCGGATTCGGGCTCTTCGAGTCGAGCCCTGGTTGTGGACGATTGCCCTGAACCTGGGAAGGAACCATCTCAGAGACCGCTCCCGTAGACCGACTTTCGTCACCGAAGCCGAGGGCGTCCTCGACTTTGATCCCGAGCCGTTTGACCAAGCAGGCTGGGATCGCAGACTCGCCGAACTGAACAAGAATCAGAGGACCGCAGTCGTGCTCCGCCACGTTGTTGGGCTGGGTGTGGACGAGATCGCGGAGGCTGTGGGTCGGCCTGTCGGGACTGTCAAGGCGGACATCCATCGTGGCCTGGCGAAATTGAGAGACATCCTGGAGGCTGAATCATGACCATCGAATCGAAACTCGGAAAACTCACCGGCGACCTGCCGCATGGTGTCAGCGAGGGGGTCGCTTTGGGCACCGGTCTTGCGGACGGGTTCGACCTCTACGAGTCGGCACTGGGCAATGTGGTGGTCACCTTCAATCCCCGCGGGGTGTCATCGGTGGATTTGGCGAGCGAGGGTTTCGCCGAGCGCTTTGCCGACAGGTTCGAAAGGAGACTCTTCCGGGCGGAAGCGCCATCTCAGTGGAGACGATTCATCCCCGAGGCCCTGGAGGCGGGCAGGCCGGGGACGGTCCCGGTGGACCTGCGCTCGGTCACAGCTTTCCAGGCGGATGTCCTTCATGAGACAGCAAGGATCCCCAAGGGTGAGGTGAGGCCGTATTCCTGGTTGGCGCGCCGGATCGAACGGCCCAGAGCGGTCCGGGCCACCGGGTCTGCTCTCGCCAGGAACCCCATCCCGCTGATCATCCCCTGTCACCGGGTGGTGCGCTCCGACGGTCAGATCGGGCGGTACTCATTGGGGAACGCCCACAACAAGGTGGTCCTGCTGGAGCGGGAAGGCGTCGACCTGGAGGCCCTGAAACGTCCCCCAAACCGCATTCCGTGACCCCGCCCCTCCGTTCTGTGATGAAAACTCCCGCTGAGCCGGCAAAAGCCCTCACAGAACGAGTTTGCGAGGCTATCCCGGCGCGAGGCGGTCCCGTACGTCCTTCATGCCCAACCCGAGAAGGATGAATACGAGGCCCATCAGTATTGCCATGCCGGCCACGCCGAAGGCGACGACGGATGTGTACAGGGACGACTGCAAGAAAGCGGCGTTCATCGCGACTGGCCGCAAAGGATCGTCACGATCCAGTTCGGCATAGGTCTTGCCACCGGTCGCATTCCGAGCGTGCTCGTCAATGATCAGGGCTTCACACCAAGCCGAGAACGGTCCGTCGACTTCATCCCCGGCGAGACAGGCTGCATCGTCGGACACCGTGATGTTTTGATCGCCGAGGGTGTTGCTCACGAATATCCACGTGGCCAATCCGCCGAGGATCAGAACGACGCCGCCGACGATCGAGACGATGTGGGCGTACCTCCGCATCATGTTCTTCCTATTCGATGGCTGAATTTCAACATCACATCACAATAGGAGCGTTCACCGGACTGGTTTCTCAGAACGAGTGCAGGGGACCGGTCAGCGGTTACGCTCGCACCTCGATGCCGGCGACACCAGCGACCGAGCAACTGGCGGTCAACACGATCAAGGCCCTGGCCATGGATGCGGTCCAGGCCGCAAACTCGGGGCACCCAGGAATGCCCATGGGAATGGCAGATATCGCGGTCACCCTGTGGTCGCAGTACATCGTCGTCGACCCGGACGATCCGCAATGGCCCGACCGGGATCGATTCGTCCTCTCCAATGGGCACGGGTCGATGCTGCTCTACTCGCTTCTCCACCTCAGCGGTTTCGGGCTGAGCCTCGACGAGATACGGTCCTTCAGGCAATGGGGGTCACACACCGCTGGCCATCCCGAGGTTGACCGCAGCATGGGCATCGAGACCACCACAGGGCCCCTGGGCCAGGGATTCGCGACCGCGGTGGGCATGGCAATGGCAGAGGCCCATCTCCGCGCCAGGTTGGGCCCGGAGCTCGTGGACCACCACACTTACGTGTTCGTCTCGGATGGCGACCTGATGGAGGGAGTCAGCTCCGAGGCAGCCTCCATGGCGGGGCACTTCGGGCTCGGGAAGCTCATCTACTTGTATGACGACAACTCGATATCGATCGACGGGTCCACCGACATCACCTTCACCGAGGACGTGTCAAGTCGATTCGCCGCCCAGAACTGGCACACGATCACCATCAACGGGCACGACCGGGACGCAATCGCCTCAGCAATCGAGGGAGCACGAGACGAAGCCGAGCGGCCCTCTCTGATCATCTGCAAAACCCACATCGCCCACGGCGCCCCCAACCTCCAGGACACGGCCGCCGCCCACGGCCAGCCCCTCGGGCACGACGAGATCAAGATGACAAAGGAGGGCATGGACTACCCCCTCGACCCCCCCTTCTGGGTCGACGACAGCGTCTACAGCTACTTCGAGGAGGCGATGCAACGAGGAAGAGAGGCACGCGCCTCCTGGCAGAAACGCTTCGAATCGGCCCCAGCCGAGACGAAACAGCTCTGGAACCAGATGCATTCACCGGGCCCAGTGGCTCTCGAGGGCCCCGGCTTCCAGCCTGGTGAGAAGCTTGCCACTCGAGCTTCCTCGGGCAAGCTGTTCCCGGAGATCTCGGTCAAGTCTCCAGGGTTCATTGGCGGCTCGGCGGATCTCGCCGGCTCAACTAAGACCGTGATCAATGGTGACAGGCTGTTCTCGAAGGCCGACCCCGCCGCACGCGACATCCCCTTCGGCGTGCGGGAGCACTCCATGGCGGCAGCCGTCAACGGGATGGCGCTACATGGGGGGCTCAGACCATACGGAGCCACCTTCTTCGTGTTCAGCGATTACATGCGGCCCGCGGTAAGACTGTCCGCCCTGATGTCTGTGCCATCGATCTGGGTGTGGACCCACGATTCGATCTTTCTCGGCGAGGACGGACCCACACATCAGCCCATCGAGCATCTGGCATCGCTCAGGGCCATGCCCAATATGTGGGTCATCCGACCAGCTGACGCCAACGAAACCCTTCAAGCCTGGGAAGTCGCACTAAACCGCACGGATGGTCCTGTTGGCCTGGTGCTGACCCGACAGTCGTTGCCCACTCTCGACGTCGAGGACGGCGTCGTCGCCAGGGGCGCTTACGTGCTGCGTGATGGCCACGACGTCACTCTCATCGCCACCGGCTCAGAAGTAGCAACCTGCCTAGGGGCAGCCGAGATCCTCGTAGGCGACGAGATCGACGCCCGGGTGGTGAGCATGCCGTGCTGGGAGCTCTTCGACCAGCAAAGCGAAGAGTACCGGCATCATGTGCTCGGGCAGGCCCCGCGAGTCTCTGTTGAGGCCGCATCTATCTTCGGGTGGGACCGGATCATCGGGTCCTCCGGTATGGCCATCGGCATCGACAGATTTGGTGCCTCGGCTCCAGCGGAGGTCCTGGCCGAGAAGCTCGGCTTCACTCCCGACACCATCGCCGAGAAGGTGCGGCGCTTCCTGAGCGGCTGACCATGGCCCATAACCCGGCCGTCGTGATCGTCGGCGCCGGTATTGCCGGTGTCAGCGCCGCATACGCTCTGACTGTCGACCGCGGCGTGGACCGAGTGACCGTTGTCGATCCCCGAGCGCCGCTCACTCTCACATCCGACAAGTCGACTGAGTCATACCGGAATCTGTGGCCCGACCGCGCGATGGTTGGGCTGATCAACCGATCGATCGACATCCTGGAGGGGTTGTCCTACCTGTCCGACAACGCCTTCCGAATGAACCGCCGTGGGTATCTCTTCGTGACCTCGAAACCCTCGACTTTCGACGACTTGGCATCCCTGGCTGAAACATGTTCGAGCTTGGGGGGTGGGCCGGTCCGATCAGGCGCGGAGATCGCAGCTGACGGAGAAAACGGGTTCGACCTGCTCGATTCGACCGATGTCTCGAGTCGGCACCGGTACCTCACCGAGGACGCGGTTGGTGCGGTGGCTGTCAGACGCGCCGGCTGGTTGGACGCACAGCAGCTCGGAGCGTGGATGCTGCAACGGGCACGAGCCGCCGGAGCCACGCTGGAGCGAGGTGAGGTGACAGACGTAGTTGTCTCCTCCGGCACAGTCATTGGGGTCAAATTGAGGGACGGCACGTTCATCGAAGCGGACGCCGTGGTCAACGCAGCCGGGCCCTTTGCTGGCCAGGTCGCGGCGATGGCCGGGGTCGATCTACCTCTTCACTCGGAGCTGCACCTGAAGGTGGTCTTCCAAGACCGGTTCGGTGTCCTTCCCCGGGAAGCACCAATGCTCATCTGGTGTGACCCCCAGCTCATCGACTGGGCCCCTGAGGAGCGGAACGAGTTGCTCAAGGCAGGTCGGGATGAACTGGTTGGCGAGCTGCCTCTGTTCTGCCACGGTCGTCCCGAAGGAGGGCCGGACTCGAGGTATGTAGTTGGGCTCTGGGAGTACGACAAGACAGTCATCGACCCAACATGGCCGTTACCAATCGACGAGCTGTACGCCGAGCTTGTGATCCGGGGCCTCTCGCGAATGATCCCCGGAATGCAGCGATACCGCGAGGCGCTACCGGAAACGGCGGTTGACGGTGGGTACTACACCAAGACGCCGGAGAACCGGCCGCTAATAGGTCCAACCGGCCCGGATGGTTTTCACGTCATGGTCGGTCTGTCGGGGTTTGGGATCATGGCCGCGGCCGGGGCCGCAGAGCTGCTTGCCGACCACCTACTTGGCGCAGCCCTTCCCGAGCATGCTCAAGCATTCCTCCCAGCCCGGTATGAGGACTCCGGCTACATGGCATCTGTAGGTGATTGGGAAACCGGGCAACTCTGAAGACGAACCTAGGCCGCAACGACCTTTTCGATCCAGGCCGGGAACGGCTGGGCTTTCCCTTTGAGCTCGAGGATGCGCCGCTCGAGGCCCGAAGTCGCTACTCCCGCGGCCTGCACGATGTCATCGCTCAGGGCAAGCTCACCAGCATCGGCGGCAGAGCCAAGACGCGCGGTGGTGTTGGGCACGTCCCCGAGAATCGTGAAGTCCAAAGAGCCCGTCTCGCCCACAACACCGGCGAAGGCCTGGCCGGTGTGCACACCGACACCCACCGGGAACCGACCCGCCAGCACCGAATCGGCGACGAGAGCTGCAACGAGGTTGCGCCCAGCCGCCACCGCCGCGGTGGCATGGCGCTCACCGACAAATCCGGGCACCCAGAACGCCATCACGCCGTCGCCGACGATGTTGTCGATGACGCCGTCTTCGGAGTCAACGGCTTCGAAGACAAGGCTGAAGAATCGATCCAGCGACGAGGAGTACTCCGACGCGGTCATGTGCTCGGCGATGCTGGTCGAGCCGCGAACGTCGGCGAAGAGCATCGAGACCGCGACTTCGGTACCACCCTTCTCCTTCTGGAGCCCACCGACGCAGTAGCGACAGATCTGCGCATTGAGCTTCCAACGCCGGAACCCGGCTAGCCAGAAGAGCGGTGCGTATGGCCCGCTGAACGGTGCCTGACAGAGCTTGCAGCGAGGCGCTGTGGGAAATCGCCGAAACACTCGGCTCATCAAGTCGAGGCCCTTGCCCTCACCCGTCATCAAGTCGTGCCAGTAGTCGCTGGCCTCACCCTTGCGGAAGCGGGGATGGGAGTGGTCGGACATCGCTCGGACAATATCAACGGCTGTGACCTGCCTCGGGGGTCCTGGACCTTCGTCACGCCAAACCCAGATCGCACCTACCATTCGTTGATGAGATCTCTGACGGCGGCCCTTCTACTCGTCGTTTTCGCCTGCGCCGAGCCGCTGGCGCCGCTCGAAGGCGTCGACCTGCCGCCCGCGTCGCTCCCGGATCAAATCGAGCAGGGAGGGTGGTCGGTGGCGTTCATCCACGAGTTCGGTGAGGGATTCTGGGAAGAGGGCGACCACGTCTATCAGCTTGCTCTCGCGTGTCCTGAGATCGAGGCGGCGCCCATCAACACACCGCCGATCTTCTTCGAGGTCGGACCGCTCAACCTGCCCGTGGACCATGTCTATCTGAGAGTTGGTGGACCGGCCGACTCGCGGCTGGGGCCTCCCAATGTCGGAGCCTTCAACCCTCAGCAGACGACAACGGCCGTCATCACCGTCCTGGGGATCACGGAGTCGCAAGCACAGAGAGCGACAGAGTCGTGCTCGGGCACGGTCACATGGGACCTCACGGGCTCGGCCGAGCTACTGCCGCTGGAGATCTTCCAGCCCTGAGGTCAGCTCTTGGAATGGGTCAGCATCCATTCGTACAGCGCCGGATCCCGGTAGGCGCGCTCATATGTTGCGAAGTGGCCGGCATCTGGATACACCGTCCACTTGATCTCCGTGCCACAGACCCGCACCCAGTCGGACACGGCGAGGGACACAGGCCGGTACTGGGCAATCACATCCGCCTCGCCGTGAAAGCCCCAGATCGGGACCTCAGCGAGTGGGCAGGAGTACTCGGGCGGAGGAGTGAAGGGGAGCTGAAAGCCAGAACCGGACATCGAGGACATCGCAGCGAAACGGTGCGGATACTGGGTAGCCATGTGCCACGCCGCGTACCCACCCATCGAAAGCCCGGTCAGATAGACCCTCGACTCGTCGACCAGATAAGTGTCGAGGGCATCCTTGATGATCAGATCCACGAGCTCGAGGTTTCCCTCGCTCAACCAGGTCGTGCCCGGATTTGCCTGTGGGGAGATCACGACGAAGTCGAACTCTTCGGGCTGTTCGCCCAGCGCCAGCACCGCAGGCAGGCCAGAGCTGATGACGAACTGTGAGTCGTATGTCGGGCTGCCGCTGCCATGCAGGAACACGATCATCGGGTGTTCCTGCTCCCTGTCATCGCCATATCCTTCTGGCAGCCACACCAGATAGCGAAGCGAATTGCCCGACCCGTCCTCGTAAACGCCCTGAAGATGCTGTTCGACGGGCACTTCCTGCGGTGGCTCCGAGGCGCAAGCGGCGAGGACAACGGAGAAGGCAAGAAGCAAAACCCGTCGCATCACCGAAGGATAAGGCCCATCGCACCCAATCGAGTCTCCGCTCCCCTATGTCTGGGACGGAATAGGCACCGGTAGGCCGGTTCTGAGGGACGACGTTGTAACCGAAGTCCTACCGGCAAGGGACTTCGGTCCATGCCAGTCGAACACAGCAGCATGAAACAATGGCAAGAACGGAGGAGACAACATGACCATAAATGAACTCGTGGGAGGCTCGGTGGTCGCGGTCGGCCCCACCGAAAGCCTGCGCAAGACGGCAGAGCTGATGCAGGAGACCGGGGTCGGATCGGTGGCCGTCGAGGTCGACGGAGCCCTGGAAGGCATCCTGACCGAGCGGGACATTCTCAAAGCCGCCGCCAGCTACTCGGACTTCGACAGAGACCCGGTCTCCGACTGGATGACCTCCCTCCCCGACACCTTCGGGCCGGATATGAGCGTTGAGGACGCCGCCGATTGGATGCTGGCTACTGGTTACCGCCACCTCCCCATCGTGGACGAGGAGGGAACAGTCCTGGGAATGGTCTCGATCAAGGATGTCCTCTGGGCAATGTCGGACTCGCGCAACGGATAGACATGGAACCACTCAGCGAACAACAGGCGCGCCGACTGCTGGAAGAGGTCGCAGTTGCGCACATCGGGGTCATATCCGACGGTGAGCCGTACGTGACTCCAATGTCGTTCGTTGTCGACGGGAACCGGATCCTCTTCAGAACCAAGCCGGGCAAGCGTTTCTCAGCAATTGAGAAGAACCCGACAGTCTCGATCGAAGCCTCGATCTTCGACGAGGACGGCGGCGACTGGAGGAGTGTGATCGTGAAAGGGACAGCCGCCATCACAGATGATCCGGAGACGGCCCGGCTCACCGTGGAGAAGCTCCTCCGAAAATACCAAAGGGCTCTCGGCTCGCCTTTGTCCCGCGGGGGGATACAGCCTCTGGCCTCGTTCCCCCACATCGTGGCCGTCGAGATCGAGGAATTGAGTGGAATGGCCGCCTCCGGAGCTTTCTCCACCAGGACCAGGCCAGGAAGGCTCTAGGCGTGTTCGTCCACTACTTCACCCATGTCCAACTGCCGGTTCCAGAGGTCGAGGCGCGGCTGGACAGGGTCAAGAACAGACTTGCGGACATGGCCGACGTGGCATACCGCGAGGGAGAGAGCCTGCACTCCAAGGTGGGACCGTGGCAGGACGGGTTCGCAAAAGAGGTCGACCTTGTGATAGGCACTGCCGAGATCCACCGCACAGGGATCAACTACCCGGTGACTTGGACTGCCACCAATGCCGGCCTCCTCTTTCCAAGCCTGAAGGCGAATCTTCTGCTGGCCCACGTGGGTAAGGACACCACGAGGATCGCCTTTGAGGGGACTTACGAGCCGCCTCTGGGCCCCATCGGGAAGCTCGCCGACCGGGCTGTGCTGGGACGCTTCGCCGAAGCCACGGTTCGGAATTGGCTGGACCGGCTGGCAGCTGCGCTGACCGACGCCGACCTCAACTGAACGAGATCGAGATCTCGAGCGAGGTTCCTTTCCCGTCCGAGTCGATCCTCATCTCTCCTCCCAGATGGCGCGCTCGCTCGGCCATGTTGACCAGGCCCATGCCCTTCTCAACGGTCTGCGGGTCGAATCCGCGGCCATCGTCGGCCACCGTCAAAACCACATGTTCGCCGGCAACGACAGCCGATACCGACACCTTCGAGGCTTGTGCGTGTCGCAAGGCGTTGGAGAGAGCCTCAGTGAGCAGTTTGAGAGCTTCCTCCGCGGTTCGGGCGTCGAGGCGGTCGACACCAGGGTCTAGGGACAACTCCACGATGGTCGGATAGGGGCCGCTGAGCCGATCTACGAGATCCGTCATACGATCGGAGAAGCCGCGGCGAAGCTCATCCGAGGTTTTCAGCTCGTAGATGTAGCGTCGCAGGGCCTCGACCGCGTCATCCAACCGGTCCACTGCATCGTCGAGCATTGCGGTGGTGACTTCGTCCTCCGTTCGCTCCGAAAGGCCCTGGAGGCTCAGACCGATCGCGAACAAGTCCTGAATGATCGAATCGTGCAGGTCACGGGCTATCCGGTCGCGGTCTTCAACGATCTCCATCTGCGCCAGCCGGTCGCGGAGTCGCGCGGTGTTCACCGCCGAACCTGCGATGAGGGCAAGTGCTTCGACCAATGCAACGTCGGTCTCGGTGAACCCGCCCTCTTTCTCGGTCAGATACAAATTCCCGAAAACCGACCGACCCGCCCGCACGGGCACGCCCAGAAAGGACTTCATCGCCGGGTGCCCTGGTGGAAACCCGAACGAGTCGACATGTGCACCGAGATCATTGACAACAATCGATCTTGCTTCCCTCACCACGGTCCCCAGAAGCCCCCTTCCCTGTGGCGGTGTCCCTATGGCAGCCACCTCCTCCGGAGTCAGACCTTCGTGTATGAAATCGGTTAGGACTCCATGGGATCCGAGAACACCGAGGGCTGCGTATCGAGCACCAGTGGCCCGCCTTGCTTCGGACACGAGACGACGCAGCACCTCGTCGAGGTCCACCTCGGCCACCACGGCGGCGGCGGCGTCGATGAGGCCACCGAGCCGCTCCACCCTCATCGCTTCGGACATACGGAGTCGACGATAACTGGCTGTATCGTGACCGAAATGGACAAACTTCGCATCGTCCTGATCGACGACCATGAGGTGGTGAGGACCGGCATCAAAGCGATGATCGATTCCCAAGACGACATGGAAGTTGTCGGCGAAGCGGGTTCGGTCGAGGAGGGGATTCGCCGCGTCGGTTATGACGAGCCCGATGTCGTGGTGCTCGATGTCAGGCTCCCGGACGGAAGCGGAGTCGAGGCGTGCCGGGACATACGGCAGCGGTTCCCCGATGTAAACGTGTTGATGTTGACCTCGTTCGCCGACGAGGAGGCCCTCATGTCGGCGATACTCGCCGGCGCCGCCGGTTACGTCCTGAAACGTGTCAAGGGAACAGACCTGATCGAGAGCATCCGACGAGTCGGTGGCGGCGAGTCGCTTCTCGACGCTGAGATGACCGCGGCCCTCTTCGAGAGATTGCGGGAGGGTCCCAAAGACGACCCGCTGTTGTCCCGCCTCAGTCCGCAGGAGCGTGAGATCGTCCACAGAATCGCCGAGGGCAAGACCAACAAGGAGATAGCTACGGAGATGTTCCTAGCGGAGAAGACCGTGAAGAACTACGTGTCCAATCTTCTGGCGAAGCTCGGCATGAGCAGGCGCAGCGAAGCGGCCGCGTACGTTGCGCGAGTCGAAACTGAGGCAAAGCCTCCACCGGAGGATTGGGACGAGGCGTAGCCGTTCACCAGCCGTGGCGGCTCTCCGTCACACGGTCGCGGCCTTGGCACTCCTGCTGGCGGCCTGCACTGCTGCGCCAGCTCCGACCACACCAGTCGCATCCGCGGCCGATCGCATCGTGACCTCCACCAGTCCCCCGCCGACAACCACGAGTACGACGCTCCCCCCAACGACGACCACGAGTACGACGCTCCCCCCAACGACGACCACCACCACCCTCGTGCCACCCGATGGCCTCTCGGCCGCCGACAGAACACTGACCGAGGTGGCAACGATTACTGGCGACATTTCCCCGAAATCCATCGTGTCTTCCCAGCGCGGACTCTTCTTCGCTCAGAACATGATGTACCAGCACACCATCACGGTGTATGACCGCTCCTACGAGCTGGTGGCGACTATCCCGGACAACATCGTGCCGAGCGAGTATGGGCACACCGATTTCGAGGGCGAGTACCGGGGGTCTCCGGTCGAGGCCGCCTTTAACTCCGACGGAAGGATTGCATTCGTCTCCAATTACCGGATGTACGGCGGAGGGCTGAGTACCGCAGCCGGAGACGGGTGCAACAGGGGGGATTGGCCCGACAGCTTCGTCTACAGGATCGACACCCAGGCCCTCCAGGTGGACCAGGCCATACGCGTCGGGCCTGTGCCCAAGTTCCTCGCCGTCAGCCCCGACGACCGGTTGCTCCTGGTGTCCAACTGGTGCGGCTTCGACGTCTCCGTGGTCGACATCTCCTCGAGCGAGGAGATCACCCGCATCGACGTTGGCCGCCATCCTCGCGGGCTGGCAATCACGCCCGACTCGTCGACTGCCTACGTGGCGGTGATGGGCTCTCGGGACGTCGCCGTCATCGACCTGAATGACCACTCCGTGACGACCATCGAGAATGTTGGCAGTTCCCCTCGTCACCTGGTTCTGAGCCCCGACGGTCGATTCCTCTACGTCTCCCTGAATGGGGAAGGAAGGTTGGCCAAGGTGGATTTGGCCTCGGGCACGGTCGTGGGGAAAGTGGCCACAGGAGCCGCCCCGCGCAGTCTCGCCATCAGCGACGACGGAACTGCTTTGTACGTCGTCAACTACAACTCGGCGACGATGAGCAAGGTGCGAACGGAGGACATGGTCGAGATCGAAGAGCACCGCACCTGGCCCAACCCGATCGGAATCACCTACGACATTGCGACGAGAGAGGTCTGGGTGTCGAGCTATTCGGGGGCGATTCAGGTCTTCGTTGACGCTGCGCCATAGGTCGATACGGGCCGGACGGGTAATCTCTCGCCGAGAGGACCGGCAACCGTCGGTGAGAGATGAGGGCAATCATCGGTTTCTGTGTGGTGGTCGCGACGGTTTCGGCGTGCGTTCCGAGGACAGCTGATCCCAATAACCCCTCCGCCGATGACTCGATCTCTCCTGCCTCACCATCGACGGTGGTATCCATCCCCGGATCGGGAGGAACGCCCGCCGGTCCCCTGACCGATGAACAGGTTCCGTTGGCGACGGCGGCAATCGAGCAGGCGTTGCTCATCCTGGGGCTCGAGCCCAGCGTGACTTACGATTCTGAAGCAGCGCGCTTCTCAGTGGTCGCCGTGGGAAATGTCCCGTTCAACAACGCTCAGCTCGCCGAGAGGATCATCGGCATCGTGGGAGATCCCAGCCAGCCCGGGGCGATCGTCCTGACGCACAGCCAACTGCGTGTCAGGATCAGCCCCAACCCGGATTCGGATCAGAGGTGCAACTGCGCCCCGCAGTAGATCCTGCTCAGGAGAAGACCGTGTCCGGCCTGTCCTGCAGCTCCTCGTCCAGGTAGATGTCCACCTTCTCGTTGTAAAAACTGATCAGGCCGGCGATCTTCTGCGACTCAGGAAGGGGGGTGTCGTATGCCCAAGCCAGGTCCTGATGAGCTTCCCCGTCGGCTTCGACGCTCCAGTAGCGGGCTGTTCCCTTGTAGGGGCACGCTGTCGACGTATCAGTCGGAGTGAGCAGTTCCATCCGCACGTCGGTCTTGGGGATGTAGTAGCGGGCGGGCAAGCCCGTCTCGAAGAGAAATGCCGCGTTCGTGGTGTCGGCGACGGTCACACCGCTCACCTCCACCCTTACCCGGCGGCTGGAGTCGACGATGTCCACGCGCGAATAGGGGTCCCGGGGGTGCACGTAGACCTCCTCGTCCTCTTCGAACCAGTGATCCATGGTCTTCCACACGAAGGCGTAATGGCCGCGAATCTCGGCTATCGCCGAATCGTGATGGGCGTATGCGGCACCCTCGGCCCGAGCGGTCTTGACTATGTATTGGGTGGCATCACCCCTGCTCGGGCTGTTGCGCTTCTCACCTGTCTCAACGAGCAGGTCGGTGCGTACGTCGTGCTCAGGGAAGTAGTAGGTCGGGTAGTGGGGGACCTCCCAGACCATCAGCGCCTCCGTCGTGTCTGCGACGAATTCCCCACCCAACATGACTCGAACCCGCTTCTCGGTCGGCTCGACTCGCACTCGTCCTCGGTCTGTCATCAATGGGTCCTCGCTCGAAAGGCTTGCCCCAGGTTGAACAACCCCCGGAGTTGTCCGATTCCTGCCGTGTCCTCAGTAGATGACGAGTGTGTCCGGCTCCCTGGACAATGCCAGTTGCCGACTCTCCCAGTATTCGGAGAACCTTCTGGTCATGGCACCAGGCTTCTCCGCATAGATACGCCTGCCCAGAATCTCAGCTGCCAGCTGAAGCTCGGAGCGTCTTTGTTGTGCCAGCGCGGCGAGCAATGACCGTTCTCTGGGGTTCGCGCAGAGATCAGGCCGGGAGCCCAACAGCCCCATGAGCTCGGCGAGATCATGGTCCTCTCCTAGCACCAAGCCGAGGCGGTCGCCAGTCATCGCGATCCCGACCACGACTTCAGGCCATAGAGGCGCGAGGAATTCCATCTGGTGACGGAAGTCCTTGACTCTCTTGCGCCACTCGTGGAAGTCGGAAGCATTGCGGGAGGTGTAGGCCTGAACCATCGCTCGACGCCCTTTGCCGTAGGTCGAGGCGAGGCCGGGGCCAATGGACGGAAAACCGTCACGAACCCCGATTCCATAAGCAGCCCGGGCCTCATTGTCGGTGGGCCACGACGAATACCGGTTGTAGGCGCGCTCGAGGCTTCTCACCACCCTGCCCACAAGGCGTGGATCTTCGAGAGCCTGTAGCTCCGCCACACCGCGACGATGGTCGAGTCTCACCACGAGCTCCTCGAATGTTCCCACAGCGAGCAGATCCCCATACAAGTCTCTCATGGAGCGAGCTGCCTCTGCGACCGCACGTGCCGAACGGACCTCGCTGATGAGCCGGGCGGTGTCTCGCAGGGAACGGTTCTCGAAGGTGAACACCTTGCCCTCCAGCTCACTTTCGATCAGCCGGATCAGAGCCCGAACCCGCTTGATCGCCTTGCGTGCCTCGTGAACTGCGGTCCCGAAATCGGTATCGCTGTCGAAAAAGCCTCGAGCCGCCGACTCGAGCTGCTCCATCGCGACCCGCTTCAGGCCGACTCCGAGCGGCTCTGACCGGCCCAGTTGAAGGTCCGATGCAGGGGAAGCAACGGCCTGAGCGGTGAGAGGATGGGTGGCCAATACGGTCACGCGGCCAGCGTAATGTCGCGTCTCGTGAGATCCGCGGGTCTTCTCCCCTACCGCACCACAGACCGAATCGAGGTCATGCTCGCCCACCCCGGAGGGCCGTTCTTCGCGAACAAGGACATCGGCGCATGGTCGATAGTCAAAGGTTTGGTCGAGAAGGGAGAATCCGACGAGGCTGCTGCGGCAAGGGAGTTCGAGGAGGAGACCGGCTGGCAGGTGGGCCGCAATGGCTGGTTGCCGCTCGGCGAGACGACTCTCCGCTCCCGGAAGACCGTGGTTGCCTGGGCCCTCGACCAGGATTTCGATCCTCTTAACCTCGTCCCAGGCACATTCACGATGTACGGACGGCAATACCCCGAGATCGACAGAGTCGAGTGGATGAGGCCCGAACAGGCGCGAGCGAAGCTAAACCCGGCCCAAGTGGTGTTCATCGATCGCCTTGTCGCCCAACTCGGGTTGAATGGAGACCAACAATGACCGACATGCCACAGACCGAGTCCGAGTGGAGAGCGAAGCTCGATCCTGACCAGTATCGAGTTCTCCGAGAGGGGGCCACCGAACGGGCCTTCACGGGGAAGTACTGGGACTCGAAGGAGCAGGGAACCTACCGGTGCGCCGGGTGTGGGGAGAAGTTGTTCGCGAGCGACACGAAATACGACTCCGGTTCCGGATGGCCAAGTTTCTATCAGCCGATCGACGCTGACATGGTCGATGAGGAAGAAGACCGGAGCTTCGGCATGGTCCGCACCGAGATCAAGTGCGCCAACTGCGGCGGTCATCTCGGACACGTCTTCGATGACGGACCAAATCCGACCGGGCTCCGCTATTGCGTCAACTCTGCGTCACTCGAGCTCGTCGAAGAAGAGGCCCCCTAACAACATTGTCGCTCGGCGTAGATTCGTCTCAAAGGAGTCACTCATCGCCGAGTTGCCCAGCGGAACAGTCACTTTCCTCTTCACCGACATCGAGGGATCAACGCGGCTGTGGGCGGAGCACCCGGCCGAGATGCGCGCCGCGCTCAAACGCCACGACGGTTTGTTGAAGAAGACCGTCTCCGCACACGAAGGCCATGTGGTCAAGAGCACCGGTGACGGCATCTATGCCGTCTTCGCCCGTGCACAAAGTGCGGCTGCGGCTGCGGTGGCGGCTCAGGCAGCCTTTCAGTCGGAGAGACTGGAGGGGATCGGGAGCCTGAAAGTGAGGATGGCTCTCCACACCGGCGAGGCCGACGAACGGGATGGGGACTATTTCGGAGCTGCCTTGAACCGAGCTGCGCGGCTGCTCGGCGCCGGAAACGGAGGCCAGATCCTGGTCTCGAACGTGACCAAGGAGGTTCTCGCCGACCAAGACCTCCAGTTCCTGGACCTGGGCATGCACCGGCTGAGGGACATCCCCAACCCCGAGCACATCCATCAGCTTCTCTACCCCGGCGCCAAAAGGGAGTTCTCACCACTGAGGAGCCTCGACGCCCAGCCCAACAATCTCCCGATCGAGCTGACCTCCTTCATCGGGCGCGAGAACGAGGTCGACGAAGTGAGCGAACTCCTTTCCAATCGACGCCTCGTAACACTCACCGGAGTGGGAGGAACCGGCAAGACCAGGCTGGCTACACGGGTGGCGAGGGATGTGCTCGGCATCTACCCAGACGGGGCCTGGTTTGTAGGCCTCGCCTCAATTGCCGATGCCGATCTGGTGGTTGGTCATGTGGCCGCTCCGTTCGGAGTTCGTGAGATCGAGACCTACGGTGATCGAGGGCTGCTCGATGTCTTATGTGACTATCTCCAGGACAAGACGCTCTTGCTCGTGCTCGACAATTGCGAACACGTTCTCGAACAAACATCGGCGATCGTCGAACAGATAGTGACCCGTTGCCCTGCAGTCCGGGTCTTGGCCACGAGCAGAGGCCTCCTCGGCGTCCCTGGAGAAGCTGCATACCCCGTCCCACCGCTTGGTTTGGCGGAGGAGGGGTCCGACAAGGAATCCGAGGCCATTCGACTGTTTGTGGAGCGGGCGGCGAGTGTCCGACCAGGCTTCGTGCTCGACGACGAGACGGCAGACGCCGTGGCGGGCATAACCAGACAGCTCGACGGTCTCCCCCTCGCCATCGAACTGGCAGCTTCACGGATCAATCTGCTGGCACCATCGGAGATACTGGGCCGACTCGACAACCAACTCCGGGTGGTCGCGTCGCGTCGCGGCAAAGGCAGGCACTCCACGCTGGAGGCAGCGATCGACTGGAGCTATGACCTCCTCTCGGAATCTGATCGCGAGGTCTTCGCCTGCCTCGCAGTCTTCGCTGGGGGGTGGGATCTGGGCGCCGCGGTGGCGATTTCGGGCAATGACGAATTGGACGTGCTGGAGTCTCTAGACCACCTCGTCGACCAATCACTAGTCGAGGTCTCTGATCTCGGTTCGGGGCGGAGATACCGGCTCCTCGAGCCGGTGAGACAGTATGCAGCTGCAAAACTGGCGGCGGCTTCCAACGGCTACGAGTCCTACGTCAGACACGCCGACTACTTCGCTGTTCTCGCTGAGGAGGGCCGGGCCGGCCTGAGAGGAACTGACCAAGAAGAGTGGCTGTTGAGGCTGGAGGCTGAGCACGACAACGTGAGGGCCGCCATCGACTGGTGCCTCGACAAGGAGGACTCCCTTGCGCTCAGGATCACTGCCGCCATGGGATGGTTTTGGTGGCTGAGGGGCTACTGGCCCGAGGCTCTGAGGTGGTTCTGGAAGGTGTATGGAGCGACGCCGGAGTCAGATCCCCTGCTGCGGGCTCGGCTCGTTTACGGGGTAGCTCTGATCGAAGTGATGCGGGTAAGGCCGGACGACGTGGCTCCACTGTTCACTGACGCCCTGGACATCGTGGAGCGTCTGGGAACTCCTATCGATCTCGCGTGGGTCAGAGCGGGTCTCGGCGAGATAGGCCTGGATCCCGATCTCGCCAAGGCCGCGATGGATGGTTTCGAAGCGGCCGGAGATACTTGGGCCACGTCTTACACGAAGTTCCTATATGGCCAGGCCCTTTTCTTCGCAGGTGACGTCAACGGAATCCTCGAGATGGAGCGGTCTGTCGAAGAACTCCTCGGATTGAAAGATCGCTTGACCGCAGCATGGCTCGGTTTCGTGCTCGGTCACACGATGGCCTTCAAAGGGAGGCTCCGAGACGCTCGTCGACTGATCGTACAGAGCAGGGATCTGGTGGACAGCTCCACGGATCGCTGGATAGGGCCCCATTGCGCCAGCAGGCTGGGGATCCTCGCCACGATGGAAGGCCGCTTCGAGGAAGCCCGCGAGTTGTTCGAGGAGGCCCTCCCGGTCCACATGCGCATCGGAGATCAGAACTGCACTGCCCTTGTGCACACCTTCATGGGCGAACTCATGACTGGTCAGGGTGACCTGAAAGCTGCGTTGAGCCACCTTGGCAAGGGCATCACCGGCTACGAGGACTTGAACAACGCAACCGGCGTCGCCAACGGGCTGAGACGGATGGCCTGGCTGGCTCAGGCAAGAGGCGATTCACATCGAGCGGTCGTCCTGTTGGGCGCCTCGGATGCCCTGGCGCAGAAGTCGGGCGGCAGGGTGTCGGCGCACGACGAAGAGCGCTTGTCATCCTCGATCTCCCAGCTGCGGGCCGATTTGCGCGAAGAGGACTTCGACGCGGCGTGGCGAGAGGGATCGGGAGCTACCCGTGAAGAAATGCTCACCTACGCGCTAGGGCGCCAGGCTCCCTGACCGCGGCAAGCATTCATCACTGCGACCAACTCGTCCGCCCGCGGACTCTCCGGCAAGTCTGACACCCTGACGCGACCCTCGATGAGGCTGCCCGAATCGTCTGGTCGCAAATCGACTCCATCGAGAAGGTGCTCCACCGCAACGTTCCCCGGAACCACTTCGAAGCACAGCTCCTCGACTCCGTCGGCCACGGCCACTGCCACCAGAGCACCGAGCAGAACAGACCCCAGCCCCCGATGCTGGTACTCGTCGATGACGGTCAACGCCACCTCCGAGCACCCGTCCTCTCTGGCCACATATCGGCCTGCTCCGGCGATCTCACCGTCGACCAACGCTCCCCAGGCGACATGCGAGCGCTGATCCACATCGGTCAGATAGTCGAGCTCGGCCCTGGTGAGGTGGGCGATCCCCTGACCGAACCGGGTGAATCGACTCTCGACTGACAGCTTGTCGAGTCCTTCCTCGAACAGCGCGAGGTCGTCCGGGACTACCGGGCTGAGCGTGGCGACGGAACCGTCTTCGAGCTCGATTTCCACCCGCGGCCTGTCGTCGGCAATCTCAACCGGCATGGGCCCCATTGAAGTCGTGCCGTCAAAGCTGTGTGTCGGGCCGGTAACTTCACCGCCAGGCATGGCTAGGCAGGCGACGGCTACGTCCGAATTTGGCTCGGGGAAACGGGAGTCTCACGACTCCTCGGACTTCTATGCCCGCTTTGCGCCTCCAAGCCTCTCCAAGGACGAAAGGGTGTCACTCCCGACAGTGAGGGATCGCCTGTTTGTCGGAGATGCCCGGGACATGACCGACGACCAGGTTGCAGACCGATCGGTCGCATTGGTGGTCACGTCACCCCCGTACTTCGCCGGCAAGGAGTACGAGAGCGACATGGGATCGGGACACGTTCCAGCAAGTTATGTCGAATACATGGAGATGCTGCACGAGGTGTTCTCGGTATGCGCATCCAAGCTCGAGCCCGGCGGGAGGATAGCGGTGAACGTAGCCAATCTCGGCCGAAAGCCCTACCGGTCTCTGTCAGCCGATGTGATCGGGATCCTGCAAAACGACCTGGGCATGCTCCTTCGTGGCGAGGTGATCTGGCAGAAGGCCAAGGGTGCCGGGGGCAGCTGCGCCTGGGGCTCGTACCGATCGCCACAGAACCCGGTGCTTCGGGATGTGACCGAGAGAGTGATCATCGCGTCCAAGGGACGCTTTGATCGGGCCCGCTCTCGGGCACGGCGCGAGAGCGAAGGCCTGCCCAGCGAAGCCACAATCGGAACCGACGAGTTTCTCGAGGCGACGATCGACGTGTGGGAGATCCCTGCCGAGCGGGCCACCAGAGTGGGTCACCCCGCTCCCTTCCCGATCGAGCTACCAAAGCGGCTCATACAGCTCTACACGTACAAGGGTGACCTCGTGTTGGATCCCTTCGTCGGTTCAGGCACTACCGCTGTGGCCGCTTCCAACCTGGAGCGGCACTATGTGGGGTTCGACACCGAGCCCGAGTACATCGAGATCGCAAAACAGCGCCTGGCCTCCCCCGCATGAGCCTTGCCGTGCTGGCCGTTTGTGCCGGCAACATCTGCCGATCTCCAGCGGCGGCGGCAGCAATCAAGGCGGAAGCCGCGGCGGCGGGGCTCGATATCGTCGTGGACTCCGCCGGTACCGGGGGCTGGAACGTTGGGGATCCTCCGAGTCCTGCAGTCGCTGACGCCGCGGCCAGGCGGGGATTGGTGGTCGAGGGCAGGGCGCGTCGGGTCATCCCCGCAGACTTCGGCAGATTCGACATCGTCGTCGCCATGGACCGGGCCAATCTCCGGGATCTGCAAGAGATCGCTCCAACTCTCGAAGCGCGGGCGAAGGTGCGTCTCTTCCGCACGTACGACAAGAGCACCGACGATGACGAGATCCCTGACCCTTTCGGAGGGACCGAAGCCGACTATGACCGCGCCATATCCCAGATCATGGCCTCGGCGTCGGGAATGGTGGACGAATTGGCCGCCGTCGCTGGAGCCTGACCCACCGACCGATCATGTGTCTGTTCGCAGAATGCGGTACCCCTCTAGGAGGAAGTCGAGTCCCGTCGCGACTGGATCGTTAGCGAGCCGCAACGCCTCATACGAAAGGCTTGATCCATTGAACGAACGATCATTCCAATAGGGGTTGGTGCGATCGATCTCTCCCCACGCCGAGACGTACAAGTAGGGCTCGGGATGAGCCTCGTCCCCCGGCGAGGCCCCGTAGCTGGCCCGGGCCCCCGCCTCATGTGAGCCCATCTCGATCGCGGCATCGAAATGCTCCGGCCATAGTTGAACCTCCGACGCTTCATCCTCTTCAGTGCCGTGGGTTCGGAGCTCGTTGAGTAGCACCCAGGCATATGCGAACCACTGCCCGAGGACGCGTGTCGACTCCGGGTCTATATCCAGGCTCTCGTCGGGATGGAGAGGATCGAGGGGATCATGGAAGTCCGGGAACCACTCATCCTCGTACTCATGACCGAGAAACTCGACGGCCTCCCGAAGCGTCGTGAAGGTATGCGCCTGAGAGCCCTGGTCATCGGTGACTACGAGCCTGTCTCCTTCGACATGGAGGGCCTTCCCATCGAATTCGGGCGTGCCAAAGCCTCCCTCATGATGGATGAGGCCCATCCTGCCCTCGGACTTGTGCCTGACTGGACCCAGCGCATAGAAGGCGATCTGATGAAGATGGTCCCGGGTGTCCTGAAAGGTTTCGGGCAGGTCGGGGAGATCAAAGCCGGCCATCGGGTCAGTCTGCGGCCGGGGCGGGCTTTCTCCAGAGAGCTGCCACCTGGCCGACGCCGGCCAACAAGCCTCCGGCGAAGATCAGGGCACCGGTTGGGCCTGTAAGGCTTTCGTCCAGCCCGAACACCGCATCGAGGGAGATCCCTCCCGGGCCAATGACTGCCACCGCAAATGCCACGACGGCGAGTGTCGCCACATACTCGTAACCCTCATCGGGGCGTCGGAACACGAAGAAACCGCTGAATCGATGCACAGTCCAAAAAGCGGCAACCATGGTGGCCGCCAGCGCAGCGGCGGCTATCGATGTCAGCAGACCCACGATCAGACCCAGGCCAACCGCCACCTCACTAGCCGAGGACAACATGGCGTTCAGTCGCGGGGCCCTCCAACCCTTCTTCTCAAACCAGTTCGCAGTTCCCTCGAGACTGCGCCCGTGGTTGATCCCATGGGCGAGCATCACGACCCCGGCCCACACTCTCAGGGCGAGCAACGCGTAATCCACCTCAGTCATGACTCCTCCTCTTTGTCACGGATATGGAAATGTCCGGGACCCGGCGTTTATGCCGGAATGCAATTGGCCCTGTCTAGACCTAGCTGCCCAACGCATGATGACATGAAACAACCGCACGCGCCGGCCGCTCCGCATCTCGAGCCCAAAGCCTCGAAGAGACTGCTCGATCGCCCCTGGCGGGGCGGGCAACCGAGCAAGATCGACGAGTTAGCTGATGTCCCTGAGGAAAGCGGCGATGTCGGCAAGGTCGTCGTCGCTCAGGGTGGGGTTGCCTCCCCTTGCCGGCATGGCAATCCCCGTCGTGTTGTCCGGGTCATCAATCGCGCGGCCAGAGATCAAGAATCCAATCAGATCCTCGTCGCTCAACCCGGCGACGAAGCTGTTATCGACCAGCGCCGGGCCCAGCCCATCCACACCCTCAG
Organism: Acidimicrobiia bacterium; assembly: GCA_033720975.1. Lineage (GTDB taxonomy): Bacteria > Actinomycetota > Acidimicrobiia > Spongiisociales > ZC4RG35 > JAWWBL01. The sequence goes on along the minus strand of JAWWBL010000005.1, from coordinate 10,684 downwards.
CGTTTGGGCCGTGGCAAGCCGCACATGTCTGTGTGAACAGCTCCTGGCCCCGGACCGCATCGGGTCCTTGGGCGGGGCCCTCACCCTCGGCTGGTGGCGAGCCGTCACCGGCACCAAAGATCTCTGAGTCGGAGTCACCGGTGATAACGATCAGCCCGATGGCTCCCTTATAGAACGTCCTGACTAGGGCGTGATCGACGAGGATCACGGTCGACGGCACGAGGGCGTCCAACTCGACAACGGTTCCGCCACCCGCTACGACGAGGGTGGACTGCGAACCACGGATCACGCGATTCGCCGGGTGAGTCGCACCCTCTGGATACACGAGGTCCCAATGCGAGCCAATCGGGTGGAAGTTGGAATCCAAGTTGAGCCCTTCATTGACGAAGTAGATCCGAGCGCGCTCGCCGACGCTCATCCGCAGCGCGTTGTCGCCGGTTAGGGCATCGGTTCGACCATTGAACGTGACGAACCTGGGCTCCTCGTCGAACAAGGCATCGGCATCGAAGGCAGCCTCCCCGCTGACGCCCGGCTCGCCCACGTACCACTCGCTTTGCATGATTGCCCACTCGTGATCGACCTCGTGGAGGGGAACCTCCGGATCGACGATGAACATCCCGTACATGCCGTGAGCGATGTGTACGGGCACGTCGCCAAATGCGCAGTGGTACATGAAAGCGCCCGGGTAGAGCAGGCGGACCTGGATGGTGGCCGATTCCCCCGGATTGACTGTGAGATCGGCGGCACCGCCTCCCTGGCCGGTCACGGCATGGAAGTCGATGTTGTGTGGATGCGTGTTGGCCTCGTTGTTAGTGAGCGTGATGTTGACAACATCACCAACCCTGCCTCGGAGCACGGGACCGGGGGACCCGCAGATCACTTCGTTCTCACCCATGATCCTGAAGCCCCACATCTCGGTGGTTATCCCGTTGGCGGGATCGAGTGGGCAGGCGCCCTCGATCGACTCGAGGTGAACATCCCAAACGGCCTGCTCCGAGCGTTCGATCGGTGGTACGACATCCGGCGCCATGGAGACATGAGCTTCACCAGACGGTGCGGCCGAAAGATCGGCCACGGGAGTCAGTTGCGGCCGCACGCTGCGGTCTGCAGGCCACACCGGGTCCGAAACTCCACCACCTCCCCCTTGAGCGGCCACGATGTCGCGCACCTCGTCGGCAGTGACCGTCTGACCCTGGATCACTATGGAGGCCGCCAGCATGGCGATCACTGCGAACAGCAGTGCAAACTGCCATGCCCTGTGCCAAAACCCGTCCATCTCATACTCCCTCTAATACGGACTCACGCTCGGACAGGACCGTCTGCCCATGAGAGCGCCTGACCGAATGATGCTCGGCGAAGCTCTAGCCCATTAGGGACGAAAGTCCCGCAATCGCAGGAAGTTCCGCTGGTCTCATGATGAAGAGGACCCTCCCCTTGCCCTGATTCTTCGCTTCCGAAAGGCGCATGGACCAGATTTCCCTGGGCCGTCGTATACGGTTCATCACATGAGGCAGTGGGTTGAGGCCGTACTCGCACTTGGTGTGGTGATGCTTCTCGGGCTGGGTTTGTTTTTGTTCGCCGGCGAGTCGCCGGGAGGCTCGACACCGGACGCTTCGGCCCCGATCTCATTCGACGCCGAGGCGGCCGCCAGGGGTGAGGTGCTTGCCGAAGCCCAAGGGTGCCTGCAATGCCACACGGTCGATGGGACACTCGGCACAACGGGGCCTACTTGGAAGGGCTTGGCGGGTTCCAGCCGCCCGGTTGAGGGCGGAGGCTTCGTGACGGCCGATGACACCTACTTGTTCAATTCGATCGTCGATCCCGACTCCCAGGTCGTGACCGGGTACCAACCTGTGATGCCCGCGTTCTACGCCGACCAGCTCAGTGAGCAAGAGGTCGGCGATCTCGTCGAATACATAAAGTCTCTTTCGTCCTGAGCGGGCAAATCACAGTCTCTACTGATAAAATGTGACAAAACCCGACTCAAGTTGTAGAATTCGGGTCGACTCAAACTCGAACCGGAGGTTTCAAACATGTCACGCGCCGTAGGCATCGACCTTGGCACTACGAACAGCGTCATCGCCGTCCTCGAGGGCGGGGAGCCCACGGTGATCGCCAACGCCGAAGGCAATCGCACCACCCCCTCGATTGTGTCCTTCAAAGACGGTGAGGTCCTGGTCGGCGAAGTAGCCAAACGACAGGCAATCACCAATCCCGACCACACGGTCCGCTCCGTGAAACGTCATATGGGGACCGACTGGTCCATTGACGTCGACGGCAAGTCGTACACAGCCCAAGAGATCTCGGCGCGCATACTCATGAAGCTCAAGCGCGACGCAGAGGCCTATCTCGGCGAAGCTGTCAACGACGCGGTCATCACCGTCCCCGCTTACTTCAACGACGCCCAGCGCCAGGCGACCAAGGAATCCGGTCAGATCGCTGGCCTCAACGTCCTGCGAATCATCAACGAGCCGACTGCTTCCTCGCTGGCATACGGCCTCGACAAGGAGACCGATCAAACGATCCTCGTTTTCGACCTCGGTGGTGGGACGTTCGATGTCTCCGTCCTCGAGATAGGTGACGGGGTGTTCGAGGTCAAGTCGACGTCCGGCGACACCCGTCTGGGTGGAGACGACTGGGACGAGGCAATCATCGACTGGCTGGTGAAGGGGTTCAAGAACGATCATGGTGTGGACCTCAGCAAGGACCGGATGGCACTCCAGCGTCTCAAGGAGGCTGCCGAGAAGGCGAAGATCGAGTTGTCCACGGTCGCCGAGACGGAGGTCAACCTTCCCTTCATCACGGCCACTGATGCGGGACCGCTACATCTTCAGCAGAAACTGAGCCGGTCCGAGTTCCAGAAGCTCACCGAGGATCTCCTGGAGCGCACCAAGAAGCCTTTCGAGCAGGCGATCAAGGATGCCGCGATCTCAGTGGGTGAGATCGACCACGTCGTGATGGTCGGCGGCTCGACGCGCATGCCGGCGGTTCAAGAGCTCGTTCAGGAGCTGACGGGGAAAGAGCCGCACAAGGGTGTGAACCCAGATGAGGTCGTTGCGGCCGGAGCGGCTATCCAGGCCGGCGTCCTGAAGGGCGACGTCAAAGACGTCCTGCTCCTCGACGTCACGCCTCTCACCCTCGGAATCGAGACCAAAGGCGGGGTCATGACGCGCATGATCGAGCGCAACACGACCATCCCGACCAAGCGTTCGGAGATCTTCACGACTGCGGAGAACAACCAACCCGAGGTGGAGATCCACGTGTTGCAGGGAGAGCGGACCATGGCCGCCGACAACAACAGTCTCGGCAAGTTCAGGCTGACGGGTATCCCACCCGCACCGATGGGGGTGCCTCAGATCGAGGTCACCTTCGACATCGATGCCAACGGCATCGTGCACGTCCACGCCAAAGACCTGGCCACGTCCAAGGAACAGAAGATGACCATCACCGGAGGTACCGCGCTCGCGCAGGATGACATCGATCGCATGATCAAGGATGCCGAGGCGTACGCAGAGGAGGACGCCAAGAGGCGAGAAGCAGTCGAGACCCGAAACCAGGCCGATCAGCTCATACATCAGACCGACAAGCTCTTGGAAGAGCAGGGAGACCAGATGACGGACGACGAGAAGGAGTCCGTCAACGGTGCGGTCGAAGCCCTGAACGAGGTCCTGGCCGACGAGGAAGCTGGTACGGAGGCGATTCGCGCCAAGATGGAAGAGCTCCTCACCGCCAGCCAGGCGATGGCCACCAGGCTCTACCAAGAAGCTGCCGAGTCTCAAAGCGCGGAGGGCGAGGCAAGCACAGGCGCGGCCGATGACGACGTGGTCGAAGCCGAGATCGTTGACGAGGATGAGTGAGCACACTGACTCCGAGACCAGCGATCCTCGCGTCCAGAGCGACGGTGACAGCTCCTTGCCCGCCGAGCAGCCCGCCGGCGGGCATGATCCCCATTCCCTAGGGCTCGAGCTTCCCGACGCGCCGGAGCAGGCGATCGAGATGCTGCTCTCGGAGCTGTCCATTGCCAGGACCGAGGCCACGACATATCTCGACGACCTGAAACGGGTCGCTGCGGACTTCGACAACTACCGCAAGCGCACCATGCGCGAACAGGCGGCGATTCTCGACCGGGCAGCCGAAAGAGTGGTAGCCGGCCTCCTGCCGGTCTTGGACACGTTCGATGCTGCGTTGGCCACCGAGCCCACCACCGATGGAGAGCAGCAGCTCTACTCCGGCATGATCAACACACGCGAACAGCTTCTGAAGGCTCTCAAGGACGTCGGGCTCGAGGTGATACCCACGATCGACGAGGTGTTCGACCCCAACATCCACGAGCCGGCGGGAGCCCCGAGCGGTGACGGCGAGCTGGTGGTGACAGGCGAGTTGAGACGGGGTTACAGGCTCAATGGCAAGGTGCTCAGGGCGGCCCTGGTCACACTCGAAACCCGATCATGAACAGAGATTGGATAGAGAAGGACTTCTACAAGACCCTCGGGGTGTCTTCCGACGCTTCCCAGGACGAGATAAAGAAGGCCTACCGCGCCCTCGCCCAAAAGAACCACCCGGATGCGAATCCGGGTGACTCACAGGCTGAGGACCGTTTCAAGGAGATCTCCGAGGCGTACGCCACGCTCTCCGACCCAGAAGAGCGAAAAGAGTACGACCAGGTCCGGAGAGTGGCAGCAAGCGGCGGTTTCCAGGGGTTCGGCGGAGGAGGATTCGGCCAGCAAGTGCGCGTCGAAGACCTCTCGGACCTTCTCGGTGGGTTCGGTGGGCTCGGTGATCTGTTCGGGTTTGGCTCCTCGAGGACCGGTCCCCAGCGAGGCGGCGACCTCCAGGCCGACCTGTCGATCAGCTTCCAAGACGCTGCCCAGGGTGTCACTACCTCGGTGAGGGTGCGCGGTGCGACTCAGTGCTCCCACTGCTCGGGCCGGGGCGCGGAGCCCGGCACCTCGGTCACCACCTGTCCGACGTGCGGTGGCCGCGGAATGGTCGCCCAGAACCAAGGGTTCTTCTCCGTTTCCCAACCCTGCCCCCAGTGTCGCGGCGCGGGACAGCTCATCGAGACACCCTGCCGAGTATGCGGTGGATCAGGGTCCGAGACACGCACTCGAGACATCAAGTTGCGTGTGCCCGCTGGTGTAAAGGACGGCACCACACTCCGCCTGCGGGGGAAGGGAGCGCCCGGCCCCTTCGGCGGTCCGGCCGGTGATCTCTTGGTCCGGGTGCGGGTGGCCCCAAGCAGGATGTTTGGGCGAGCCGGCGACAACCTGACCCTGACCGTCCCCATCACGTTCACCGAAGCCACTTTGGGCACCAAGATCGACGTTCCAACATTGAACGGCGGCGTGAAGGTGAGGATCCCCGCCGGGACACCAAGCGGCAAGACCTTCCGGGTGAAGGGCCACGGAATCCGTCCCGAACGGGGCCGGGCCGGGGATCTACTCGTGACCGTGCAAGTTGCCGTGCCTACCAAGGTCTCGAAAGAAGAGAAGAAGCTTCTGGAAGAACTAGCTGCCCACGAAACCGACGATCCGAGGGCCCATCTGAGATGATTGAGGAGGCAGCGCCATGACAGATACTTCCAAAGCCGTGTTCGTGATTTCCGTTGCGGCGGAACTGGCGGGAATGCATCCCCAGACTCTCCGGATCTACGAGCGAAAGGGTCTTGTTGACCCCTATCGGACACCAGGGGGAACTCGGCGCTACTCCCAAGAGGACATCGAGCGACTTCAACTCATCGCTGAGCTCACCAGTCAGGGGCTGAATCTGGAAGGAGTGAAGCGGGTGCTCGAGCTTCAGGAGGAGAACCGAAAGCTCAAGAAGCGAGTAGAGCGCCTTCGCGACAAGCTCGACGGGATGGAAGACGACATCGAGCAGAGGCTCGAGGAGTTGGAACGCTCCTATCGGCGTGAGATCGTCCTACGCAGCCAGGTGAGACCACTTCTGAAGAGGAAAGGGTGATGGCGGACGAGTACGAAGGGCCGGTGCGCATACTCGGTGACGACGGGATCCTCCTGACAACTGGAACCGCGTCGCTGGAGACGGACGCGGACATGGGCACGTGGAAGGGGATTGTCCAGACACTGGCGGGGACGGCGGTCGCCGGCAAAGCCTTGGTCGTTCAAATCGAGGTCCCCGAAGGCGGGACCGGAAGGGCCCAACTGACACCTCAAGGCGAGGTCGGCGAGCGGGCTAGCTCGCTGGTGGTCGGCTTGGGTAACAAGCCCTTCTAGCCGGGAATTCGCCCCGACATGGGCGCCGCCGCCGACTGCGAACTGTTCACCCACCCATTTCTGGGCCAACCCGTCAACTCGCTGACGACTATCGCATTCATGATCGCGGGGGCTGTGATATTCCGCGAGACACGACTGCGTTGGATTGCCGCGGCATTGGTGGCCACCGGTATCGGTTCCTTCATTTTCCATGGACCCGCGATCCCGCTCTCGGAGTGGGCTCATGACGTCACTCTCGCCTGGCTGCTGCTCATGATCGCCTCGCTGGGCACGAGATTTGAGCCGATGAGCCGTCTCCCCGGCCTCGCCGTCATCGGAGTGGTCTTCGCTGTCGTGCCGCCGATCGCGGACCCTGTGGCAGTTGCGCTGGCAGCCCTAGCGGTGGTGAGAGTGGTTACGGCTGATCGTTCTCAGGGGACGATCGCTCTCCTCGGGGCTCTCGGAGCTATCGCCATCCTGGGCCGACTTGGCGCTACTGGCGGTCCCTTGTGCTCGCCGAGTTCCCTCTGGCAATGGCACGGACTCTGGCATGTAGGCGCGGCGGCGATAACGGCGGCCCTGGCGGTGAGGCTCGACCGCAGCGCCAGCGCTTTACAGGGGATAGACCCCAGCGCGGGTACTTTCTGATCGGATGAGATCTTGGGCGCGCGCAGCGCTTCTGGTGGTAGCCGCATGTGCCACCCCGGTCGTTGCCCCCGAGGTGACCCCTGGGTCTACACCTTCGAGCGAACCGGCGACGCCCACAACCGAACCAGCAGCCCCCACCTCGTTCCCTCCGCCCCCCTCGGTGCCGGACGGCCCCGTGGATGCCACCGTCGAAACGGCTCTGGCTGACATGGCGGCATCGGTCTTCTCTACCAGCTTCAACACACTGGGCCTTTCGACGATCGCGAACGGCGACGATCCGCGAGCCGGGTGGGTCCTGGCAGACCTGATGCGGTTCTATCAGGGAGCGGGAACGGGCGGTGAGCTGGAGCTGGCGTTCTCACGTCTGACCGGCGCACAGCCTGATCCTTCCGAGCTCGGCTTCGTCTGGGCTTTCAATCACCTGATCGCATGGGACCTTCCGGCCTGGGATGGCTATGCGGACATCAAAAGGCAGATCTACACATCCGTCGACCAGCGATGGGACCCGTTTTTCGCCGAGGACCACGGCGTCGACTGGCGGCTCATCACTTGGGGAGGTGTGTTCGCCGACGATCGCCCCTTGGGTGACAATGGGCCGTGCAGCTGCATTCCGTCCCTCGACAACCCGGGCACGACCGACGCCTTGGGCGGCTCCTGGTACGACGACGACCGCATCGTCTTTGGTGTTGTGGTCAACGGCAAGGCACTGGCCCTGCCCATCCATCAGATGGAGGTCCACGAGATGGTGAACCTGACGCTCGGGGGCAGAGGGCTTGGGATCCCCTACTGCACTCTGTGCGGGTCGGCGCAGGCATATTTCACAGACAACGTCGAGGGCGTGGACCGCGTGGTGCTGCGAACGTCGGGGCTTCTCTCGAGGTCGAACAAGCTGATGTACGACCTGACGACCGGATCGGCCATCGACACCTTCACTGGCACCGCGCTCACCGGTCCTCTCGGAGGGCGAGGTGTGATTCTCGAGCAGGTCTCGGTGGTGGCGAGCACATGGGGCGATTGGAAGGCGGCACACCCCGACACGCTCATTCTTGCCGAAGACGGCGGGATAGGGCGGTTCTACGACGACAACCCTCTTGGTGACCGTGACGAATTCGGACCGATATTCCCTGTAGGGGATGTCGATCCGAGGTTGCCGGTTCAAGAGAAGGTGGTGGGAGTGATCTCCCCTGACGGAACTCCGCTCGCCTTCCCTGTGAATCAGGTCAAGGACGCATTGTCCGAGGCCGGTGGGTCATTGGTATTCGAGGGCTTGACGGTTCGACTTGTCGACTCGGTGCGGATCTTCGACGAGAGTGGCGGCGAGCTCGTCACCCACGAAGCCTTCTGGTTCGCCTGGAGCCAGTTCCATCCCACCACGACTCTCTGGACGCCTCTCACCGACTGAACGCGTACCCTGGGCCGCCGGTGGCCCGGAGCGGCTTGCGGTGGTGGGCAGGGCCAAACGACCATGGAGGTTTCGTCAATGGACTCCCTCGCCCCGAAGCCAGGCAGCGCCGAAGAGGCCCGGGCGTTTTCGAGGATCCAGGCCAACTTCCCGGACATCTACAAGGATGTGTTCTCCGACCCTCGTGCCGCCCGAACGGTGGTTGTTGTGCCATCGATGAGCCTGCCCGAGAGCGAGCTGGCGAAGATCCCAGGCGTCATTCACTACGAGGAGAGAATGCTCTGCCTCCTCATGCTCCTTCGGCTGCCTCGGACCCAGCTGGTATACGTGACATCGATCCCTCTCGACCCTTCGGTGGTCGACTATTACCTGCATCTGCTTCCAGGGATTCCAGGGATGCACGCCCGACGCCGGCTCAAACTGCTTGCAGCAGGAGATGCCTCTCTTCGCCCCCTCTCGGAGAAGATCCTGTCTGATCCAAGAATGCTGGCCGAGCTCAAAGCGGCGATCGACTATCCGGAGGCGGCGCACATGTCCTGCTTCAACAGCTCGCCTCTGGAGAGGACGTTGGCCGTCCAGTTGGGCATACCCATGTACGCGTGTGACCCGTCATTGGCGAATCTGGGCAGCAAGTCCAACAGCCGCGCCATCTTCCGAAGTGTTGGTCTGGACATCCCCGACGGGTTCGAGAACCTTCGAGACCGCGGTGACCTGATCGAAGCAATCGTCTCGCTGCACGGCCGGAACCCCGAGACGGGCAAGGTGGTGATCAAGCTGAACGAGGGGTTTTCCGGAGAGGGCAACGCCATTGTCGCTCTGGACACACTCAATGGGACAGCCTCCCCGCGGGCCGAGGCAGAGAAGCTTGTGACCAGAGAAATGGAGTTCGCAGCTCCAGATGAGCACTGGGAGAGCTACGAAGCCAAGCTCGAAGAAATGGGTGGTATCGCAGAGGTGCTCATTGAGCACGAGGACCTTCGGTCGCCGTCAGTTCAACTCAGAATTGACCCCCTGGGCGCCACACAACTCGTCTCCACACATGATCAGGTGCTGGCCGGAGAGACCCACCAAGTGTTCTTGGGTTGCACCTTCCCGGCCCGACGCTCCTATAGAAGGGACCTTCATGAGGCCGGGATCACCGTCGCCGAGGCACTCAAGTCGCACGGCGTGCTGGGTCGGTTTGGCGTCGACTTTGTCTCGGTCGCCAGTGATGCTGGCTGGCGCCATTACGCCATCGAGATCAACCTTCGCAAAGGAGGGACAACGCTGCCCTATCTGATGCTCGAGTTTCTCACCGACGGGCGCTACGACTCCGAGACCGGCGATTTCTACACGCCTACAGGGGACAAGAGGTCGTACTACGCCACCGACAACCTCGTGGACGAGGCATACCGGGGTCTCTCCCCTTCCGAATTGATCGACGCGGCCGTCTACGAAGATCTGCACTATCACGCCACGGCGCAGGAGGGGCTCGTCTTTCATCTGCTGGGAGCGGTCACTGATCACGGCAAGATAGGAATGGTGTCCATCGCATCGAGTCGCAAGAAGGCTCGCCGCCAATACAGAAAAGCGGTTGCGGCACTTGGCTCATATCCGCCACTGCAGGGCTACCACTGAGACCCCTGGACAGAGTTCCACCGAATTGTGTTCTTGGGCACGACAAGGTATTATGTGACGCATGGTACCCGGAGCCGCCAGGCAGAGATCTGCCCAGAGCCACTCGTCGCAGCTCCTTCACGGTGTGCTGGACATGTGCCTGATGTCCATCATCGAAGACGAACCGTCGTATGGATATGAGATGGTCAAGAAACTCGGTGAACGCGGCCTCGACCTCGCCAGCGAGGGATCGATCTACCCGGTTCTCTCGCGTCTGCAGAAGCAAGGCCTGATCGAGGGATACCTGGTGCAAAGCTCCGAGGGGCCGGCCCGCAAGTACTACCGGATGTCGGAGCGAGGGCGCAAGACGCTCGCCCAGTGGGTGGGCGCATGGCACGAGTTTCGGGACTCGGTCGACGCGGTACTCGAGGGAGGTGACAGTGCTGGATCGGGATAGGGTGGTCGCTGAGGTCGAGCAGTATTGGCTGGAAGCCGGATTGAAGAGAGCCGAAGTCGACGAGATGAGGGCCGAGTTGGAGGCTCATCTGGCCGACGCTGTCACCGAAGGACGGTCCATCGACCAAGTCATCGGGAATCGAGCATCTTTCGCAGAGAGCTGGGCAGCGGAACGGAGCGGACGGCGGGTGCCGGCCTGGGAAGATGTCACAAGCGGAAGGACTAGAAGAGAGAGGGCCACACGAAGAGACCTGGCTCTCTACGGAGCAGGGACGGTCGCGGTGTTCGCCGCTGCCATCGTTGCCGGACAAGGAGGAAACGACGTGGACAATGAGGTTTGGCGTTGGCTCTGGACGATCTTCGCCATCGT
>JAWWBL010000004.1:0-40116 GCA_033720975.1 Acidimicrobiia bacterium | reverse complement strand
CAACCGCGGCGCCCCCGCATGTCGAACATATGTTCGATATAGTGAGGGCTTGACCTACGCCGAGCTTCACTGCCACACCAACTTCTCCTTCCTCGACGGAGCGTCTCATCCCGAGGACCTGGTGGAACGGGCCATCGATCTTGGCTACGAGGCGTTGGCCGTCACCGACCACAACGGTTTCTACGGGGCGTCCCGGTTGTGGCAAGCAGCCAAATCGACAGGGCTCCCGGTCATATACGGCGTCGAGATATCACTGGAAGCGAACCCCGATGGCCCTGCCGATCCGGTGGCCACCGCCGAGGAATGGGACCGGCAGCGTCATGCCAGGGTCAAGGGTGGTCAAGGCCGGCTCCGCAGAGGCCGGAGCGTCCGGGCCCACGGAACCAAGCCGACCGACTTGCCGGAGAGCGATCACCTGGTGTTGCTCGCAGGCTCGCCATCGGGCTACAGGACGCTGTCTCATCTCGTGACGAGGGCACAAATGAGAGGAGAGAAGGACCACCCCGTCTACTCGTGGGATGACCTTGCGGTGTCTGCCACCAACCGCGACATCCATGCGCTGACCGGATGTCGAGATGGAGCTGTCCCCAAAGCAGCCGAGTCGGGTGATCTTGGAGGCACCATTAGGGAGGCATCCCGGCTACGTGAGTTGTTCGGACCACGCCTCCACATCGAGCTCTGGCATCACAGTATGCCCGAGGACGACGGTCGCAATGACCTGATGTGGGAGGTGGCCCACCGGCTGGGCCTGTCGGCGGTTGCCACCAACCAAGTCCACTACCACGACCGACGCGACGCTTACCTCTCCGAAGTCCTGGCTGCCATAAGGGGCCGGCGCACCCTCGAGGAAGCGGATGGCTTTCGCCCTGCCACAGATGAGCGCTTTCTCAAGCATCCACGGGAGATGAGCGCGCGATTTGCTCGCTATCCGGGTGCGGTGAGCCGAGCCGCGGAGCTGGGCCGGAGGCTTGCATTCGACTTGGCCCTCTTAGCGCCTCGCCTTCCCGACTTCCCCATGCCCGGTCACTTTCGGGACGAGATGGAGTATCTCCGTCATCTCACCTGGGAGGGGGCTCGTGAGGTGTACCCCGGATCGGTCGACGGAGTCGATGCTGCAGCGCGTCGGCGTCTGGAACATGAGTTGGACATCATTGAGAGACTCGGGTTTCCCGGTTACTTCCTCGTGGTCAAAGACCTCGTCGACTTCGCACGCAGCCAGGACATCTATTGCCAGATCAGAGGATCCGGTGCCGACTCGGCGGTATGTCGTTGCATCGGCCTCACGAGGGTAGACCCCATACGGCTTCAGCTTCCCTTCGAGCGGTTCCTCTCCGAGGAGAGAGGCAGGCCGCCCGACATCGACGTCGACTTCGAAGCCGACCGCCGCGAGGAGGTCATCCAATATTGCTATCGCCGTTACGGGCGGGAGCGAGCCGCGATGGTGGCGAACGTCATCACCTATCGGGCCCGATCGGTGCTGCGCGACGTTGCCAAGACCTTTGGTTTCACCCAAGCCCAGGTTGATGGGCTGTCAAAGTATGTGGACACCCGGGACCCTGCCCAGCTAGCGAGCTCAGACGCGGCACTCCCCGAAGGAATGACTGCCGAGATGATCTATGACATCTGCTGGCGTCTCGATGGCTTCCCCCGCCACCTGGGGATCCACTCCGGGGGGATGGTCATCGCGGATCGTCCCTTATGGCAGGTGGTGCCCCTGGAGTGGGGGCGAATGGAGGGCCGCACGGTCATCCAGTGGGACAAGGACGACTCGGCGGCGGTCGGGATAGTGAAGTTCGACCTGCTGGGTCTGGGCATGCTCAACGCCTTGCACCTGACGGCAGACATGATCGAGGACACTCACGGTGTCGAGATCGACCTGGCCCGGCTCCCCCAGGAACCTGCGATCTATGAGTCGATCACCAGGGCAGACACGGTCGGGCTGTTCCAGATCGAGTCACGGGCGCAAATGGCGACTCTGCCCAAGATGAAACCGAAGACTTTCTACGACCTCGCGGTCGAAGTCGCCCTCATCCGTCCCGGACCGATACAAGGGCAATCGGTCCACCCCTATCTGCGGAGACGCAACGGTGAAGAGCCGATTCGCTATCCGCATCCTTCGACGGTGAGCATCCTGGAGAAGACGCTAGGTGTTCCCATTTTCCAGGAGCAACTCATGGAACTGGCGCGTGTTTGCGCCGGCTTCAACGGCTCGCAGGCCGACCGGCTCCGGCAGGCGATGACCCACAAGAGGTCGGAGCAGGCGATGGGGCGGCTCAGGGACGAGGTCTACTCCGGGATGGCGGCCAACGGGATCGTGGGAGCAGCGGCCGACGAGATATGGGAGAAGCTCCAGGGGTTCTCCAGCTTTGGTTTCCCAGAGAGTCACTCGGTGAGCTTCGCCTACATCGTCTACATGTCTGCCTGGATGCGTTTCCATTATCCGGCTGAGTACCTGGCCGGGCTGCTGAATGCGCAGCCGATGGGGTTCTACAGCCCCAACACCCTCGTCCAGGACTCACAGCGCCATGGAGTCGTCGTGCTGGGTCCCGATGTGAATGTCTCCTGGCATGACTGCACCATCGAGCCGATAACTGCCGATCCGGACGACATCGTCACCTACCTCGGTCAGAAGTGGCGACGGGGGAGGGGTCATGTCAACGATCCCGTCCGCCCCGCTGTGGGAGTGCGCATGGGCCTGAGGTATGTGAGAAACCTGGGCGAGCGGGAGGTGACTCGAATCGAGGCGGCCCGGATACTGGGCGGCGAGTTCGTCTCGCCTGAGGATCTCGCTTTCCGGACCGGGCTCGCCGTCGAGTCGTTGGAGGGTCTGGCTGCGGCGGGTGCTCTGGAATCGGTGGGGTTGGGTCGTCGCGAAGGCATGTGGGCCGCCGGTGCGCTCGCAGAGATCGATCCAGAGAGGCTGGCGCTGTCCCCAGGTGTCCACGCTCCCCGGCTTCCTGTCATGACCGAAGAGGAGGAGCATCGGGCGGATCTGTGGTCGACTTCGGTTTCCAACCGGCATCCGATGAGCTTTGTCAGGGATCAGATGGGCGACTGTTTGACCGCGTCAGAGGTGTTAGAAGCTCGACGGAACAAGTCGGCAGTGAAGGTGGCTGGAGTGGTGACCCATCGACAGCGGCCAAGTACCGCAAAGGGTGTCTACTTCCTGAACCTCGAGGACGAGACGGGTCAACTGAATATCGTGGTCCTGCCGGATGTCTGGTCCCGACATCGCCATGTCGTGCGCAAGAGCCCCGCATTGGTGATTCACGGCCGGCTGGAGTACTACGACGGGGTAACCAACATCGTTGCCCGAGACTTCGAGCCGATCGGTGTCAACACGGTCCAGTCAAGGGACTTTCGCTGACATCCATGCCCTCGTGGTTGTTGCAGTGGACGACTTTCAGCCGCGACAGGCGAAGACGTCCCAACCACCTTCGTGATACACGGCCCATGCGGCCGCGGCGACCGAAGCCTCGGGGTCGGTTGGATCGGCACCGGGGAAGCCGGCCTTGGCGGCTCGCTCCTCCCAGTACTGCGGAAGATGCTGGAACAGTCCGATGCCCCCGGTCCTGAGGTTCACCGATGTCGGGTCGAAGCGAGACTCACACCAAGCGATGCGAACGGCGCGGTTCACATCGTGTGGTTCGAAGTGGAGGGAGATAAGAGTGCGCACCTCGACCTCGGAGAGCCAGTGCTCGGTCTGGGGCACGGAGGCCTCGTTGTCTGATGCCACGAGTGGGGATCCGGGGTGGAAGGGCAGCGCGGCGGTCTCCGCAGCGAGCTCTTCGTCGACGTTGGTAGCGAGTTCGGCGAGCCTGACACTGTTGGTGAGATAGGCAAAGGCGAGACCGGCATAGGCCCCGCTGGCATGGCCCACCGAGGCAGATGCCGCGGCCGCCTGGCGTTGCGCGGAGCTTGTCCGATCACCAAATGCCGCGAACCCGGCAATCGCCAGAAGGGCGATTGCGGTCCAAGGGAATATGAAGGAAAGTCGGCTCCGCCGCATGCATTGGCTCCAGGAGAGGTGTGGCCCGCTGCCTGTGGAAAAACTCTAATGGTTGCGCAAAGCCTTTGCTCTGGGGGCGTTCTAGCGTTGCCGGGTGATCGCCGTACTGACCGGTCTCGCCGCCGGTGGCCTCCATGTGTTCTCCGGACCGGATCATCTGGCCGCACTCGCACCCGTTGCATTGGAACGACCGAGCCAGGCGGCGAAGACCGGCAGCTACTGGGGACTTGGCCATGGCATTGGTGTCGTCGCTATCGGTGGCCTCGGGCTCTGGCTGCGGTCATTCATCGATGTTGAAGCCTGGTCGGCGTGGGCCGAGTTCTCTGTCGGGATCTTGCTGATCGGGGTTGGATTCTGGGCCGTTGTACGGGCACGCCGTCTCGAGATACACGCACACGAGCATGACCACAGCGAGGAAACTCATGCCCACCTCCACGCGCACGGTGACACACCGGACGGCCACAGGCACGCCGCCATGGGAATCGGGATCCTCCACGGGGTCGCCGGAACCGGCAACCTGTTTGGTGTGGTTCCAGCGCTTGCCCTCCCGGTGCAGGAGGCGGCCTTGTACCTGGTCGCCTACCTCGCTTCGGGGGTAGCGGCGATGTCTGGCTTCGCCTGGGTTCTCGGTGTGGCCGCCCGCCGGGGTGGGCCGAGGTCGATTCGGTGGTTGATGCTGGGATCCGGTGTCGTCGCCGCAGCGGTGGGCGCGGTTTGGCTGGTTCGCTCCTGGCCAATCTAGGCGAAGGCGAGACGTCGCACCTCAGGCCAGTGCGGACGACCTGGGTCGAGCAGCTCGAAATGGCCCTCGTTCGTGGTGATCAATTCCGCTTTGCTTGCCTCCGCCAGCCGAAGAGAGTGGGAAACAGGAACGTGGTCGTCGTTCGATCCGTGAACCAAGATCAGGGGCACCGAGCCTGGCTCGATCACCTCGGGAGCGCCGTCGGCGATGAGCTCGGTTGCGACACCCGCCGCGTACTTCCTTGATTCGGCGTGCAGGCGAAGGTCTGTTATCGGGGCAAGGGCGACAATAAGGTCGATGGCCATCGCTGACTCCTCGGCGGCCCAGATTGCCATATAGCCCCCGGCCGAGTGGCCGATGACGACTACCCGGTTCCAGGCGCCTAAAGCGGGCGTGTGGTCGATTGCTGCCCTCACGTCATCGGCGGATGCGGGCCATCCGCCACCGGAACCGAGCCGGCGGTACTCGAGGTTCCACGTGCTGATCCCGTTTATCGAGAGATCGACCGCGAGCGACTCGACGGTGTCGCGGGTCCACTCTTCCAACCAGAATCCCCCATGGACCAGGACAGCCAGAGTGTTGCCGGCCACGCGCAGGTCGCCGACCTGCTCGGGGTGCGTCCCGTATTCCTTGGTTTCGAAAGGGACCCTTGCGGCGTTGACCAAGTGCCGCATGGCGTCGCGGTAGCCGCTCAGACCTCGTCCGAAGATTGTGTAGTCGGCGACCGAGGAGATGAGAGAGTCGGCCCTCCACGGTTCCCTAGCCTTGATGTTGGAGATGTGAACTTCGACCGTGGGTGTTCGGACGGCGGCGATGGCGTCTTGGATGGCCCGGGAGGTGTAGCTGTAGGCGGCGGGGTTGATGACAAGGGCGTCGATGTCCTCGCGCTGGATCTGATCGACGAGCTGGCCCTCGTGGTTGGTTTGGATCGATTCGACACCTACGCCGAGCTCCTCCGCCCAGCTCACGAGGCGACGGTTGAGGTCATCCAGCGTCTCATGTCCGTAGATCTCCGGCTCGCGAGTGCCCAGCAGGTTGAGGTTGGGCCCATTCAGAACGAGGATCTTCATTCTCGAGGACACTTCCACGATCCGCAGGATAAGTAGGGGAGAATGGGGACGCCCTCAGTGGATCCCGCAGGAACGGGTCGGCTGGATGGGTCGTTGTCTGTCAGGATGGAAGGAAAATTGGCGCGAAGAGTTGCTCTTCTGGCCGCGGCGGTGGTCGTGGTTGGAGCTTGTGGCGCCGCGCCACTCGAGTCGATCGGCTGGCGCAGCTCGAACTGGATAAACGAGCCGAAGATCTCAACCACTTCGACCACCGAGCCCTCGGTGAGTGCTCTGATTCCGGTCACCGGCCTGCAGTGGTCTAACGATTCGATAGTCAACAACAGCCTCGACGATCCCCAAGCGATGATCGCTGAAGTGTTCGCCCGCAGGGAAGGCGATCGCTTCATCCAGGCAAGCAGGGAGGAGATCGCCCTGGCCCTTCCGGACGTGAGTTTTCCCGCCACTGTCCCGGCCGGTGCGAGATGGATCTCGTCCCAACTCGTCATCGAGAACAGCGGAGAGCTCTCAGAGTCGCCCAGCGCTGCTTTTGGTATTTGGTCGGCAGAGCCCTACACCCGCTCTCGGTCCGTTGCCCAGATGGCTGTGCTCAGAGTGTTCATCGACCCGGTTACGGCGGAGGAGGTCGAGCTTCCCGACACCGAGATCTCCTGCGCGAGATTCGCGGACAGAACCACACAGCAGTGTGCGATCGTGACCCTCGGCGAGCGGCACATCTGGCGATTGACCGCGCCAACAGGGACGACTCTCGTCTGGTTCGGCGCCCCTTATCGGTACGAGCTGTATGGCCGTCCAAACGTGCCGCCGACGGTTCTCGAGGAGATGGCTGCAGCCGTCCTCCCCCTCGCCGACCTAGTCGCGACGCCCTCCTAGTCTCGACCCGGACCGAGGAGACATATCACATTCCATTCCGGTGGCTGGTGGAGCTACCTCCGGTACGACGAGGAGCAAGACCGGCCTGATATAGATGGCGACCTGCTCCGCAGAGTCTGGAGTTACGGACGGCCCTACCAGAGGGGCCTCGCCGGGGTGCTCGCGACCATCGTCGTGATCTCAGGTCTCTCGGTGGTTCCCGCGCTGCTCATCCGCCAGCTCATTGACGAGGCTCTCCCTGCCGGTGACCTGAGGCTCCTGACCATCCTCGGCGCCGGGATGATTCTGGTGCCGTTAGCCAACGCCCTGGTCGGAGTGGTTCAACGTTGGTTTTCCTCCCGGGTCGGTGAGGGGATCATCTTCGACCTGCGTCGCGAGCTCTTTGCCCATCTCCAGAAGATGTCGCTTCGTTTCTTCACCGCAACCAAGACGGGTGAGCTGATGAACCGCCTCAACTCCGATGTTGTCGGGGCCCAGCAGGCGATAACCGGCACATTTGTGACGATCGTCTCCAACCTCATCTCTGTCGTTGTGATCCTGGTGGTGATGTTCCGAGCCGAATGGCGTCTCACTCTTCTCGCGGTGGCTGCGCTTCCTCTGTTCGTCTACCCGGCGAGGCGAGTCGCCAAGGTCTTGAGACGTGTCACACAGGAGCAGATGGAACAAGAGGCAAAGATGTCGGCGACCCTGCAGGAATCGTTCAATGTGAGCGGTGCGCTTCTGGTCAGGCTCTTTGGGCGGTGGCAGGAGACCCAGCAGCGTTTCGCGGAACAGGCGGCGATGGTCCGTGACCTGGGTGTTAGGCGAGCAATGGTCGGCCGAGGCTTCTTCGCCGCGCTCGGTCTGGTCTCGGCGATCGGCACGGCAGCTGTGTTCTGGGTGGGCGGCTACATGGTGATAAACGGTTTTCTCACCTTGGGGACGATCGTGATGTTCTCCACGTTGCTCACTCAGCTGTACGGGCCGCTGTCCGCCCTCTCCAACTCACGAGTGGAGTTCGCAACCTCTCTGGTGTCGTTCGAGCGAGTCTTCGAGGTGCTCGACCTGGAGCCAGATGTCCCGGCGCCCACCCATCCCGTGAACCTGCTCCCTGCGCGTGGCCGTGTCGAGTTTGACGACGTCTCATTCCGTTACGGAGGCGGTGCCGAAGGCCTCGATGCGGTTAAAAGGTTCAGCTGGCACCGTGCCTCCACCGACGATGGGCCGGTTGCCACGGCGTCGACCCGAGAGTGGGCCGTCGAGGATTTGAGCTTCGTGGCGGAGCCGGGAGACCTGGTCGCCTTGGTGGGGCCTTCCGGAGCGGGCAAAACGACCATCAGCTACCTCCTGCCCAGGTTGTACGACGTCTCATCGGGTCGAGTGCTCATCGACGGTCACGATGTCCGTGACATCAGTTTCAAAGACCTCGCTTCGACCGTCGGCGTCGTCACGCAGGAGACCTATCTGTTCCACGACACGATTGCCGCAAACCTGCGGTACGCGCGTCCCGATGCGACCCTGGACGAACTCGTTGTTGCCGCGACCGCGGCGAACATCCACGAGATGATTTCGAAGCTCCCCGCCGGATACGAGACCGTCGTGGGGGAGCGCGGCTACCGGCTGTCGGGAGGTGAGAAGCAACGGATCGCCATTGCCAGAGTCCTCCTCGAGGATCCCCGGATTCTCGTCCTGGACGAAGCCACGTCACATCTGGATTCGCGTGCAGAAGCCCTCATCCAGGAAGCGCTGGAAACGGTGCGGGAAGGCCGCACATCGATTGTGATCGCCCATCGACTCTCGACCGTGAGGTCTGCCGATCTGATCCTGGTGCTCGACGAGGGGAGGATCGTCGAGCGAGGCCGTCATGAGGACCTGATCCAGGCCAGCGGCCTGTATTCGGAGTTGTACTCGACTCAGTTCGAGAAAAGCCCTGCCTAAGAGAAGAGCCGGGCCAAATGGCCCGGCCCTTCGTATCTGTATCGTCGTCGGCTCAGGTCTCTTTGTCGCCGCGCACTACGGCCTTTACGCCGTCGACCCCGCTGGCCGCCACGTCACGCACTGCGTGAACGGCTGCCTCACCGATCGACTCCGCTGCTTCTAGCGCTCCCGTAGCGGCTGCGGAAGCCGCATCCTCGACGTTCAGGCCGATCTCCTTGGCTCCTCCAATGGCTCCCGAGATGGCGCCTTTGGTGACCTCCATGATGTCGGCACCGACGTCTCCGGCACCTGTGACGAGTCCCTTGGCCGTGCTCTTCACCGCACCCATCGTGTCAGCGCCGATGGACTCGGCGCCCTTGATAGCACCTGAAACGGTGCTGGACGCAGCGCCGATGACGTCGCCACCGACGTCCTTGACGCCCTTGATCGCCGACCTGCCCAGGGCCGTGGCCCCTTCGGTGACGCCGACGCCGGTGTCCTTGGTTGCCGTGATGATCCCTTCGGCAATCCCGCCGGCGGCCTTGGTGACGTCTCCACCGACGTCCGCGGTTCCCTTGACGGCGGCACGCACGATGTCGGAGACGGTTCCGACAGTCACGGTGGCGACTTCACCGACTCCCCGGACTACACCGAGGACGACGCCTTTTACGGCGTCAAAGGTTCCGGTTCCCGCCTCGGCTACAGCCGATACGGCACCCTTCACCACGTCGCCAGTGGTGGAGGCGACGGCGCCGGCGATGTCACCAGCGCCCTTGAGGGTTCCTACCACGGCTTCTTTGGCAGCGTCGGCCGCACCGGATACGACCTCACCGGCCCCCTTGAGGACACCCAAGATCGAGCCCTTGATGCGGGCGCCTACACCTTCTTCACCCATGGTCTTCCTTTCGATAGCGGACAGGTGACGGATGTCTGACCTTACACGCCTGCTTCCGGGGCTATGAAGGCGCAAGCATTTTCATTCATGCCCCGCGGGTGAGGTTCTCATAGAGGATGCGCTGATCGGTGGCGAGGAGCAACACCGATCCGTCGTGGCACATCCACAGACGCGGTCCGGCTCTCAACCACGCCCTTCGCGGCAGGGCGTCGAGCCGCTTTCGTTTCCCCTTCGAAGGAGGTGCGTACGCGAGAACAAACTGGGCTGGTGCTCCCAGTGCATCCAGGGGCCCGATCAGGTCGTAGCTGCCGAACAGGGCGGCCATCGCCTCGGAGTGATCCAGCGGTCCTGTGTCGCCGAACCATTCCGCAACTCCGCAGTCTCCGCAGGCAGACACGGCGATACGGCCCACCCAGACCGGCGTGTGGTCGCATTGCTTATCACGGATGCTGTCCATGAGTCACAAGGTACGACTCGGGTGTGACAGGTTTAGGTGGGCGCTCAGCCTCCGACGTCGATGACGCGGATTCGGGGCCGTCGTAGCAAACCTCAGGTAGGTAGCGCCCTCAGAGGGCGCTACCTACCTGAGGTTTAACCCTGTTGGGCTAGACCCGAGCGCTTCCTGCCAAAAGGCCGTCTGTGTCTCCAGGTCATCGACCCGGATAACGATGGAGCCAACGCGGATCATGATGCGAGCTTAAGTGTGACGACAGGGGGGTGACCGTGACGACCTCGGGATGCCAGAATCCCGTATGTGAGGAGCGGCCAGCTGCGACGGACCCGGGTTCTTGGCATCTTGTTGTTCGGTTTGGTGGTTGTTGGCTGTGGCGGGTCGATACCCCCTGACGTGAGTTGTGACGCGCTGGTCTATTCCTTGGATCACTACGGTGACTGGGAGATCTTCTCACTGAGTGCCGACGGAGTGACTCAACTCACTGATGGCGGTGGAAATGACGTCAATCCGTCCTGGTCACCAGGTGGGGACAAGATCCTCTTCACCTCGATCCGAGGCGGCTTCGCCGACTTGTA
Source organism: Acidimicrobiia bacterium (assembly GCA_033720975.1). Classification (GTDB taxonomy): domain Bacteria; phylum Actinomycetota; class Acidimicrobiia; order Spongiisociales; family ZC4RG35; genus JAWWBL01. The sequence goes on along the minus strand of JAWWBL010000004.1, from coordinate 29,605 downwards.
CGTGATGGCAAGCGACGGCTCACAGATTGTGAACCTCACGGACGGACCCGAGTTTGAGTCATCCTCCGACTGGTCGCCGGACGGCTCGACCATTGTCTTCGACAGGGTGGTCGACGATGACGATGATTTGGCTCATCACGACGAGACAGACTTTGTCCAGATTTTCGTGGCCCCGGTCGAGCGGCCAGTGGATGGAGCGGTTCAGCTGACCGTCAGCGAGCCGAATGCCAAACCCCAGTGGTCGCCGGACGGAGCTCAAATCGCGTTTCTGTCATGGAGGGACGGCAACGCCGAGGTCTACGTTATGACAAACACTGGCGACGAGCAGACGAACCTCACGAACCATCCGGGTTTCGATGTTCTTCCGTCGTGGTCACCCGATGGATCGAGGATCGCATTTGTGAGCGACCGAGACGGAACCAACCAGATCTGGGTGATGAGCGCAGATGGTTCAGACCCGACACGCATCACCAGTCACACGCAGGCGGCAACGAATCCAAGTTGGTCGAGCGACGGACGACATGTCCTCTACACGTTGGAGGGCGAGCCAAACGTCATCTACGCGGTCGTTTCGACCGGAGGCGAGCCACTCCGAGTCACTCCAGGCTTCACCCATGATTGCCGGGGTTAACGCGCGCTGTTAACGACCTTCGCTGACCCGAAGTCTCGCTCAGAGCTCGATCAGAGGCATTTCCTGGGTGTCTTCGATCCTCGACCCGGGGACGAGGAGCACAGGCAGGTGCGAGTTGAGCATCACCCGGGCCGACACGCTTCGCCAGGCCTCTTCGGTGAAGAGCCGGCGCGTCGCTCCCATGATCACCATCTCGGCGTCGACCGCGGCGGCAGTGTCGATGATCGCTTGCGCCGGATCGTCGCCTTCGACGAATCTGATCTCACAGTCGATGTCTTCGGCGGCCAGTGAGGCACAGATCGGGTCAACCGCACGCTGTCCTCGCTCCTCCAGGTAGCGGGCGGCCTTCTCCTCGGCCGAGCCGTTGTCGTCCGGGGTATCGTCCAGGAACGAGCGGCGTGCCTCGTCCTCAAGCGACTCGAGAAACGAGCGGGGCACCTGGACGACTGTCATCACCGTGACCTGTGGGTCTTCACCGACGAGCAGGCTGCAGAGGTCTGCGACCGGGGCGGCAGGAAGGACCCCGGTCGTTGCGATGAGAATTCGCACCCGCGCAACATTAGGGTGCCGGGATTCGTCATGCGCACCGGTCGCCTGCCCCGAGGAGGGTCATGAAAGTCTCAGTTGAAGGGAAAGTCGCGGTGGTGACCGGTGCCAGCCGTGGCATCGGGCTGGCCACAGCGCTCGAGTTGGCGAATAGCGGAGCTTTTGGTGTGACGATCACGTCGCGCAAGAAGGAGAACGTTGAAGCGGCGGCCGGCGAATTGGCGGAGGCGGGTGTCGACAAGGAGAGGATCCTCGCCCTCGACAAGAGGGCGGACTCGGAAGAAGCCGCCGAGGAGGCAATTGCGGCGACGCTCGAGCGCTTTGGTTCGTGCGACATCTTGGTCAACAACGCCGGGACCAACCCTTCTGCAGGCGGCCTGATGGAGGTCGACTTGGGGGCTCTGGACAAGACCTGGGCGGTGAACATGAGAGCGCCTTTGCTCTGGGTGAGGGCGGCGTATCACCAGTGGATGGGCGACAACGGTGGCTCCGTGGTAAACGTTGCCTCAATAGCCGGGCTTCGCCCGAGTGCGATCACCGGCGCCTACAACATCTCCAAAGCGGGCCTGATCCACATGACACGGCAACTCGCCTTCGAGCTGGCGCCCGAGATTCGAGTCAATGCTGTGGCGCCGGCGGTGGTCCGGACCAGGCTTGCAGGCATGTTGCTCGCAGACGAGGAAGCGGCCGCTCGAATCCATCCACTTGGACGGGTTGGCGAGCCGGGCGATGTGGCCCGTGTGATCACTTTTCTGGCGTCGGATGCATCCGAGTGGATGACAGGGACGGTTGTGCCGGTTGATGGTGGTGTCGTGGGCGCATCAGGATCCGGAATCTCGTGAAGGCTGACCAAACCCTGAGTCGAATCGGCCCCGGGTTTCTCCTCGTCGCCCTGGGTGCGGCGCTCTGGGGTACCGACGCCCTATTCAGATGGGCATTGGCCTTTCAGATGCCCGCGGCAAAGGTGGTCTTTTGGGAGCACATCATCCTGGTGATCGTGACGCTTCCCTGGCTGAGAAAGGTGGTTCGCCGCCGCCCTTCTTTCGACCTCAAGGACGTTGCTGCCCTGGTATTCGTCGGAGCCGGCGCATCGGCAGTTGCCACGATTCTCTTCACACAGGCGTTCACCTACGGAGACCCGAACACCCCTCTGCTGCTTCAGAAACTCCAGCCGGTGATAGCCGTTCTCGGCGCATATCTGCTGCTGGGTGAGCGGCTCTTGCCCCGCTATGCCTCATATTTCCTGTTCGCGGTTGGTGGGGCGTGGCTCATCTCGTTCCCTGATCCCCTCAACGTATCGGTCAGTCAGGCCGCTCCGGCGCTGCTTGCCATCGGCGCCGCAGCACTGTGGGCCATGGGAACAGTGCTCGGGCGTCACTTGACGAGAAAGGTGTCGCCCAACGAGCTGACGGCGATTCGCTTCGCCATAGGCCTGCCGACAGCTTTCCTGATCATCGTCGGCCAAGGAGAGGTGTCGACTGCAATGCAGATCACTGGGCCAGACCTATGGGCGCTTGCACTGCTGGCTCTGGTGCCCGGGCTCGCGGCTCTCATGGTGTACTACAGGGGTCTGGCCACGACGCCGGCGTCGGGTGCGACCCTTGCCGAGCTCGCCTTTCCTCTGACTGCGGTATTTGTGAACTGGTTGGCCTTTGACCGGGTTCCAGGCTCGACGCAGTGGGTGGGCATCTTTGTTCTCTCGGCCACAATTGTCGTCATGAGTCTTGCTGCCGCTCGCCGACATAGTGAGGGACTGGGGGTTCGCGAGCTCGAGCCGGCCCGATAGATATCAACCGCGATAAGTGAGCCCGCGGGGCGCCTTGGTGAATCCCCACTCCGAGAGGGGCGCGGCCAGCGGAGAAGATGATGCGGGCTCACCGTTGACGGTTTTCAAGGTAAGCCGCCGGTACCGGCTCGCTACGTCTGCGAGGGCCTTCGATACGAGGCCGAACCGCTCGGGATCGGGGTCGAATAGGGTGAGGCCACGGCGTCCCTTGTCGATGTAACCGATCAACTGTCCGCCGAACAGGAGCACGTATGCCCCAGCATCGCGGGCGAGCCGAGCCGTTTCGACTCCGGGCCAGGGGAGAGCCGCTCCATAGGGATTGGCCGGATCAGTGGCCGCGAGAACCGCCAAATCTTCTCCTCTGGAATTGCGGAGCCGATCCACCGCCCCTGGGAGGGCAAACTGAGACCCGCCCAGCCCTTCGACGAAATAACCGCGCCGAAGACGCCCCGTCTCCTCGAGGAGGCTGAAGACCGGGTAGAGGGCGCTGAAGCCGCCTGGATAGCCCTCAGCTAGAACGGTCGCCCTCGTCACGACCCCGTGGCGGCCTGTCAGCACTTCGGCCCATGCCGCGTGTCGCTCGGTCGAGTCAACGGAGCCGGAAAGGAGGGTCTCGGTGAGCGACCACCTTCCCGTCGAGTGGGGAGGGAACCTCGCGCTCATAGGTCGCCGACCGGACCCGGATGGCTTGCGACGAGCGGTGAATGCGCGAAGAGGCTGGAAGGTGTCGTTGGTGACACGACCCGCCCACACGAGGTCCCAGAGCGCATCTAGCTTTGCCTCAGGCTCGCCTCCTCCTGCGCCTTGGTAGATGTCGGTGAAGAAACTGGCTCCGCGATCGCGAAGGAACTCCTCTATGCCCGCGGCATCTTCGGACAGCTCCGAATTGGGATCCGGCCCCAACCACAGCGACCCGAGGGATGTCCTGGGATAGAGGGTCACCCGACCATCCCGCTGACCGAGAGGGCCGGAGCCGATCCAGACGACTTCGCCGGCGAGCATCAGAGAGTCGATGGAGGCTCCTGGTTCGCTGACGCGGGCGGCGAGAACGTCCCTCTCCAACACTGAAGCCGGAATCGACGCCCCGGCGAGCATGGCAACGGCGTCTCCTATCGCATGTGCCCCCCGGGGTGGATCGTTACTCAAACCGTGCCAGGCGACGGAAAAGCGCGCCAGTGCGGAAGGCTCCACCGGCTCGATCTCGCTCCTGAGCACAGCCAGCGTCCGACGTTTCAGACGCTTGAGGACGCTGGCATCGATCCATTCCCGTCCTTCGGAACCGGTACGGAAAGCCCCCTGTACCACCCGGCCATGACTTTCCATCGCAGAAAGCGCAGATTCGATAACCCCCAACGGAAGTCGTAGCGCGGCGGCTGCTCCGGATGCTGTGAAAGGTCCCCGGGTCCGGGCATAGCGGGAGACGACGTCCCCGAGTGGGTCCTCGACCGGTTCGAGGAATGCCTGGGGGATACCCGGGGGAGGTTGCACGCCCAGCCCGTCCCTGAGGCGCGACACGTCTTCGATGGCGGCAAAGCGCTCCTCTGCACCCATCACCACACGGACGACACGTCTCTGGCTCTCGAGCGAACGGAGCGCTTCGCCTACGTCCATTCCCTCGGTTCTCACCTCTATGTCGTTCTGAGACAGCGGGCCCAGGTCCCGCAGGAGGTCGTGGACTCCGTCGACATTGCGGACACGACGGCCCGCGGTTAGGTGCTGGAGCTCCAACTCCACTGTGGCCACGACCTCGGGGTCGATGAGCTCCCTCAGCTCGCCTTCTCCGAGCAGTTCCCTCAGCAGATCCCGGTCGAGGGTGAGGGCGGCCGCTCTTCTTTCGGCGAGCGGTGCGTCGGCCTCGTAGAGGTAGGCCGCTACGAAAGAGAAGAGTAGGGATGACGCGAAAGGGCTCGGGCCTTGCGTGTCGACTTGCGCCACTCGAAGCTTTCGCGAACGTATCTCGGTGAGAACCTCGCGCAGGGCAGCCAGATCGAAGTCGTCCTGGAGGATCTCCCGGTAGACCTCCAGGAGTATGGGGAAGGATCCGAACTGCCTGGCCACGCCGAGCAGGTCGGCCGACCGTCGCCTCTGAAGCCATAGCGGGGTTCTCTTGCCTGGCCGCAGTCTCGGGAGAAGGAGCGACCTTCCCGCGGCTTCACGGAAGCGGGCTGCGAACAGCGCCGTGTCTGGCAAATGCTCAATGAGGATCTCCTCGACGTCCTCGGGGTCGATGAGCAAGTCGGATGAATCCGGAGGGTCGTCAGAGTCGGGGAATCGAAAGGCGATCCCGTCGTCGGACCAGATCGCGTCGACGTCGGAGCCATACCGCTCCCGGAACATGTGGCGAAGGGCCATTGCCCATGGAGCGTGGACTCGCGCTCCGAGCGGAGAGAGCACAACGATCCTCCAGTCGCCGATCTCGTCGGTGAACCTCTCGACGACGATCGTCTGGTCGGTGGGCAAGACGCCAGTCGTGTCAGATTCCTCCTGTAGGTAGGTGGCCAGGTTTCGGGCGGCCAGCTCGTCGAGGTGGTAGGCCTCTCGCAGCACATCGTGCGCCTGGGCAGGCTCCAGGCCCGACATCTTGCGTATGAAGCGGCCAACGGCCCGCCCCGTCTCGATAGGACGGCCCAGTGTGTCGCCCTTCCAGAACGGCATCCGGGGAGCCGCGGCACCGGGCGCAGGCGTCACCTCGACCTTGTCATGGGTGATCTGGTTGATGCGCCACACGCTGGAACCGAGCAGGAAAGTGTCTCCCTCTCTGGACTCGTACACCATCTCCTCGTCCAGCTCACCGACCCGGCTTCCGTCGGGGAGGGTCACCCGGTATAGACCGCGGTCTGGAATCGTTCCGGAGTTGGTGACGGCGAGTTGGCGGGCTCCGGGTCGGGCGCTCAGCGCACCAGTGGCGCGGTCCCAGTTGATACGAGGCCGCAGCTCGGCGAACAGGTCGGAGGGGTAGCGGCCCGCCAGCATGTCGAGGGTCTCGTCGAACACCGCTCGAGTGAGTTCGGCGAATGGTGCTGCCCTCCGGAAGATGTCGAACAAGGCGTCCGCCGTCGTGTCGGACGCCACGGTGTGAGCCACTATCTGCTGGGCTAGAACATCGATCGGGTTTTCGGGAACGCGGGTGCTCTCGATCCTCCCTTTGACCATCTCGTCTACGACGACTGTTGAGACAAGGAGGTCTCCGCGGTACTTGGGGAAGATCCTTGCCTTCGAGGTGCCGCCGACGTGGTGGCCCGATCGACCGACGCGCTGCAGCCCGGATGCGACAGAGGTGGGCGCCTCAATTTGCAGGACCAGGTCTACAGCACCCATGTCGATACCCAGCTCCAGCGACGACGTGGCTACCACTGCTTTGAGCTCGCCTCGCTTCAGAGCCTCCTCTATCTCGAGGCGCTGTTCGCGCGCCACCGAGCCATGGTGGGAGCGGGCGATCTCCTCACCTGCCAGGTTGTTCACCTCGGCGCAGATGCGCTCGGCCAAGCGTCTCGAGTTGGCGAAGACGATGGTGCTGTCGTGATCGCGGATCTCCCTCAAGAGCTCCGGGTAGATAGCCGGCCACACCGACTGAGTGGGCTGACGTTCCGGGTCGAGGGGGTCGGGCGCGGCGGGAGCGGTCATGTCCTCGACCGGGACGGCGATCTCGATGTCCAGGCTCCGGTCGCGGGCGGCGTCGATGATGGTCACCGGCCTCTGGCGCCAGTCGCCACCCTCGAGGACGCCTCCACCGAGAAATCGCGCGATCGTCTCGAGAGGCCTCTGAGTGGCGGACAAGCCGATCCGCTGGGGCGGCCGCGTGGTCAACTCTTCGAGGCGTTCCAGTGAGAGGGCGAGGTGAGCTCCCCGCTTGGTCCCGGCGATGGCGTGTACTTCGTCAACGATCAGCCACCGGACAGATGTCAGCACCGACCGGACTTCCGACGTGAGCATCAGGTACAGCGACTCGGGGGTGGTCATCAGTATGTCGGGCGGTTGCCTCCCCATGCGGCGCCGTTCTTGAGCCGGGGTGTCGCCGGTGCGGAGAAACGTTCTCACCTCGGGCAGAGCATCGTGCCCCAGTCGTTCGGCGGCGTGTCGAATCCCAGCTAGTGGGGCTCTCAGATTGCGGTCGACATCGTGGGCCAGGGCTTTCAGCGGCGACACATACAGGACGCGGCACCTTTCGCTCTTGTTCGGAATCGGTTCGGTGAGGATCCGGTCGAGGGTCCAGAGAAAAGCGGCGAGCGTCTTCCCCGACCCGGTTGGCGCGTGGATGAGCGTGTGGTCACCCGAGGCAATGGCAGGCCAACCCAGGCTCTGAGCCTCAGTGGGCTCGGCAAACGATGCTTCGAACCAGGTCCTCGTGGGGTTGGTGAATGCCGTTAGGGAGTCCACCCTGAGAAGGTATCAGGGGGGAAGGACAAGAAACTATGCAGAGAGCTCGGCCAGGGGGAGTTGGTCGATCTCTGCGAGGGTGAGGAACACCTCCACGACAGCCGGGTCGAACTGGGAGCCGGCATGCTTCCGTATCTCCTCCACAGCGAATTCGACGGGCAAGGCCGGTTGGTAGGCGCGATCCGACGTCATCGCGTCGAAAGCGTCGGAGACCAGGACGATCCGGCTGAGGAGCGGAATGTCCTCCCCGGCCAGCCCGAAGGGATAACCGCGACCGTCGAATCTCTCATGGTGATAGAGGATCGCCTCGGCCACTTTGGCGTCCAGGCGGTTGCGGGTCATCGCGAAGCCGAGCTCGGGATGGCGTCGCATGAGCTCGAACTCGTCCTCGGACAAGGGGCCGGGTTTGCCCAGAATCGTTGGGTCGAGGTGGATCTTGCCGACATCGTGGAGGACTCCGGCGAGGGCAAGACGGTCGAGGTCGTCCTCGCCGAGCCCGAGTCCGGTTCCGAGGTCGACGGCCAGGTCCGAGACGCGGTGGACGTGCCCGTGGAGGTCCTCGATGACGTCCTCCATTACCTCTATCAAAATGTCACGGGGTATCTCCCTCATGCTCTCACCACCAACAAGAGTCTGACCACCAGACGCGGTCAATACATAGGTCGTGAGTCTCAATGTCGGCCGACCTCTCAATCGACTTGAGCGGGCTTCAATCCTGGCTGCGGAGCTTCGAGAGATACGCGGCGACGGCGGCGTCGTGTTCCGGTGTGGAGTGTGCCAGCCCCTGAAATGCCGCCGTCATGTCGAGGAAGGCGTCGAGATCCATGCTCCGCGCGTGTCGCAGGAGCCGTTTGGCCAGCCTGAGCGCGGCTCGAGGTTTGGCTGCGATTGTGTTCGCCAGTTCGGCGACATGTGCCTCCAGCTGCTCTGACGGTACAACCTCGAGGAGCACCCCGTAGCGCTCGGCCTCCGCCGCTCCAATCGAACGGGAAGTCAACGCCAGCTCCGCAGCCCTCTGCCATCCGACAACACGGGGCAGGAGCCAAGCCCCTCCATCTCCGGGGAGTAGTCCCATCTCGAGAAACGTATGGGCGAACCGGGCGTTGCGCGTGCCGATCCTGAGATCACATCCGAGAACGAGGTCGAACCCGGCTCCGATGGCCGGACCGTCCACGGCCGCGATCGTGACGAGGTCGGTAGTCGCCATGAATCGGGTCAGTTGTTGGATCGAATCTCGGTAATTCTCGGCCAGCTGGGCGGGACCCCCTTCGAAGAGCCCGGTTTTGGCCTCTATGTCTTTGACATTCCCGCCGGCGCTGAACGCCGGTCCCTTGGCCTGGATGACGAGCACGGCGGTCCCGGTGTCTTCCTCGGCGTCGTGGATGGCGTCGAGCAGTTCTTCCAGGATGTCGGCTCCGGTGAGCGCATTCCTGATCTCGGGACGGGACAATGTCAGGTAGGTCACGCCATCTTCACTACGGAGGGCGACCGAGCTCACGTCAGCCCCAACTCCTCGGCGACTTTCACAAAGTGCGAAGCCTTGTCGGGGTCAACATTCCCGGTTGGGTCGCTATCGCGTTTGAGGCTGGAGCCGACGATCACCGAGTCGGCCAACTCCGACAGCCGGCCCAGGTTGTCGACGGTGGCCCCAGATCCGATGACGAGGCGGGTGCCGGGTGGCACGGCCGATTGGACCGCGATCACATCACCCTGAACGGGCTCGCTTCCCGTGCCGGTGCCGGAGACGATGAGAGCGTCAGCCATGCCCCGTTCGAGGATGTCCGAAGCTGCTTGAGCGATGGTCAGCCCTGGAGGCGCGGTGGCATGCTTGACCATTACATCCGCCCACACCTCGACGTCGGGGGCTAGGAGGGCCCGTCGGCGTAACAGCGCAGCGGCGTCACCCACGATCGGACCCTGGTCGGTGTACATGAGCCCGGTGAGCACGTTGACCCGGATGAAACGCGCCCCGGTCGCAGCGGCTATGCCTAGTGCCGCCATAGCGTCGTTTCGCAGGACGTTCACCCCAAGGGTCGCGCTTGTGGCATCTGCAACAGCACCGACCGCGAGCGTCATTGCGGCAACGGTCTCGGGAGGAACAGGGCCAGCGTGAAAGGGAGCGTCGCCGAAATTCTCGATCATGACAGCCGGAAACCCGGCTTGGGTCAGCACAACCGCGTCGGCTACTGCCCGCTCGAGGACCACGTCCATCGAGCCGCCGTAGCGCGGCGAGCCGGGGAGCGGAACGAGGTGAACCATCCCCACCAGGTGGGGAATGGCGCTCACAGGAATGCCCGTGCTACCTGAATCGCCTTCTCGGCGAAGTCGCCGGTGACCTTCAAACGGGTCTCCTTCGGCTTTATGCGCTGCACGGCGATGCGGGCCCAGTCCGACGCGGATCCCTTGATGAGTTGGTCGGTGTCCTCTGGGCCGTATATCCACTTCGCGTAGCCCGGCCCGATCACCTCGATACGCACCGGCTCATAGTGCTCCCCGGCCTGCTTGAAGGCATAAGGGAGCGTCTTCCACCCCAGCCAGCAAACGTGCCGGATTCGGGGAGTGTCCTCGACCTCGAGCCCGAGCGTGGCGTAGATGTCGAGACCGTGCATCCAGGTTTCCATCAACCGGAATGTTGCGAAAGTCCGAGCGCTCATGTCGCCCGCGATCCACTCGATCCGGTCGTCCCCGTTCATGTGAGACAGAGGCTCGACGACCTTGGCCCGGCCTCCCCGCCACCATTCGATGACGTCCTGGGGACGCATCTTTCGACCTCGCTGAATCGCCTTCTTCTTCATCGCCTCGAGATCGGATGAGCTCTGCCACTCCTGGACCCTCTCACCACCGGCGATGGAATCTGCCCCTAGGTCTTCGAAGTCGGCTAGGTGGGCGATGGTGTCCCGAACCGTCCAGGGCTTGTTTGGGGTCACGAGGTCCCAAACCTTGATCGGAATGCGTTGGAGGGACTGGTCGAGGAACTGCTGCTCGGCTACCAGGTCAGACAGGATGTCGCGCACCCGCCGATTTTAGTAGTTATTCCTGCGGTAGTTCCAAGGCGAGGGAGGCCTCACCAGGGCCTTTCAGCCTGCTCCTCGGTCATCGGCTGCGGAATGCTTGTGGTGTCGGGCAGCCCGGCCTCGTTGTTGAGGGTGTCGATGAGCTGGCGGAGGCGCCCGAAGTGGCGTCGATCGAAGACGAAGCTGATTCTATCCATGTCGAGGGCGTCATCATCCTCGATCTCTGCGGTGGTCGGCTCTGTTCTCTCGATCTTCCCGGTCACGACGATGTCGGCGAATTCCTGGTTGAGGCGAGCCAACAGCTCGTCCGAAGGTGCCTGGCGGAGCCGAAGAACCAGGCTTCCCGAGGCATAGCGCTGGCTGTGATAACAGCTGTAGAAGTGGGTTATGTGATCGCTTGCCTCGTTCACATCTGTGGTGTGGAGGAAGAGCGAGAGATCAGACTCGGAGATCATCCCATTTGCGAGTTGGACGTCGCGCATGAACTGGAGGATCGGTTCCCAATATCCGGTCCCCTCCGCCTCGAGCAGGACGATGGGGTGCATGTCGCTCTTGCCTGTCTGGATCAAGGTCAGGAGCTCAAACGCCTCGTCGAGGGTTCCAAATCCGCCAGGAAGGATCACGAAGGCGTGTGACTCCTTGACGAATCCCAGCTTTCGAGTGAAGAAGTACTTGAAATTGACGGTTCTCTCCGGAGCCAGGTACTTGTTGGCCGGTCCCTCGAAAGGGAGCCTGATGTTGACTCCGTACGAGTTCTCGATCCCGGCCCCGCGATTGCCCGCTTCCATGATCCCGGGCCCGGCACCGGTGATGACGCTCCATCCGTGATCGACGATCAGACGGGCGAACTCGACGGTCATCCGGTAGTTGGGGTCTGTATCTCCGAGTCGCGCCGAGCCGTAGATGGTGACCTTCGGCTCGTGATGCCGAGAGAAGACCAGGTTCGAGTAACGCATCTCCTTGAGGGCGGTGTTGATGAGCTTGAGATCGCCCCGTGATGCTCCGTCACGGTGAAGCTTGACAGCCGTTGTTATCAGCTCGGCGATCAGTTCTTTGTTCTCGTTGCTGGCGGAGCCGTCGATGAGCCTGGCAACGAGCTCGTCCAATTCGGGATTACCCAGGTCGTAGGGCATGAGGACAAGGTAATGGCTCTAGAGAGCTTCGAGGATTGCTGCTACTCCTAGGGCAAAGGGCGCAAGATCGCTCATCTGGGGGAAGGCGTACCGGGTAAGAGCCACCAGCACGGCGAGTCCAGCACCGATTCCGACCGCAGACCAGCCAGCCCACGAAGGCAACAGTCCGGTTGCCAGAACCGCGACACCCACCAGGATGTAGGCGAGATTGGCGGCGATCACCCACGTAACCTCGGACACATAGGCAGCGCTGCCCAGAGGAGCCACCCAAGAAGGCGTCTCTCCGGTGGCCCTCTTCTGTTTGGCCGCCTCTGACATAGCGGCATAGGACACGGCCAGCCCAAACATCCATGCGGCCATCGCCACGAGGTAAACCCCGGCCCCGGAGAACGAGAGGGCTGGCTCCCCGGCCTCTCCAAGAAGCGCAGCCAGCGAAACGAGGCCCCCGGTCATTAGGACGACGCCGACGACGCTCCACCCGGCAACCCACCACCACTCGCGATTCTTCTCCCCGATCTGGTCGAGCTGGTCGGCAAGGGGGAGTCTCCAAAAAGCGCCGTCGAAGCCGCCACGGCGATACCCCGGAGTCTGAATTACTACGACGAGAACCCCGGAGACGAGGAGCAGACCGGTCAGGAGCATGATCCGAACCTACACGTCCGATCTCAGAACGGCCTCTTGGACGGGCCCCTCCTCACGACGGCGTTCCACACAGTCTCGTAGTGGTCCCGGTCGAAGGCATCGACATGGGGCAGGACGAACTCCTCCCATGCCTTCCGGAGCGGGTCCTCCCGTTCGGCGAAGATCAGTAGGCCGGCCGGTATCCGGTCGAGAACGGATCGGAGGGACAGAGGAGTCTCGACACGGACACCCGAATCTGAAGCCTCGAATGAGGCGTTGATCTCGGTGGTCAAACGGGCGATGGCCTCCACGTACACGTCGGCGAGCTCGGGATACCGGCGCTCCAGCATTGCCTTGATCTGGTCCTCGACGGGGAAGTTCTTCTCCCAGATCACCCAGCGGTCGGCGAACGCCTTGTTGAGGGTCTGGGTCCCTGCGTAGTCACGGATGTCGGTGGGGTTCATGGTCCCGAAGAGCCTTACATCCTCTCGAAGTCCGACGGTCTCCCCATTCGGGAGATCCAAGGCTGAGTATCGATCGAGCAGCCCGTGCAATGCGAAGAGCGTTTCGGCGCCCGCCGCGTTCAGCTCCGAGAGGTTGAGGAGCGACGGTCCTCTCAGTGCCCTGGTTATGTCGCCATCCTCCCAGCGGCTCTCGGTCCCGCCCTTTCCGTCGCCGTGGAGCCGGGTGGAGCCGATGAGGGTGACGTCGCGGACCTCACCGGTCAGCGGTATCCGGAAGTAGGGGAGGCCCATCGCCGCGGCGAATTGCTCGATGTCGTGGTCCTTGCCGGTTCCCATGTGCCCCCGGACCGCGATGTGAAGTGGGACCAGGCCGGGTGCCCCCGATCTGCGAGCTTGCTCGATCTGGGCGAACCTGTAGAGCATGCCCAGGTCCACATAGTGGGGGTCGGCCTCCGGGATCTTCCGCTTGCGGAATTCGCTGTCCTCGATGTCCCCAGGGACCTCGAACCGCTCGAGCTCTATGGGGGGCCCGTTTCCGGTCGGATCCTCGAACATGACTCTCTCAGGCAATCTGTGTCTCCTTTTCTCTGTAGCCGGACGCCTTGATCCACCACGTGTCCATTCCGGACATTGCGAGGCTCCTTCTCAGAGCGCTCCTCGTTCCATCGATCATGGCCCTGGCCAACTGGTCGGGTCTCTCCACCACCTCGTGTCGGTCATAGGCGATGTCGACCGTGTGGTCGCCGATGCCGATCCCGATCACGGTCGTGCCCGACTGTTCCACCGCGCCCACCGAACGCGTGAGGTTCTCAACCGAGCCTCGGGTCATCCCGTCCGCAAGGACCATCAGAAGCCGAACGTCGGCTCCTAGTCTCGCCATTCGCTCGGCCGCGTGAATGACGTTGAATTCGTCGACGTTGGCCGCCTTCTCGAACAGTGACACCGGGGGAGCCGCCTGGGCGTCTCGGCGAGCCAGGGCGGCGGCCTTTGTCGGCTCGTGCGCCGTGTAGAACAGCCCAGCGAGGACTTGCTGAGCGTCGCGCCATCGGCGGTCGAAGGGCTTGACCGTGTAGTGGTTGACGGTGGATGTGAGCCGGTCGGCGGCTGTGCCCTGGGTTCGGCGTAGCCCGGCGGTGGCGCTGGAACGCGCCCGGCGGTAGCTGGCCTCGGTGTCGTCAGGCCTGGCAGCGAAGCCTCGGTTGAACAGGGCCACCTCGAAGTCGATCTGGAGCTCGTCGCAGAGCATGGCCATGGTCCACGCGCCGAGTAGCGCGGCAGGCATCGCCCACGAGGTCCCTGCGCCTCGCGACCTCCCAGGGCTGAGCATCGATGCCGACGCGTCTACCAGAAGTGACACGGCGTACCTCCGTCGTGTCCGCGACGAGCGCCGCTCGTAAAGCCTCTGGTATAGGCCCGCCCCGATGAACAGAGCGGCATGGGGGGACACGTCGCCTTGGTCGAAACCGGAGCGGAGACCCCTCCGCTGGTTTGCGGCAAACAGGGGAAAGAGCTCTCCAGAGACCTTTCGCTGGGCTACCTCCCACCGTTTGGCCATGCTGTCGATGGCAGCCAGCCCCTCGCCTCCAAAGGTGGCGAACTTGGACGGGATGGGGGTGACTACCAGCTTCCCGCCTTGTCCGGTGGGAAGAAAGACCTCCGGTGCCTGGCTGACTCTCAGGAGTTGTTCAGTCGATTCGTCGTCCGCGATGTCGGAAGCTCCCTTGCGGTCCGACGATCCAGAGCGAGCATCGGCCGCTCTCCTGGTGTTCTGGTACGACTCCGCGTCGGAGACGATTGGCGATGCGATGCGCAACGTGTCGACACCCTCGGCTGCCTTGTCGGCGTCAGTTTCCCCGGCGAGCTTTCGTTGAGCGTTGGTTGCCGTATCAGGCACCTCCGTGATCAGGCCGTTGGCGCGCGCTATTTCCTCGAGCTCGAGGGCCAGCCGAGCAACCTCCCAAGGATCGTCCGCGTCGGCCGCCTCATGGCAATGAGCTGTAGCGTCGTCCAAGGCCACGGCCGCCCTTGCCTCGAATCGCTTCTCCAGCACCTCCCTCTCGACGTATCCGCCGGTGAGCAGGAAACAGCCGAGGACGAACTGACTCAAAGCGCCCGACTTGGCGATCGCCTGACTCAGCGCAGACAGATAGAGATCCTCGAGCACCGACCGTGCGCCGGGATACGACAGGAGGCCTTGGACTTCTTGGCGTGCATCCTCGAGACTGAAGAACAGGACCTCGGCAACGGGCTTGTCGGTTCTCTCGAGGGCGGTGAGGAGGTCGAGCTCGACACCGTCCGCGACATTCCCATCAGTGGGCCAGTCCGGCGGCAACTCACGGACCTCATCCAGGTTTGTCGACACCAGGTGCATCACCTCGTGGAGTGAGGTGGCCAGGGCGACTTCGTCCGGCGTCACAGGGGCATTCCTGTGGTAGGCAGCCTGGAAGATACGCGGGTCGCACACGATTTCGTCTGGAGAAGCCGACGCTTCAGGACCGAGCCGAACCCTCAAGTTGGGGTTGTCGGACAGGGATCGCGCGAGGCGGGTCACCGCCGGGGCGACCCTTTGGTAGCGGCTGACCACGGCTTCGATGGCCGTATCGTCCGGACCTACCAGGTTGGTGAGGAAAGTCTCGTTGCGGGCGCGCATCAGCCGCCCATTGTCTCATGTCGTGTCAAGTCGGGGTGTTGGTACGCAACTGGCCCGAATAGCCTTCCGGCCGTGCACTACGACATGACCACCTTGCCAAACGGGCTCCGCATCGTGTCCGAGCCCATGCCGTCGCTCCGGTCGGTCGCTCTTGGCTGTTGGATCGACACCGGGACCAGGGATGAGAATGCGAACGAGGCCGGGGTCTCCCATTTCCTCGAGCACCTTCTCTTCAAGGGCTCGGAGAAGCTCTCGGCCCGGGAAGTCAACGAGACGTTCGACGCGATGGGAGCGGAGTACAACGCTTTTACATCCAAAGAGGCCACGTGCTTCTGGGCCCGGCTGCTCGATCAGGACCTGGCTTCCGGACTGGACATTCTCGCCGAGATCATTCAGCGTCCCGCGTTCCGCCAGAACGAGATCGATGCAGAGCGTCAGGTGGTCGTAGAGGAAATCAACATGTACGAGGACGACCCCAATGACGTGGCCTTCGAGAATTTCTCGAGGGCGGCGTTCGCCGACCATGCGCTGGAGTCTCCGGTATTGGGAACCCGGGAGTCGATCCGGTCCATGTCTCGCGACGACATAAATGGCTACTGGAAGCGACGGTATGGGGCTGGCTCTCTTGTTGTGGCGGCCGCCGGATCGGTAGATCACGAGCGATTGGTAGAGCTCATCTCCCAGCGTTTCGGTGACTGGTCGGGTGACCCCGTTCCTCACGATCACGGGCCGGTCGACGCCAGCCCCGACGTTCGCGTCACTCGACGAGACACCGAACAGGCGCACATCGTGCTGGGTGGCCCGGGCCTTGCCCGGGCTGACGAGAGACGCTGGGCATTCGAAGTTCTGAGTAACGCTCTCGGCTCGGGCATGTCGTCGAGGCTGTTCCGGGAAGTTCGTGAAGAGCGGGGTCTCGCATATTCGATCTACGCCTTCAAGATGGCTTTCGCCGACAACGGCGTCTGGGGGGTATACGTCGGAACGACCCCAAGCCAAACGGGGACAGCAATGAATGTCATCCGAGGAGAGCTGTCCAAGGTGGTCGAGGATGGGATCACCAAAGAGGAGCTCGAGCGGGTCAAAGGCTCGATTCGAGGTGGCCTAGCCCTCTCGCTGGAGGATGCGAGTAGCCGGATGGTTCGCCTGGGCCGTGACGAGTTGGCCGGGCTGCCCCACCTCTCGGTCGACGAGAGGCTGGAGAAGCTCGAAAATGTCGACCTCGCGGCGGTTCAAGAGGCAGCACGCGACGTCTACGGCTCGGGCACGCGGATGCTCGGAGCAGTTGGGCCATTCGAGAGAGAGGAACTGACCCAGTTCCTAGAGGTGTGAGCCCACTAATCCTGGAAGTTGAAGATGAGTGTTTGGGGTTTCTCGACTGTCTGAATGAGTCCCGCTGAGGGGTTGGCGGGCCGTTCCACGACGAGGGAGCCGCCGATGTCGTGGATGCCATCGCTCGAGGGCCAACCCAGCATCGAGTGGGTGCTGACCTTGCCTTCGATTGCCTTCCACAAGATCGCTTCGCTTCCCTGTACCAAATCGATCAGGGTCTCGGCGCCGCCGACCGGTGCCAGGTCTTCACCGGGCGCGGGAGAGGAGAAGTGAGCTATCCCGGCGCCTGAAGCCGCGATCAAAAGGATGGCGGCGAGCGTCAACCTGATCGAGTGAATTCCCAGCACGCGTTGCATTTCCAGCACAAGATACGCCGTTCGCTGGGAGGTCAAACGGCTATTTCCACCAAGCGTGAGAGGACTAGTCCGTACAAGAGGGCAATGGCGACCACAACGAGTGCCGAGCGCAACACGCCGGTCTTCCTGGCGTTCGACCGTCTTGCCAGAAAGAACCCGATGACGACCCAGAGCGTGATTTCGAGGGGCCAGACGACGAAAATGTCTTCGAAGACCACGCTCATGACGGCTCCGATCGGTCCGCCGGCGAAGAGGAGAGTCAGCGCCGCGGTCTCACACGAGCCCGAGCATCCGGGCGTGGGAATGAGAGCCAATCCAGCCGCCATGAAAGTGATTGCGAGGCTGAGAAGGAGTGTCGTCGCGATGGCGGCGTTGCGACAGCCCGCCTCGTTTTCCTTGGCCACAGGCGCCCGCATCGTACGGCTTGTCACGGGACAAGCCGAACCCGAGGTTATGTTCGAGGGTCGATGAGAAGCCTGGTAGCGCTCTTGGCTCTCGCCCTCGCCGGATGCGCCGTCGTGGATCGACCAATCCAGATCGAGGTGACCTCGACGGGCACAGTCACGTCCTCTGCGACTACATCGACGACCGGGACTCCAATCACGACGAGCGTTCCCGACCCGACGACCAAAACCCAGCCTGAGGTCCACCGGGTCACCGGGGTCGTGGTGGACCCGCTCGGCCGACCGGTGATAGGAGCTGTCGTGACACTCGGGGAGATGGCTCTGGAGACGGGAAGGTCGGGGGTGTTCGCCGTGGAGACCAGCGAAACCAGCCCGATCACCGTTTCGAAGAGGGGGTGGACCGAGGCGGTCGCGGAGTGGCGCGGTGACGAGGATCGCCTCGAAGTCGTCCTTCATCCGATCGTGGCGCGTGGGCTCAGGGTCTCTTTCGAGACTGCCTCTGACGATGAGGCGTTCGCCGGCCTGTTGGCTCTGGCCCGCGGCACCGCGGTGAATGCGCTGGTGTTCGACACGAAAAAAGAAGGCGGGACAGTCCTCTATGACACCAACGTGGAGGAGGCGCATCTCGTGGGGGCGGTGGAACCGGCCTACGACCCTTGGGAGCGAGTCCTGGAAGCGCACGCGGAGGGGTTGTACCTGATCACTCGGGTCGTGACATTCGAAGACGGCTATTGGGCGAGCGCACACCCTGACGATCGAATCGCCAGTGGCTGGGTAGATCCGACCGCTCCTGGCGCGAGGGCCTACAACATCTCATTGGCCCGGGAGGCATGCGAGATCGGCTTTGACGAGATCCAGTTCGATTACATCCGCTATCCCTCGGGGCGAGCAGCCGACGTGAGCGGTCAACGAGCCCTCACTCAGGAGTTCAGGGTCAATGCGATAGTCAGTTTCCTAGCTGAGGCCAGAGCGGTGCTCGAGCCTATGGGCTGTCACATGAGTGCCGCCGTGTTCGGGATTGTCGTATCGACCGACATCGACCACGCCCTGGGCCAGCGCCCTGAGGAGATGTCACCGGAACTGCACGCCCTCAGCCCGATGATCTATCCGTCGCATTATTCCGATGGTTGGCGCGGTTTTGAGAACCCCAACGATTACCCGTATGAGGTAGTGGCCGGTGCCATCGACGACGGTCTGCGGCGTTTGGCGCCCGGTACCCTCCTCCGCCCGTGGTTGCAGGGCTTCTGGTGGACCACCTCCCAGATCCGCGAGTCGATCATGGCAGCCGAGGAGAGGCGAGTGGGTTGGATGCTGTGGAATTGGAATAGTGAATTCGATCTGGAGGCTCTTCCTACTGACGAGGAGGTGGCCCGGTGAAGGTCGGCGTGCAGCTTCCGGAGGTCGAGCGTGAGGTTCGCTGGCACGAGCTAAGGGACATAGCGGTCACCGCCGAGCGTGTCGGTCTCGACTCGGTTTGGGTCGGCGATCATCTGCTCTACCGGGACGAGACGACCGGTTCGAGGGGTCCCTGGGAGGCGTGGTCGACCCTCGCCGCACTCGCGGAGGCGACATCCCGGGTGGAGCTCGGACCCTTGGTTGCTTCGACTTCATTTCACTCGCCTGCAATGCTCGCCAAGAAGGCGGCGACTGTCGACGAGATCAGCGGCGGTCGCCTCCTGCTGGGCCTTGGCGCGGGATGGAACCCGGCCGAGTACGAGGCGTTTGGCTTCCCTTATGACCGTCGGGTGGCTCGTTTTGCCGAGGCCATCGAGATCATCCACGCGTTGATCCGGCGCGGCTCGGTCGACTTCGAGGGACAGTTCTATAGGCTGAATGGCGCCGAGATCGTCCCTCGGGCGCGCCCCAGCATGAAGCTGATGGTTGGCTCGAACGGTCCCAAGATGCTTCGGATCGCCGCTCCTTATGTGGACATGTGGAACACCTGGTACGTCTGGTACGGGAATCGGCCGTCAGGGCTAGAGCCTTTGATCCATGAGCTCGAAGCTGCCTGCAACGAAGTGGGACGGGACCCGGCCGAGATCGAGAAGACGGCGGCGGTCTATGTGCAGTTGTCGAGAGGCGCTGGCCGGGAGGCGGGGAGCGAGACCCGGCCCAGTGCCGAGCCCATCTCCGGATCGCACGAATCGATCGCCGAGGCCCTGACTGCCTTCGCAAAGGCCGGAATCGGCCATATCCAGATCGTCGTGGATCCGATCGACGTCGAGGCCGTGGATGAGCTCGGTGCGATACGGCGGTTGATGCCGACGTAGGATCGGCCCATGGAACTGACCAGCAGCACATTCTCCGACGGCGAGGTGATCCCGCCTCGCTGCGCGTTCGCCATGGCCCACCCGGAGACGCGGGTCACGTTCGCGGGCAACGCCAATCCCGGCCTGGAGTGGACCGACGTTCCCGATGGGACCAAGTCGTTTGCGTTGATCTGTCACGACCCGGATGCCCCCAGCGTCGGTGACGACGTCAACAAGGAAGACCGGGAAGTCCCATCAGACCTGCCCCGTTCTGACTTCTTCCACTGGGTCGTGGTCGATCTGCCCGGCGACCTCAGATCGATCGCTGAGGGGGAATTCTCCGAAGGGGTAGTTCCCGGAGGCGTCAACGCGCCTATAGGACCGCACGGGTCCCGGCAAGGTCTCAACGACTACGTCGCATGGTTCGCAGGAGACGACGACATGGCCGGGGACTATTACGGGTACGACGGGCCGGCACCGCCATGGAACGACAGCATTCCCCACCGCTATGTGTTCACGCTCTACGCTCTCGATGTCGAGCGGGTTGGCGTCGACGACCCCTTCACCGCTGCTGAGGTGCTCGAGGCAATCGAAGGCCATATCCTCGACCAGGCGTCGATCACCGGCGAATACACCCAGAATCCTCGATTGATGGGCTGAGCGGCTAGCGCACCGGGAGTTGCTCCGTCCAGACGACGGCGGTCCCGTCCAGCACCACCGTTCCCTCCTGGTTCTCGATGAGGCAATCGAGGTTGGTCAACGGCTTGTCGTCGCGAATGGCAGTGATTGTGACCGTTGCGGTGATCTCGTCACCGGGGCGGACCGGTGCACGGAAGTTCCAGTCGACATTGAGAAAAACCGACCCGGGGCCAGGGATGTCTTCCGCCACGACGGCGTTGAGAAGGGCAGTCGTCACACCGCCCTGGACGATGATGCCGCCAAATCCGGATGCTGCTGCGATCTCCTCGTCGTAGTGGAGAGGGTTCCGATCGCCGCTGATCTCGGTGAACAGCTCGATGTCGCGTGTGGTCACCAGGCGGGTCCGCGATGCAGTGTCACCCACCCGCAAGCGGTCAGCCCTCTGTGATCGTGACTTTGCCTATGACCATGTCCTCAATCGGCCGATCACCGGCGCCTGTCTCGGTGCTGGCGATATCGTCCACGACCTCCTGACCGGACGAGACCTGGCCGAAGATGGTGTAGTTGTGGGGTAGGGGGTAGTCGGTGTGCATTATGAAGAACTGGCTGCCGTTGGTGTTGGGCCCGGCGTTGGCCATCGCCACGGTCCCCTTCTCGTAGGTGCCTTCTCCCTCGATCTCGTCACGGAACCGGTAGCCAGGCCCACCTCGTCCGGTGCCGCTCGGGTCCCCTCCCTGGATCATGAAGCCCTCTATGACCCTATGGAAGATCACTCCGTCGTAGAAGCCTTCCTTGGCCAGGAAAACGAAGTTGTTGACGGTGAGGGGGGAGCGTTGGGCGTCCAGGTCGATGACGATCTCTCCCCGGTTGGTCTCCAGCGTGGCTGTATAGGACTTCGAAGGGTCGATGGTCAGGTCGGGCGCGGACGAATACTGCTTTGGCTGTGTCATTGGCCCGAGGTTAGGCCCGCTTCAGGATTTGAAATACGCCGGGGCCGCGCCGTCGCGCCACTTGATCGAACAGCCCATCGATGGGAACTGGTCTTGGGGGATGGGCTCGCCGGCGAAGAGGGCGTCCATCGCCATCCGTAGGTCGGCTCCAGTGACCTGCACTCCACTGTTGGGTCGGGACTCGTCCAACCGCCCCCTGTAAACCAGACGACGGTCGGGGCCGAAGAGGAAGAAATCTGGTGTGCACATCGCCGTGTAGGCCGCGGCCACCGTCTGGTCCTCGTCGTATAGGTATGGGAAGACGAACCCATACTGCTCGGCCTGGGCCCTCATCCCGTCCGGGGAGTCCTCGGGATAGGCCTCGATGTCGTTGGAGGAGATAGCAACGATCCCGATGTCGGACTCGGCGTAGTCACGCCCGAGCCGGCCCAACTCAGCATTGACATGTTTGACATAGGGGCAGTGGACACAGATGAACATCACCAGGAGCCCGGTCTTCTCCGCGAAGTCGTCGATGGAGACCATTTCTCCGGAGATGACGTCAGGGAGTGTGAAGTGGGGGGCGTCAGTCCCGAGCGCCAACATGGTCGAGGTCGCAGCCATGAGCCCGATTCTAAGACCGGTCGAAGTTTGCGATGACCGCACCGAATGCCTCGACGGAACCCTCGAGTGCGACGTCGGTGAGTCTGACGACCGTGTGGGAGGCGCCCGCCTCGTCGTAAGCGGCTACCAGCGATGAGAAGTCGTCAGGGAGGGCCGCGTTGTAACGCGAGGCGTAGTCCTCGGGTGAGGTGTTGCGCTCCCTCATCTGGTCGATCCGTTTGCGCAGCGCCTTCGAGTCTTCGGCGACGAGGCCAGTGACCAGGTGGCTCATCTCCACGTCTGCGGGGTCGCGCTCGAGATCCTGGCAATGACGGTTGATTACCTCGGCCTTGTGTCTGACCTGGTCGGGCTTACCGAAGACGTTCGCCATGTCCGCGTATTGAGCTGCCAGGCGGAGAGTCCGCCTCTCCCCCCCACCGCCTACCAGCATCGGGATCGGGTCCTGGACCGGCCTCGGGTAGCAGATGAGCTCGGATGCCGAGAACGTCTCGCCTTGGAATTCGGGCGAGCCCTTGCCCCAGAGGAGAGGCAGCATTCGAAGCGTGTCCTCCAACATGTCATAGCGAGTGGACAAGCTGGGAAAAGGGATGCCGTAGGCGGCGTGCTCGGCTTCGTCCCAGGCTGCGCCGAGGCCACAGATGGCCCTGCCACCTGAGAGGACGTCAAGGGTGGCGAGCATCTTTCCCATCACGACCGGATGCCGATGAGTTATCGCTGCGACCATGACTCCGAGCCGAATCCGCTCGGTCACCGAGGCGAGATAGGAGAGAGTGACGAGGGCTTCCGGCATCTCCTCCCACGCTCGGCCGACGGAGGGAATTTGACGGAAGTGGTCCATGACCCAGAGATCCCGAAACCCTGCTTCCTCCGCTCTACGCGCCACCGAAGTGAGATGCTCGGACAAGTTGCCATCCGGCCAGTCGAATCGGCTGAGGATCAGACCGAATGTGTGTCCTCGCCGGGGATCTCGGGTATCTCGAACTAACTCCGCAAAGGAGGGTGCGACCGGTACGACGGGCTGTTCGGTATAGACGCCGTCGAACCCCTCTTCTCCCACATCGTCGACTGCCGCCGTGAATCTTCGGAACTGCTTCCGCAGCACGTTCTGCGGGATCGATCGCGGCCTGGTCCTATTCCGCTCCAAGCAGATCTGTTCGGTAGTGGCGAAGAGGATCGCGTATGCGGGGAGTTCCCCCGCGTGCGCCAACCCGACCCATCGTGTGCGATCCTCCTTGCTCAGGCCGGTGGTGTCGATGACCGTCGTCAACCTCCTGTTGACCCGCTCGGTGACGATTCGCTCGAGGATCTCGAACGCGGCCGGCCCGGCGGCCTGGTCGGCCTCATCGATGCCGACCATGGCCCTGAGCGAATCGGAGGAAACGACTTCGTTGGGTGCGAAATGCTCATGAGCCCATGTTGTCTTGCCGGCGAGGGCCGGGCCGATGAGAACGACCAAGCAGGGCACGGGGAGCCTCAGATCCATTGGGGGAGTTTTACCGGGTCCGTCTGTAACCTGCCGTCGTGACCGATTCGACAGCAGCACCATTCGGATACGTGGCCACGGCCATGGTCACCCCCTTTGCCCCCGACGGGGGAGTGGACCACGAACAGGCGTGGCGCCTGGCCAGGCACCTCTCCGATCACGGGACCGACACCTTGGTCGTGTCCGGGACCACCGGTGAGTCTCCGACGCTCAGCGACGCCGAGAAGCTGGCGCTGTACAAGACCGTGGTGGACGCGGTCAAGGAGAAGGACACCAAGGTGGTCGCCGGGACCGGGACGTACAACACGGCCCACTCGGTGGAGATGACCGAAAAGGCAGGTGAGCTCGGGGTCGATGGTGTCTTGGCGGTCACGCCCTATTACAACAAGCCGACGCAGCCCGGGCTCGTCGAGCACTTCACCGAAATCGCCGATGTTGGGGTTCCCGTGATGGTGTACAACATCCCGGGCCGGACCGGGCGGCTGATCGAAGTCGAAACCCTCCGCCAGCTCGCGGCCCATCCTCAGATAGTGGCGACCAAGGATGCCGTGGAGGATCTCGATTTCACCTCGAGGACGGTCGGAGACATACCGGATCTGCCCGTGTACTCGGGCCAGGACAGTCTCACCCTGCCGATGATCGCGGTCGGCGCAGTGGGGGTCGTCTCCGTGGTTGCCCATCTCGCGGGGAGACACATCAGGGCAATGATCAATGCAGCCCATGCCGGGGATCTCACGGAAGCCAGGAAGCTTCACCATCAGTTGCTTCCCCTCTGCCACGCCTGTTTCCTCGAGACCAATCCGTCCCCCATCAAGGCAGCGGTCAATGAGTTCTGGGAGCCTGTTGGCGACGTCCGACTGCCGCTGGTTGCGGCCTCGGACCAGACGCTGGCGGCCATAGAGAAAGCGTTCGGCGCGCTGCAGGGCCTGTGAGCGTCTCACTCACATTCCTGGGCGGGTTGGGAGAGATCGGCCGCAACTGCGCCGCGTTGGAAGTCGAAGGGAAGATCGCCCTACTCGACATGGGGCTCATGTTCCCGGAAGAGGACATGCTCGGCGTGGACCTGGTCTTCCCCGACTGGTCGTGGTTGATCGATCGTAAGGACGATGTCGAGTGCGTGATCATCACCCACGGGCATGAGGACCACGTGGGGGCCCTCGCCTACTTCCTGAGAGACATCCACGTCCCGGTCTACGGAACCCAACTGACGATGGAGCTGGCGAGCGGCCGCCTCGACGAGTTGGGTGTGGAGTCGGCGCTCAGAGTCGTCAACTCGAAACAGTGGATAGAGCACGGGCCCTTCAAGTTCATGCTGATCCCTGTGAGCCATTCGGTCCCGGAGGCGTCCGCAGTGGCGTTGGACACTCCCGAGGGGATCATCATCCACTCGGGGGACTTCAAGCTGGACCCGACCCCGATCGATGGTCGTCCAACCGACTTGCCGGCTTTTGCCGCGCTTGGCAACAGGGGAGTGCGGCTCCTGCTCGCAGACTCGACCAACGCCGAGAAGGAGGGGTTCGAGCCATCGGAGAGCTCGGTCGGCCCGCCCATCGCAGATGTGGTGCGGGATGCCAAGGGGCGGGTCATCGCCGCCTGTTTCTCATCTCACATCCACCGTGTGCAGCAAATCGCCGATGCCGGGGTGGCCGCGGGCCGCAAGATCGCCTTCTTCGGCCGCTCCATGCATCGGAACACCGAGATAGCTTTCGACCTGGGCGTTCTGGATGTTCCCAGGGAGTCGGTGGTGGACATCAAGGACCTGGTGGATCTCCCCGATGACAGGCAATTGCTGATCACGACCGGAAGTCAGGGCGAGCCGTTTGCTGCGCTATCGCTGATGTCCCAGGGCCGGCACAAATTCGTTCAATTGAGCGAGTCGGACACTGTCCTCATATCCGCCAAGCCGATTCCCGGGAACGAAACAGCTGTGTCAAAGGTGATCTCGAACCTGATGAGGCGTGGCGCGTCTGTGATTCACGGCAGGAATTCTCATGTCCATGTCTCGGGGCATGCGGCGCGCGAGGAGTTGCTGACGTTCATCAATGTGATACGGCCCAAGGCGTTCGTCCCCATCCACGGCGAATACCGGCATCTACGAGCTCACGCCGACCTGGCTCGGCTGATGGGCGTCAAGCACGTCGAGGTGCTCGAAGACGGCGACCGCATCGTCCTCGACGGGTCGAAGACCGAGGTCGAGCGTCGGGCGGTCCCGGCTGGATATGTCTACATGGACGGCTCCGCGGTGGGGGACGTCAAGGACGCGGTCCTCAGGGATCGTTCGCATCTCGCCGATGAGGGGGTGGTCGTGGTGACAGTTGGGATCGACCACGACACCGGGGAGATCCTGTACGGGCCGGATCTGGACAGCCATGGTGTCATGGACGATCCGGCAGCCGTGTTGGCGAAGGCGGCGGACGCGGTGAGATCTGCGGTCGAGTCGCACGAGACGGGCCGTACCGATCATGCCGAGCTCCAGAAGACGGTGCGGAGGGCCGCCGGTTCGGTGATCAGGGCTGAGACTTCGCGCAAGCCGGTGATCGTCCCGGTCCTGTTCGAGCTCTGACTCAGGCGCTCTGGCCGACCTCCACGGAAATCTCGTCCAGACTCTTGCGCCGAAGGTCGGGGACCACACAGTCCTCAGCGGGAAAGCCGATCGGAAACATGCAGAAGGGTCGCTCGTTTTCGGGGCGTCCCAACAGCTTGGTGAGGAACTTCATCGGGCTGGGGGTATGGGTGAGCGTGGCCAGGCCCATGTGGTGCAGCGCCGCGATGAACATGCCGGCTGCGATCCCGACGGACTCCTTGACATAGAAGTGGTGGAGCTTGTTGCCATCCCCATCGAGGCCGTACCGCTGCTCGAATAGAACCACTATCCAGGGCACCGTCTCCAGGAACTCCTTGTGCCAGTCCGTTCCGAGCGGTTCGAGCGCCTCCCGCCAGTGCCGGGGTAGGCGGCCCCCCTCGTAGTTGATCCGCTCCTCTTCTTCTGCGGCCTGGCGGATCTGACTCTTCATTTCGGGGTCACCGGTTACGACAAAGGTCCAGGGTTGGCGATGAGCGCCGGATGGCGCAGTGGACGCGGTTTTGATCGCAAGGTCGATCAAATCCCTTGGGACGGGGTCGGCCGAGAAGAACCGCACGCTCCTTCGGCTGTTCATCTCCTCATAGAAGGCCTGTGCCCGTGTGAGCTGTTGGTGGGGTTCGAGGCTCTCGAGGGTATAGGGGATCATTGGCGCGGGCATGGCTGGAAAGTAGCGAACGAAGACGAGGGAGCCCCCGTGCTCAAGTCGGGGGCTCCCTCTTCTCGTGGTTGTTCGGGCTTTCTAACTTCCTAGGTCGAGGCCGATCAGGACCGGGTCGTGATCCGAGGATCGGTAAGGACCCGGTGCCAGGCGATCAGTATCGAACCAATCCAGGAACCGGGGCTCGTCCGCGTTTATGTGCCATATGGCGACATCGGTCACCTGGCCGGCGATCGACGAAGTACCGAACGCGTGATCCAGAGTCCCTCGCCCGATATGGGGCGCCGCGAAGAACGCCAGGAAGTTGAACGAGTACGGGTCCGGATCGTAAGTGCTCAGCAAGTTGGACAGACCACCACCTTCGAACGTCGTGATGGGGTCTTCCATCAAGTAGGCGTTCAGGTCGCCCACGACGAGGACGTCGTCATCTCCCGCTGCCGCCTGGAGCGTGGGGATCCAAGCCAGGACCGCATTCGCCTGCTGGACCCTGCGGGCGTTGTAGCACGACGCCCCGTCGCCCTGATCGAGATCAGCACCACTGGCTCCCGTACAGCTCTTCGACTTGAGGTGCAGGTTCACAACTGTGAACACCTCGCCGTTGTGGTCAAAGGCTTGTGCTACCGGTCGACGGCCCAGTTGGTCGTCTGGCTCCTCGTCGGGATCCCTGAAGTCGTCGAACGCAGCGTCGGCCAGCGTCATTGCGTCCCCTACCGGGGTCACCCGATCGTTGCGGTAGATGATCTCGTTGACGATCGGGTAGATGTTCTGATCGAAACCCTCGACTCTCGACCAGACGTCGCTCCCCGCCGCTGCGTTGAGTGCGTCGATGAGAGTGATGATCGGTACGTCAGCCGGATGGTCGTTCTCTATTTCCTGCAGACCGACCACATCAGCGCCGAGACCGATGATTGCATCGACCAGCTTGGACTGTTGGGCGGCGAGTTGGTCTGCGTCGCCGGCGCCGCGTCCTCCCAATGTCGTCCAGTAGTTGAGAACATTGAAGGACGCCACGGTGAGGTCGCCGCCAACATTCGGCGCCGACCCCCGGACGTTCGTGGGTGTAAACACCGGGTCGGTGCTGTTCACCAGCTTGTAGTTGCCGAAGTCGTAGTAGATGGCGCCCGTCGGATTCGTGGTCACGTCACCCAAACGGAGAGTCCCGTCACCGCTCAAGAAGGGGACCGGGCTCGGATTCGAGAATCTGGATCCGTCCTCGAGCATCACGACCTTGTCCATGTTGTCGTCTGCGAACGCATCCATCGCCCCGGATCCCT
Source organism: Acidimicrobiia bacterium (assembly GCA_033720975.1). Lineage (GTDB taxonomy): Bacteria > Actinomycetota > Acidimicrobiia > Spongiisociales > ZC4RG35 > JAWWBL01. Next base: position 1,854 of record JAWWBL010000004.1, on the reverse strand, counting down.
GCGGAAACTCGTTGGTCGGGGTCTCGATCACTCCCTCGGGAGCTATCCAGATCTCGCCGAAACGGTGGAGGTTGAATGTATCCGACACATAGTGGTCCCCGATGTACTGGACGTACATACCCTCATACTGCTCCGGGTTCGAATTGAACTGCCTAGTAGTGATGGCGGTCGGAGTGGGACTTGCCGAACCACAAACCTGAATGGTTCTCACGTTCTCCAGCCGGGTAAGGCCGAAGAATTCGTCGATCTCAGCCACGACTCGAATCACATCACCCACTGATACGTCGAACCCCCAGGTGTTTTGATGGAACACGAAGATTCCGTCCGAAGTGGAAGGGTCGCCATCGCCCTCCAGATCTTGAAGGAAGAAGCCGCGATGCTCGCTGCTTCTCTGAAGGTCGACGGTGACCACACCCACTGTCGTCACACGCTTCTGCGGATGCCCGAAGTCGAACAGAAGGGGACTGGCGCTGCCGCTTCCCTGTATGTCGTATATGGGGGTGAAGCCACGCCCGCACTCCCTTGCGGAGGCTACGGCTGGGAAGAGCGCGAACAGCATTGCGAGTGCGGCAAGCACGGACATCGAGCGTTTCATCTCAGGGCACCTTTCGAAAGCCTCGTTTCCTGGAACCGGAACATACACGTCTTACGACCACGGTGCGTCACCGAATCTCCCTTTCGGTCAGGGTCGTTGGTGCCGGGGCCGTGGCTCGTTAGTGTTTTGCGACACATGGCCTCCCGGACACCCACCCGGAAGGGCTCCGGGCGGAGTCGGGTGTCCCAGGTGAAGAAGAAATCAGCGCAACGAGGCGCGGTCCGCCGGAAGCTGGCGGCGTTCCGCGATTCAGTGCGCTCCACACTTGGTCGCCAGACCGACGACGTCTGGGGTCTTTTTCTCGTTGTTCTCGCCGTCCTCGTCGGCTTGTCGTTCGCAGGTCTCGCCGGTCCCTTCGGAGAAGGCATCGGGACGAGCACCAAGTTCCTCTTTGGCGTATGGAGATACGCTCTTCCGGTTGCGCTGCTCGGAATTGGGTTGGCTCTGATAGTGGGCAAGCCACGGGACGGCGCGCGGCGTCTCGTCGTCGGCGGCGTCACCACCTTCATTGGAACCCTCGCCCTCTTCCACCTCCTCACCGGTGCCGTGTCCCTCAGACCCAATATCGAGCTCGTTCAGGAGCGGGGCGGTGCGGTCGGCGCCCTCATCGCCTTCCCAATGAGGCGTCTACTCGGCCATTGGGGCACCTTCGTGATCCTGGCCTCTGCGATTGGGATGGGTGTGCTCATCATGACCAAGACCACCGTCCGGGAGTTGTTCCGGGGAGTTGCCGAGCTGTGGCGGTCGGCCCGGGCACTAGCCCGGACCGCCACCGTCCGGGCCCAGGCCAGCTCAGCTCCTGTCCTGAGGGTGACGCCTGCAGACGTTCTCACCCCAACGCGGGGCAAGCATCAAAAGAGGCCCACTCCCAGTAATAAGGGCGCCGCTCCGAAGCCAGCTCCTGAGCCCAAGGCGGCGGTGAAGACACCGGTGGTGCGGACGATCGACCTCTCGTCTACGGATTACGAGTTACCACCCCTTTCGCTGCTGGAGGGGGGCACGGGCGGCGAGGTCAACAAACGCTCCCTCGAGGAGACCGCCCGTCAGTTGGAAGACACCCTTCTCCAACACGGTGTCGACGCCACTCTCACGAAGATCGTCCCCGGTCCCACGGTCACCCGATACGAGATCGAGTTGGCACCTGGGGTGAAGGTCAATCGGGTATCGAATCTCTCTCACGACATCGCCTACGCCCTGGCCACCCCTGATGTGCGCCTTCTGGTGCCGATCCCCGGGAAGTCCGCGATCGGCGTGGAAGT
>JAWWBL010000003.1:0-44129 GCA_033720975.1 Acidimicrobiia bacterium | reverse complement strand
TGGGTATAGCCATCTCAGAGGCGATCGAGGTGGCAGCCACCAACGAGGACGTCAAGTACTCACTGGGTTCGGTGCTCAACCACGTGCTGATGCATCAGACCGTCATCGGAGAGGAAGCCCTCAAGCAAATGGCCCTGGTCGAAGAGACACCCGACGTCATAATCGGCTGCACAGGGGGCGGCTCGAACTTTGCGGGAATGGTTCTTCCGTTCATCAGGGAGAAGATCGCCGGGTCGATCGATCCTGTCATCAGGGCGGTGGAACCGGCTGCGTCACCGTCACTGACCAAAGGGTCCTATCAATTCGACTTCGGTGACACCGGACAGATGACCCCTCTTCTGAAGATGCACACCCTGGGCCATCCTTTCGTTCCGGACCCGATTCATGCCGGGGGACTGCGCTATCACGGGATGGCGCCGTTGGTCTCACACCTCCAGGAGCTTGGGCTTATCGAGTCGGTGGCGTTGAACCAGAACACCACCTTCTCCAAGGCGGTCGAGTTCGCCAGGGTCGAGGGCATCCTCCCCGGTCCTGAGCCGACCCACGCCGTAGCCGAGGCGATGCTCGAGGCCGAGCGGGCCAAGGAAGCCGGTGAGGAGAAGGTGATCCTGTTCAACCTGAGTGGGCACGGCCATTTCGACATGGCCGCCTACGACGACTTCCTCTCGGGACAGATGGTCGACCACGAGCATCCCCAGGAGCGCATCGAGGAGGCTATGGCGCGGGTTCCGGTGTACTCCGGCCCCCACTAACCAAGCAAACCCCCCCATTCCGCACAGAATGGGTGGGTATCAGTTGCCGAAGCAGATCTCCTCACCCGGCAGGAGCGGGCGGACCAGCAGCTTCATCGGCTCACCGGTCTCGGGATGGGCCCACTGCGTCTCCACAGTGGCGTCATCGAAGACTGCAGGCACCGTTCCAGGCTGCACCTGGCACATCCACCCGTTTGGGAGGGTCTTCCAACCACTGAAATCCGAGTTTGCAAGAGGCCATTCCCTCAAATCGGACGACAGGTCGGCGAAGCCCGGTCCCGCCACGTACTGCACCTGGTCGGCAACATACGGGCCGGGATCATTTCCCGAGGCAACAAGCTGGTCGAGGAGATTCAGCAGGTCACCGAAGGCCTGAGTTTCCGCACGTCTCGGAACGTCGATGTCGATGCCCAACGCGTAGACGGAGTACCGGTGCACGCCGGCGTCATCCCAATAGGTGACGACCTCGGTAGTGGCGTCGGCCACCCTTGACGCAGCTGAGTCGTCCATTTCGTTGGTCATCTCCGGCAGTCCCATCCTGTCGACCGCCTCCAGGACCGACCGCATCTGATCGTCTGAGATTGAAACCACCTGGTAATTCGGCACAAGTGGACCGGGGAATATCGCGATTACCGGACCTTCCGATATCAGGCGGCCATCGGCGAGGAGGGTGTACCGGGGGCCACGGCCGAGTACGAACTCGACCGGAGCGAACCCGCCCTCGGACTGGACCTGGAGGACTGGCGAGTCGTCCTTGCCGGGGAGGTCGATCCCGCCGGCATCGATGGCGCAGGCCGAGATGGTCACGGCGACGAGAAGCAGCCCGGTTCTGAGTTGTTTCATGGACACTTGGATGCCGGGTGCGCCGTGACGGTTCCCGCTCTCCTAGGGAGACTCCCAGGAGTCGAGCCCCGCGTCGACCAGGTCGATGGCCCAGTCGAGCTCCTCGATGGTGGTGATCAGCGGCGGGATGAACCTGAGCACGTTCCCGTCGGGCCCGCATTCGATGATGATCAACTCGTTGTCAAAGGCATGGGCTTGAACGTGCTTGAACGCCTTGGCGTCCGGTGTGCGGCTGGCCCGGTCCTCGATGAATTCCACACCGATCATCAAACCCAGCCCACGAACATCGCCAATCGTCTCGTGACGCTCTGCCATTTCGTTGAAGCGGTTGAAGGCGTGCGTCGACAGCTCACGAGCATGTGGGAGGAGGCCGCCCATGGTGTCGATCACCGCAACGGCTGCCGCCGTGGATATCGGGTTGCCTCCATACGTGGTGCCGTGGGCTCCCACCGGCCACGAGTCGATCATCTCCCTCGGCGCCCCATAAGCAGAGAGGGGGAAGCCGTTGGCGATTCCCTTGCCCAGGGCGACGATGTCAGGCTTTGCGTCGAAGTGGTCGGTGGCGAACCACTCGGCAGTGCGCCCGAAGCCGGTCTGGACCTCGTCGTAGACGACCAGGATCCCGTGCTCATCGGCGATCGCTCGCAGCTCGTCGAGGAACACAGGCGGCGCCGGGTAGTAGCCACCCTCACCCTGGACCGGCTCGATGAGGAAGCAAGCAATGTTCTTCGGCGTCACCACGTGCTTGAACATCAGTCGTAGGTCTCGGAGGCACGCAGCGGTCGCCTCGTCGTCGGTCATTCCCCAGCGGTAAGGGTGAGGAAAGGGGGCTACGAACACGGAGCCGAGAACCGGGTGATACCCGTCCCGATACTTGGCGTTCGAGGTTGTGTAGGTGACCGATCCCATGGTCCGCCCGTGGAATCCGCCCCTGAAGGCGATCACGCCCTGGCGACCCGTCGAGTACTTGGCGAGTTTCACTGCTGCCTCGACTGCCTCCGCACCTGAGTTGGCGAAGGCGAACTTCTCAATCGAGGGCGGGGTAATGGCGCGCAGCCGCTCTGCAGCCTCGACGATCGTGTCGTACCGGAAGACGCATCCGGAATGAACGAAACGGTCGAGTTGATCATGCGCCGCTCTTACGACAGCGGGATGGTTGTGCCCGAGATTGACCACGGCCGTTCCACAGGCGAAGTCTGCCCACCTGCGACCGTCGGTAGCTGTGATCCATAACCCGTTGGCCGACTCGGCCGGTATGTCGGTGTCGTACGCGATGACCGGCGCGATCACATCCTGGTGCCGGGAGAGGAGATCGGACATGTGGCGAGACTAACTGAAGCCTGACGCTCCGATCTGGCTGCCCGGTACGGTTGGAGCGTGCCAACCATCAGGTCTTCCAGGGTCGTTGTCGGTGAAGAGCTGAGGCCAGCCACCATTCGTTACGAGTCGGGCCAGATCGTGGACGTCTTTGACGGTCCCGCTGACAAGGACATGGGCGATCTGATCATCATGCCTGGTCTGGTCGACTCTCACGTGCATGTCAACGAGCCCGGCCGTACCCAGTGGGAAGGATTCCGGACGGCGACCCTCGCGGCTGCAGCTGGGGGCACCACGACGATCGTCGACATGCCGCTGAACAGCGTCCCCCCCACCGTTGATCACGATGCTCTCGAGGCAAAGCGCCGGTCAGCCCACGGAGCGATCTCAGTGGATGTCGCGTTCTGGGGTGGCGTGATCCCGGGCTCCGAGGGCCACATCCCCACGATGGTGCAACAGGGCGTATCCGGGTTCAAGATGTTCATGGTGGACTCGGGAGTAGCGGAGTTCCCACCGCTTGGCCTCCCTTCGATGAGAGGGATTCTCGAGACCCTGGCAGGTGAAGGAGTGCCGGCGCTCGTCCACGCCGAGTCGGCAGACCACCTGGGCGAGATCGACCAAACCTCCTCTTATCAGTCCTATCTGAGCTCACGACCAGTTGAGTCGGAAGTTGCTGCAGTGACGGAGTTGTCAGGGTTGGCCGGCGAGACCGGCGCAGCGGTCCATGTGCTCCACGTCTCTTCGGCTGACGCGGCCGGGATCATTGGAGGCGGCCCACTCGGCGGGGAAACCTGTCCTCACTACCTGACCTTTGCTGCCGAGCAGATCGCTGACGGATCGACCTTGTTCAAGTGTGCGCCCCCGATCCGGGAGGCGGCACACCGTGAGGGCCTCTGGGAGGCACTTGGATCAGGCGCGATATCGATGATCGTCTCCGATCACTCTCCTGCCCCACCCGAATTGAAGGCTCAGGCCACGGGTGACTTCTTGGCGGCGTGGGGCGGGATATCTTCCCTACAGCTGCGACTCCCCGCGACCTGGACCGGGGCTTCCGCGCGTGGCTACGGACCGGTTGCCCTAGCCAGATGGTTGAGCACCGAGCCGGCGCGTCTCTCCGGATTGTCCCAAAAGGGGTCCATCGAACAGGGTTCCGATGCCGACCTGGTCGTATTCGACCCCGACGCCAGGGTCGAAGTGCGTGGCTCCGACCTTTACCACCGTCATCCGATCACACCCTATGAGGGCATGACGCTGCGAGGTCGGGTGGTCGAGACGATCCTGCGAGGGGAAGTGGTCTTCGACGGCAAACCGCGCTCTGGCTATGGCAGGATGCTCGCGCGTGATGACTGATCTCCTTTCCGAGGCCGTCGGCGGGCGGATCGTCGAGTGCAACGACGAGTTCTTCGCCCCCGCCGACAATCTCATCAAGGTCTCCGATCCGGTGTGGAAGGAGGGGGTATACGACGACCACGGGAAGTGGATGGACGGCTGGGAAACGCGCCGCAGGCGCGAGCCGGGCTACGACTGGTGCATCCTGGCCCTGGGAATTCCCGGCCGAGTGGAGACCGTGGACATCGACACGGCTTTCTTCACCGGCAACTACCCCGAGCAGTTCTCTCTGGAGGGCTGCGGGGTTGGCTCCGATGACCGTCTCGGCGACGCCGAGTGGTTCGAGCTGCTGGCGGCGACCGATCTCGAAGGTGACTCCAAGGCGACCTTTCAGGTCGAGGAAAGCCCTCGGGTTACACACCTCCGCCTGAACATCTTCCCCGACGGCGGGGTGGCGCGGCTGCGCGTCTATGGGAGGGCACTCCCCGCCATGCAGGAGGTGTGCCCCGATCAGCTGATCGATCTGGCCTCCCTGATGGTGGGAGGCGAGTTCATCGACGCCTCCAACTATCACTACAACCCGCCGTCAAAAATGCTGCAGCCGACCGAGCCTGCCGGGATGTGGGACGGCTGGGAGACGGCGCGGAGAAGAGGTCCGGGTCACGACTGGGCAAGCTTCCGATTGGGGCTCGCCGGTGTGGTCGAGAGCGTCGACGCCGACACCTCTTTCTTCAAAGGCAACTCTCCGGGGTGGGTCTCGGTGGAGGTTTCCGACGACGGCGAAGACTGGTCGACGGTGATCGACCATCAAGCGGTGGAGCCGGACAGCGTGAACCACCTTCCAATGGAGAGCCCCACGGCCTGCGGCTTTGTCCGGCTCTCGATACACCCTGACGGAGGGATGGCCCGCATGCGGGTCTGGGGCCGAGCCAACCCGCAGGCTGCAGGCGAGAAGAGGATCGAGTATCTCAACGCGCTCGACGACCAGCAGGCGTACAGCTTCTTTCACACTGCCTGTGCCAGCACGGCATGGGTGGCGGCCATGAAGTCACAGCGGCCATTTGCTGGCGTGGACTCGGTCATGGCAGAGGCCCTTGAGGTCTTTGATCGTCTCACCGATGAGGACTGGCTCGAAGCCTTTGCCGGTCATCCCCGAATCGGCGAGCGCGGGGACGCGGTCTCATCCCGGGAACAGTCTGGGGTGACAGCGGACTCGGTCGAGGAGCTGTCCGAAGTGAACCGGGCCTATGAGGAGAAGTTCGGCTTCACCTACATCGTGTATGCGACGGGAAGGACCGGCGAGGAGATGCTGTCCATCGCTCGGGAGCGGCTGGGTAACAGCCGTGAGATGGAGATCGCCAACGGGGCGGCCGAGCAGAGAAAGATCACTTCGACGAGACTGCGCATGATGCTTTGTCAGGAGGTGGAGTGAGCACTCTCACCACCCATGTCCTAGACACCGAAAGGGGAGTCCCGGTCAGCGGGATGTCAGTTCACGTGTCCGTGCGTGACGGCTCCGGGTGGTCCCGGTTGAGCGAGGCTGTCACCGATTCCGACGGCCGCGCAGGAGGCTTTGGGGATCTCGGTCCCGGGACCTACCGGCTGGGGTTCGAGACGGGTGCGGCCGGCAACGAGTTCTATCCATTTGTCCATGTGGTGTTCGTGGTGGACGGCTCCCGCGACCACTACCACGTCCCTCTCCTGCTCTCCGGGCACGGCTACACGACCTACCGCGGCTCCTAAAGGGTTGAGAGAGGGGTCAATCCGCCTTGCGGCCCTCCAGGATGCGGAGGAAGGAGCGGGTGCGGAGCTCGTCCACGGTGAGCCCGGATCTGGCCGTGGCCTCCTCCTCGGTGATCGCCCCGCAGTTGATAGCGCGCAGGAAGTAGTTCAACAGGCCCTGACCGGTGGCCGCGTCGTCGAAGACCTCGCCTACCAGCGTGGCTTTTGCCGCCGACTCGACGAAGTTGTACAACCTCTCCCCAGCTCGATCCAACCCTTCCAGGAAGAACCCGTACACCGCGGCGTACCGGGTCGCAAGCTGCGCGGGATGAAGATCCCAGCCTTGGTAATAGGCATGGGATAGCGAGTGACGCACATGCTCGTAGTGCAACCTCATCGCGCCATGGACCGTGGCCCGGTTCTCCTCGACCTGGCCCGCCGTCAGATCCTCCCCCCGGTGGACCGGCACCGGCATCACGTTTGTAGCCCCGTCCGACAGCCAGACCTCGGTCCCGGCAAGACTGACCTGAAGCATGTGCCGGGCAAAGTCACACGCGGCGTGATCCATCGTCTGGTACGCCGCGGTGATGTTCATCGACGCGGTGTAGTCGTAGGTGCCGAAATGGGCGCCGCGCACCCTTCCCTCGGCCGCGTCGGTGTAGTGGCGGACTCCGCTTGCGCCTTCACGATCGATCACGGTCTGGGGCGTCTCGACCATCAGCTCCAATGGGATCGTCCCGCAACCGAGGGCAGACTCGAGTTCGGCCAGAGCCTCTGAAAACACCTTCACCTGGTCGACGTCCTGGATCTTGGGAAGGGTGACAACGAATCCATCGGGAAGCGATCCGGACTCCTCGACCAGTGATGTCACGAAAAGGTCGAGGGTCCTCAACGCTCTCCTGTGCAGCTCACCAGACAGTGACTTCACCCGTATCCCGATGAAGGGCGACAGGGTGCCCTCTTCCATTCCACCAGCGACCTCCGCGGCCGTGGAACGGGCATGTCCGTCCTCCTCGTCATCGGGCCGGTGCCCGTAACCGTCCTCGAAGTCGATCCGAAAGTCCTCCACAGGCTCCCGCTCCAGCTTTTCCAGGATCTTCGGATACACGACGCTCGCAAGGTCGGAAGACATCCCCGTCACCTCTGCCAGCATTTGCTCGTCCTTCAGCCATTCGGAAACCGAGCGAAGGGCAAGCTCGCCCAGCTTGCGCGGCGTCGAGGATTTGAACAGCTGCGCACCGCCGTAAACCGTGTGCACCGGCTGTCGCTCCGGGCCCTCCCCCGGGTACGCCGACGCCACCCGCTCCGCCGCTCCGTGGAGCCGAGCGGACCAACCTTCCAGGGATTTTTCGGTGAACGTCATCGGGCGGGACTCTATGGCGAGCATTAGCTTCTTGCCGATGACAAGCCTCCTCGTCAAAAACGCAGCCATCCTGGCGACCATGGATGGCGATGAGCTCGAAGGCGGGGGGCTCTACGCCGAGGACGGCTGGATCAGCCAGGTGGGGCGCACATCGGAGCTTCCGGATGAGGCTGACGAAGTCGTCGACCTCACGGGCTACCTGGTCCTGCCCGGACTGGTCAACACCCACCACCACCTCTACCAAACTCTCACCAGGTCCCTGCCCGGTGCCCAGGACTCGGGGCTCTTCGACTGGTTGCGCACCCTCTATCCGATTTGGGCCCGGTTGACTCCTGAACACGTTCGTTCGGCTACCAGGCTCGGACTCGTCGAACTGGCCCTCAGCGGCGCCACCACGGTCTTCGACCACCAATATCTGTGGCCCAACGGGAGCCGCATCGACGACCAGTTCGAAGGCGCCGATTCGTTGAACATCCGGTTTCATGCGTCCTATGGCTCGATGAGCCTGGGCGAGTCGGACGGAGGTCTCCCCCCGGACTCGGTCGTCTCGGACGAAGACACGATCCTGGAGGAGTCGGCTCGAGCAGTCGAGCTGTTCCACGACCCGGACAGAGGATCGCTCAGAAGGGTGGTTCTGGCCCCTTGCTCGCCTTTCTCGGTGACCTCGGAGTTGATGACGGAGTCGGCGCGGCTGGCCCGGGAACTGGGCGTCACGCTCCACACCCATCTCGCCGAGACCGGTGACGAGGAAGAGTTCTGCATCGAGAACTTCGGCTGCCGGCCGGTTGCCTACATGGAGCGGCTGGGCTGGACCGGGCGGGACGTGTGGTATGCCCATGCCGTGCACGTGGCGGCTGACGAGGTCGAGCGAATGGGAGAGTCGGGCACGGGGGTTGCCCATTGCCCTACATCCAATATGCGTCTGGCCTCGGGGCTGGCTCCGGTCGCTCGCTATCTCGACGCGGGCGTGCGAGTCGGCTTGGGGGTGGACGGCTCTGCGTCGAACGACGCTTCCCATATGATCGGCGAGGCGCGCCAGGCGCTGCTCTTGAATCGGCTGGCCGTTTCTTACGGTATTGGTGAGGGCGAACAGATGACAGCCCGCCAGGCTCTGCGGCTGGCCACGGTTGGGGGTGCGGAGGTGCTCGGCAGAGATGACGTCGGAATCCTGGCACCTGGGTATGCCGCGGACCTGATCGCCATCGATCTCAATCGAATCGAGTTCGCCGGAGCACTGCACGATCCAGTGGCTGCGTCACTTCTCTGTGGCCCCGTTTCCATCGACCACTCATGGGTCGGTGGTCAACCCCTGGTCCGGGAACGCCAGGTGGTCGGAGTGGGCGTCGACGAGTTGGTCGCCCGTCAGAACTCTCTTGCGGCGAGTTTGCTTGAGTAGCGTCCCGATTGTGCAGGTTCACCACCCGGTAGATCTCGACGACGCTCTCGCAGCCGTCGCCAACGGCGCCACCCCTCTAGCTGGTGGTACTGACCTGATGGTGGAGGTGAACTTTGGTCACCGGAGTCCTGAGCATGTTGTCGGGCTCAGGCGGGTCGAGGAACTAAGGCAATGGGAAGGCAACCGAATCGGATCGGGTGTGACCTGGCGGCGGATCGAACGAGATGGGCCAAGAGCTCTAGCTGAGGCGGCAAGAACGGTGGGGTCGCCGCAAATAAGAAATGCCGGCACGATCGGGGGCAACCTGGCCACGGCAAGTCCGGCTGGTGACGGCCATCCCTTCCTCGCCGCGGTCGACGCGACGATCGAGGCGGCCTCGGCTTCGGGGTCCAGGTTGATTCCCTGGAGGGAGTTCTTCACGGGAGTGAAAACCACGTCGCTCGGCGAGGACGAGCTGATCACGGCTGTCCACCTCCCGGAACGGCTGCCGGAGCGCCACGCCTTCGCCAAGGTGGGTGTTCGCAACGCCATGGTGATCGCCACCGTGTGCTGTGTCGTCACTCGTGACGATGATGGGTCCACACGAGTGGCGCTGGGCTCGGTGGCGCCCACGCCGATGAGGGCATCCCTTGCTGAGCAGATGATCTCGGCCGTCAGCTCGCCGACCGAGTCCGACCTCGACGAGTTCCAGAGGTTGGTGTCCGAGGAGGTCCGCCCCATAACCGACCACCGGTCGACGGCCGAGTACCGGCGCCACGCCGCCGGGGTGCTGGCACGCCGACTCCTCGAGAGGTGTCTGTCATGATCATCACATTCCGGTTGAACGGCGAGGAGACGACGGCGCGCGTGCTCAAACCCAGAAGCCTGCTCGACGTTCTGCGCAACGATCTCGACCATCCCGGTTCCAAGGACGCCTGTGAACAAGGTGAATGCGGCTCCTGTTCGGTGATCCTCGACGGCGAGGTTGTCTGTTCCTGCCTGGTGATGGCGGCCGACGTGGAAGGTTCTGAGCTGACCACCGTTGAGGGGCTGTCCCCCGATGGCGAGCTCTCCGATCTGCAGGAAGCGCTCCACGAGGCCGGCGCCGTGCAGTGCGGGTTCTGTACTCCGGGCATAGTGGTGGCCGCTTCGGAGCTGTTCCGCTCCAACCCGAGCCCAAGCACCGCAGAGATCAAGGAAGCCTTGGCAGGAAACATCTGCCGATGCACCGGATATGGTGCGATCATCCGCGGTCTCGAAAGCCTCGCGAAGGCCCGATCATGACGACCACTGCGCGTCGAACCGTCCCCGTCGTCGCTAAGGGCATCGGCGAGTCGCCCATCAGAGCAGACAGCGCGCCGAAGCTCCGAGGTGAGTACGAATACGCCCAGGATCTGGAGGCCGATGGGATGCTCTGGGGCGCTACGACCAGGAGCCCGCACCCTCGTGCTCGCATTGTTTCGATCGATATCGGCCCGGCGCTGGCAATAGGGGGAGTACATGCAGTGCTCACCGCCGATGACGTATCCGGACCGGGTCTGTTCGGCCTCGAGCATGCCGACCAGCCGGTCCTCGCACAGGACATGGTCAACTACTTCGGCGAGCCGGTGGCGATCGTTGCAGCCGAGGATCATCTAACCGCCAGGATGGCCGCAGATGCTGTCGCCGTGGAGTATGAGATCCTTGAGCCTCTCTCGGATCCAGAGGAGGCTGACGCCAAGGACGAAGTCTTTCGGAGGGTCCGAATCAGGCGTGGAGACCAGAGCGCGAGGGGCTCGGTCGTGGTCGAGGGTTACTACGAGGTCGGAATGCAGGACCAGGCACCACTCGGCACCGAAGCGGGGTTGGCCGTTCCTGACGGATCGGGTGGGGTGGATCTCTATGCCACGAGCCAGTTCCTCCATGTCGACCGGAACCAGGTTGTCTCGAGCCTTGGACTGAGATCCGACCAGGTCCGATCGCACCCCGCCGGCGTAGGCGGTGCCTTCGGCGCCCGCGAGGACGTCAATCTGCACATCCATCTCTGCATGCTGGCCCTTCACACCGGCAGACCCGTGAAGATGGTCTACCACCGATCGGAGTCGTTCACCGGTCACGTTCACCGTCACCCGGCCCGGATGTGGATGAGGCACGAGGCTGACGAGGACGGCAAACTGGTGAGGGTCGAGGCGAAGCTGGTCATGGACGGCGGTGCTTATCTGTCCACTACCTCGGCGGTCCTCGGAAATGCTTGCTCGTTCGCCGCAGGCCCCTACCGGGTTCAGTCGGTGGCGATCGACGGAGTCGGAACGAGAACCAACAATCCGCCGTGCGGAGCGATGCGTGGCTTTGGCGCCGTCCAGGCATGTTTCGGGCACGAGGCCCAGATGGACAGGCTGGCCAACGCCCTAGGAATGCATCCGCTGGAGATCCGTAGGATCAATGCACTCGAGACCGGAGACCGATTCTCCACCAACGGCCAACTGCTCGACACTCCAATCCCACTGATCGAGATCATCGATTCACTCGCCGCGATGCCCATGCCCGACGACGAGCGGGCAGACCTTCCTGGGGGATCCGGGCTCACGTCGGAAGAGCGACACGTGGTGCGTGGCGTTGGCTACGGATTCGGGATCAAGAACCTCGGCTTCTCAGAAGGATTTGACGACTACGCAGAGGCCCGGGTGACTCTCGCTTCGGAAGGCGGCGTCGTCGAAACTGCCGCCGCCGAGATCGGTCAAGGGTTGGTGACGGTGATGGCTCAGATCGCCCGGTCGGTCTTGGGTCTGAGCGAGTTCAGCGTGCGCCTCGTCGACACGTCGCTTATCGATGAAGCGGGATCTACCTCGGCTTCCCGTCAGACGATGATGACCGGTGGGGCAGTGCATGGCGCAGCGACCAGGCTGCGGGAACGCATTCTCGATCGCCATGATGGGGATGACATCGATGACCGCGGCGTGCTCCGGAACGGTGAGGTGATCGTCCCGCTGGCCATCCTCTTGAACGAAGGCTGGGAAGAGACATTTACCTTCCGTCACCCGCCGACGGATGTGCCTGACGAAGAAGGTCAGGGCAGGGCCCACGCCGACCTCGCCGTGGCCGGTCATAGAGCAGTTGTCGACGTGGACGTCGAACTCGGCTTGGTCCGCGTGGTGAGGGTCGACACTGCCCAGGACGTCGGCCTCGCGCTGAATCCCGAGTCGGTCCGCGGCCAGATCGAGGGTGGGATCCTTCAGGGCGTCGGCCTGGCGATCATGGAGGAGCTGGTGATCGAGGACGGCATCATCCTGAACCCCAACTTCACCGACTATTTGCTTCCCACCATCCTCGACGCTCCCGACGTTGAGGCGCTTCTCATCGAGAACGAGGGCTCGTGGGGCCCCTTCGGGGCAAAGGGTGTGGGAGAGCCGCCTACGATCTCGTCCACGGCGGCGGTGGCTGCCGCGATCAGGGACGCCTCTCGAAAGCCAATCACCAGGATCCCGGTTCGGCCCCAGGACATCGCACTGTGACACCAGACCTCGATTTCATCCGATCCCTTCCCAAGACCGAGCTTCATGTTCACATCGAGGGGACCCTCGAACCTGAGATGATGTTCGGACTCGGCGAGCGCAACGGGTTCGACCTTCCCTTCGAGAGCGTCGATGCCACCAGGGAGGCGTATAGCTTCACCGACCTGCAGTCCTTTCTGGACATCTATTACCAGGGGGCAGCGGTCCTGCAGACTGAGAGGGACTTCTACGACCTCATGTTCCAATATCTCAGCCGCGCATCGACCGATGGCGTCCGCCACGCCGAAGTGTTCTTCGATCCCCAGACACATACCGCTCGTGGGATCGGTTTCGAGGTGTTCATGCCAGGATTCAGGGCGGCCATCGCTGATGCTCGGTCTTCGTTAGGGATCAGCACCGACATGATTCTCTGCTTCCTCAGGCATCTCGGCGGTGACGAGGCGGAAACCACCATCGCCGTGGCCGAGCCCCATCTTGAAGGCGTGATCGCAGTCGGCCTCGATTCGACTGAGCTGAACCATCCCCCCGAGCTGTTCTCCGGCGCCTACGACATGGCAAGGGACCTCGGGCTCAGGGCAGTGGCCCACGCCGGGGAGGAGGGCCCGCCGGGTTATGTGTGGGGCTCGCTGGACATCTTGGGAGTGGAGCGAGTCGACCACGGAGTGCGCAGCCTCGAGGATCCGCAACTGGTCGAGCGACTGAAACGCGACCAGGTCCCGCTGACGGTGTGTCCGCTCTCCAATGTCGCCTTGCGGGTTGTGGATCGGCTCGAGGATCACCCCCTGCCGACGATGCTCAACCAGGGTCTCGTGGTCAGCGCCAACTCGGACGACCCTGCCTACTTCGGCGGGTATGTCGGGGACAACTACGTGGGGCTGGTCGAGTCCCTCGGCTTTGGCGCTGCGCAGTTGGGCCAGATTGCCCGGAACTCGATCGTTTCATCGTTCCTCGAAGAGGAGCGAAAAGCAGACCTGATCTCGGAACTGGAAGAGGTGCTAGGAGGGCACCAGGGCTAGTTGCCGCGAGTGCGCAAGCAAATCCCCGCTCTCGCTCCAGATCTCGACGTCCTCCTCGAGGAGCCCACCTGTGACGAATCTGGTTTTGCTCTCCATCTTGAGCCATTCGGCGGGCTCCGAGTTACGGATGTGAACGGTCAAGTCGAGGGTTGGGGTCCAATTCATCGGAAGGCTCGTCGTGAAAATCGCCGGGGGGAATCCATCCGCGGCCATGACGAGAGCCATGGCATCTGCCTGTTCGCCGTCGAGTAGGCGCATCCAGCCCCGCACACGGGC
This sequence comes from Acidimicrobiia bacterium, assembly GCA_033720975.1. GTDB lineage: Bacteria > Actinomycetota > Acidimicrobiia > Spongiisociales > ZC4RG35 > JAWWBL01. The sequence goes on along the minus strand of JAWWBL010000003.1, from coordinate 30,645 downwards.
GGAGCTCGCCTGATGCAAACGCAGGTTGGCCGCGTCCTTGGGGTGGAACAGCAGCTCGACTTTGTCTACGAACGGAGGAGGGAACAGATCCGGGGGAGAGTGAACTGCCCGGATGCAATCCGAGCGTGGAGGCAAATCCGGTGCCGCGCCATGCATCAACGTGGCCTCTGATAACTCACGGTCCGGATTGGCGAAGCTCGCCAAGGCGGTGAGGAGCGGCCGCTCGGCTGATCTCATGTCGGCGCGCAGAGTCGTGAAGCCTCTGCCTTCCTTCAACCGCTCGACGTCTATCGTGACCGGCCCGGGTCTGCCTGGGTTGAGGAAGTGCGCTGAGATGCTCACCAGGTGGCGGTCCGGCGCCTCGTTGTCCATGGCCCGGGCTGCCATGGCCAGCAGATACCCACCGTTGGCAATCCCGAATATGTCCCATCCGGGCTCGATCTCGGCTTCCCATGTCCCGTTACCCACGGGCCTCACCGAAGTTGCCGCGGAGAAGCTCACCGAACCTCGACGCCCTTCCGGGTCTCGACCTTTCCCAACACAGCGGGGTCGTGCTGATCCAACACGGCCGCGAGGTCGTCTACACGGTCCGGGTCGGCCACGATGCAGAAGCCGATGCCCATGTTGAACGTGCGAAACATCTCGGGCTCCTCGATGCCCCGCTCGGCTACGAGGTCGAAGATCTCGGGCCGCTTCCACGCCGACGAGTCGATCACTGCGCCAAGCCCTTCCGGGAGAGCGCGGCCAACGTTCGCAGCGAGCCCACCACCCGTGATGTGTGCTGCGGAGTGGACGCCTCCTCGGCCAATGGCCTCAATGACTGTCGGCGAGTAGATCACGGAGGGGGCGAGGAGTGTCTCGATGTGCTGGTCGATTTCGTCTCCGAACACCGCCCTGACCAGGGAAAACCCGTTGGATCGCAGGTTTGGGGACCGGAGCCCTACCAGCAGGTCGCCCTCGCCGACCAGATGTGGTCCGATCTCTTCCCCTTTCTCGACAACGCCCATCGCCGTTCCTGCCAGGTCGATGGCGTCCGGTGCCATGACGCCCGGGTGCTCGGCGGTCTCACCGCCGAGCAGCGGGCAGCGCGCCTGTGTGCAGGCGGCCGCCACCGAGGCCACGATCGCCCTATCTCTCGGGGGATGGAGGGCACCCACCGCCAGGTAATCGACGAAACCGATGGGCGTGGCGCCGGCCGCGGCGAGATCATCGACGCACATCGCCACCAGGTCCTGGCCGACGCCGGACCAGAGACCGGAGCGCCGGGCCAATTCGAGCTTGGTTCCGACCCCGTCGGTGGACATCATGATCACGGGGCTCTTGTAGCGATCGGGCAGCTCCACACCTGCAGCGAACCCCCCAAATGGCCCGACGACCCTCTCGGTCCAGGTGGCCACGACATCGGAGGCGATAGATCGAACCAGGCCGTCGGCAGCCTCGATGTCGATACCGGCGTCCCGGTACGAGGTCATGAACGTTCGAGCTGGAACTTGTCCGTCGACTGGGGCAGCTCGGTGGGGTAGTCGCCGGAAAGGCAGGCAGTGCAGAAGCCCGCATCCTCGACATCGGTCGCGTCGAGAAGCCCGTCGAGGGACAGGTATCCGAGGGTGTCTGCGCCGAGATGGTCGCGGATCTCATCGACACCCATCCTGGATGCGATCAGCGTCGATCTGTCCCCGGTGTCCATGCCGTAGAAACAGGGCCATTTGTATGGCGGGGAGGAGATGCGAAGGTGCACCTCTCTCGCTCCAGCTTCCCTGACCATCGAGACCAGCTGGCGGGTGGTCGAGCCCCTGACGATCGAGTCGTCCACCAGGACCACCCGCTTCCCGTCGAGGTTTTCCGGTATCGGATTGAGCTTGAGGCGTATCCCCTGGTCACGCAGTGTCTGAGTGGGTTCGATGAAAGTTCTGCCGACGTAGCGGTTCTTGACCAGACCGTCCGCGTAGGGGATCCCGCTGGAGACAGCGAAGCCCTGGGCGGCGGGGATGCCGGACTCTGGCACTGGCACCACCACGTCGGCGTCCACGGGATGCTCCTCGGAGAGGGTCCTGCCCATCTGCCTGCGAGCGTTGTGGATGCTGCGCCCGTACATCTGGCTATCGGGCCGGGCGAAATAGACGAACTCGAACAGGCAAAGTCCGGGCTTTGTGTCCGGGAACGGGTCGTAGCTCTTCACCCCGTTGGCGTCGATCACCACCATCTCGCCGGGAGCCACCTCTCGGACGAATCTGGCGCCGACCAGGTCCAGTGCAGCGGTCTCGGACGCAATGACCCAGCCTCCATCGGAGAGCGACCCGAGGCAGAGGGGTCGGAAGCCGTTGGGATCGCGGATGCCGACGATGCGCCCCTGGTCCATGATCACGACGGAGAAAGCGCCCTTCCAGGTTGGTGCCACCTTCATCAACGCCACCTCGAGCCCGCGCGCGTCAGATCGCTCGTCGTCGACCGCCCGGGCGATACTTTCGGCCATGAGGTCGGAATCGGTAGTGGCTCCGGCGATGCCGAGGTGTGCTGCGAGCTCGGCGGTGTTGGTCAAGTTGCCGTTGTGACCCAAGGCAACGCTGGTATTTCCGATCTGGCGATGGGCAGGTTGGGCGTTGGCCCAGTTGTTGGAGCCAGTCGTCGAGTAGCGCACGTGACCGATGCCGATGTGCCCGTCAAGGGGTGCCAGGGCCGCCTCATCGAATACCTGCGCCACCAACCCGAGGTCCTTGTAGACGGTGACGGTCTCACCGTTGGAGGTGGCGATTCCCGCGGACTCCTGGCCCCTGTGTTGAAGGGCAAAGAGCCCGAAGTAAATGAGGTTGGAGACACGCTCGGTGGTGGAGTAAGCGGCGAATAGGCCGCAGGCCTCTCGAGGGCTGTCCTCTTCGATGAGTGCGGCGTCCTCGAGCACGAGCCCATCGTAGGTGCGCACACGATCGCGACAACTCGATCTCGCAGAAGTTTCGCAGACGGATGAGAAGATTCGCCGGGTGGTGTGGAAGGCTGAACCTGGGAGCAGTCGGAAGAGCTGATGGATTTGCCCGTACCCTGAGCGGCATGACAACCGTTGAACGGTTCGATCGGATAGACCGGACCATCACCCGTTGGATGGCGACCCATGGTGTCAAACTGCTCCGGTGGAGCATCGGATTGGTTTTCATTTGGTTTGGCGCCTTGAAGCTGGTGCCGGGGCTCTCGCCAGCTGACCAGATCGCAACCGAGACCACGATGAAGCTCACATTCGGGCTCCTCTCTGAAGACGCTGCCCGCCTTGGCTTGGCAATCCTGGAGCTGTTGATCGGGATCGGGCTGGTGACTGGAAAGCTCCTTCGTATCGTCCTCTTGATGCTGTTTGTCCAGATGGCCGGCACGGTGACTCCGCTGATGCTGTTCCCTGACCAGATCTGGACGGCATTCCCATTTGTCCTGACGCTCGAGGGTCAATACATAGTGAAGAACGCGGTGTTGATCTCTGCCGGCTTCGTCATCGGAGCAACCGTCAGGGGCGGCCGGATCGTGGAGACGCCGGACTGAGAAATCTGAGGAGCGGTGCCCTCCAAGTGCGGTCGCCGACATCCAGTAGTGTCGCCCGATGCCAGCGTTCCCCCGTACGAGAAAGCGGTGGGAATCTGTGCTCTCCATCGGCGCCCACTCGGGTGAGTCGGAAATACAACGCGGTGCCAGGCGCATTTTCGTGGGCTACCTCTTCTTCAGTGCGGTGGTTCGGCTGTGGTTCGGATTCATAACTTTCTCGGAGGGCGACTCTGTAACCGGGCTGGTCCTTTTCGCAGTTTCGCTTACCAGCATTGCTGCCTTGGTTCTGCTTCGAGTCAGACCGTCATGGTTCGTTGGAGTCGTCTCAGCAACTCTGATAGTCCTCCTCCTGCACCCCCTTGTCGAAACCGTTGCGCAAGGTGGGCTGGTCCCGTCCGGGATGGTGATTCTCCACGGGACGGTGGCGGTCGTCGGTGCGCTGATCACCCTCAGTGTCAGGGCTGCCTTCTGGTGGTTCCTGGCTTACCTGTTCACAGTTGCACTTGCGGTGGTCTTGCCAAACTTCATCGAACCGTCCCACCTGGACACAGGAGAGGATGTGGTCACAGCGATCAACGTGATCGTGGCAACGGCATTCGTGTACGCCGGTATGGCCTACTTCGTGAGGCAACGCAACCGCTTCCAAGCACAATCGGATGATCTGCTGCACAACATCCTGCCCAGGGAGATCGCGGCGCAACTCAAAGCGGGAAGCACTCTGATAGCGGACGACTACGAGTCGGCGTCGGTTCTGTTTGCCGACATGGTCGGGTTCACGCCGATGTCAGCCGCGATGACGCCTCCGGAACTGATCGACCTGCTCAACGATGTTTTCGCCACATTCGACGGCTTCGTCGAGGAACTTGGCCTCGAGAAGATCAGGACGGTTGGCGACGAGTACATGGTCGCCGCAGGGGTTCCCCTGGCGCGCCCCGACCATGCCCACGCCATAGCCGAGCTCGCCCTCCGCATTCGCGATCACACCGAACAGGCCGTGTTCGACGGCCACAAGATCACCTTCCGTATCGGTATCAATTCGGGGCCCCTAGTTGCAGGGGTGGTAGGAACCCACAAGTTCTCCTACGACGTGTGGGGAGATGTCGTGAATGTGGCCAGTCGCATGGAATCCGGAGGAGTCCCGGGATCGATTCAGATCACAGCGGCGACCTACGAGTTGATCCGGAACGACTTCGTTTGTGAACCCCGTGGCGTCGTCTCCGTCAAGGGGAAGGGAGACATGAGCACCTTCATTCTTCTGGACAGGAAGAGCGGTATTGCCAGTCCCCGGTAGGCCAGGGTTCATACGCCTTTAAGCCCTCGCAGGCTCCGGTGTTGAGGCTTCTTCAAACCAGCCACGGGCCAGAAGCACGGCCAAGGCTGTCCAAACGATCGGGAACATCGGGATGACGTCGACGCCGATGCCAACCGTCAATCCCAGGAGGAGAAGGCCGGACCGGCGCCACCGGGTCCGATCAAACAATGTGAGGATGCCGGCGACGGCCGTGGACGCGAGTGTCGTGATGCTGCCCGCAAAGAAGAGGTCCGTTCCGAGTTCCAGGCCGTAGATCTCCTCGAGCACATTGCCCACGGTCCAAACAATCAGGCCAACGCCAGCCACAAGGATCAGTGCCCCGGTGTTGCGCACCGGGGTCACACGTGACCACACGATCAGTGCCAGACCGGATACGGCCAAGGTGGCGTCATTGATGAACGAGCCCAGGTAGTCGAAGGCAGTGACCGGGTCGTAGTAGGCCGGCCCGAATAACCCAAAGAAGTAGCCGGCTGCCGTTACCACAGCGGCTGCCCCCGCCCACCACATCAAGGACCTCTCCGACATCCTTGCGACAGTACTCAGCAGCTGGTCGAGAGTACGGTGGCGACATGTCGGTATTCCTCGACCACACCATCCTCGAGGTAACTGACCTAGGGGAATCCGTAGCCTTCTACCGCGATGTCGTTGGTTTGGAGTCGCGTGGCCGCAGCGGATCGTTCGAGGTGATGCTCATAACGCCCGATATGGCTTTGGACCTCAGGGAGATGCCCGAGCCTGCATCGCGTCACCTCGCCTTCGGCATGGATCGCGCCAGCTTCGACGCGACGTTCGACCGGATTCGCTCGAGTGGTACGACTTACGGTGACGGGCCATCGACCCCTGCCAACATGCGTGGCCCTGGCAGGTCGACCGGAGTCCACGGTAAGACCTACTCCGTCTATTTCCACGACCCGAGCGGTCATCTCTTGGAGATCCTCACCTACGACGACCCCAGCTGAAGCAGTCCCTCATCACAGTTAGGGTCTCTATCACGCTGTGGCAGGTGAAAGCATCGACCCAGAACTGATCAACAAGGTCACCTGGAAGATCCCCAACGCCTTGGCTCTGATCGGGTCGGCGTCTTCGGACGAATGGAACGGGATGACCGCGAGCTGGATTACCCAGCTGAGCATGGAGCCTGTCCTGATTGGGGTTGGCATCGACAACAGCGCGGTGACGCATCGTCTCATAACAGAGGGCGGGTCATTCTCGGTGAACCTGTGGTCTTCCGAGGACACTCGGGTCTTCGTCAAGTTCTCCAAGCCCGCCACGAGGGACGGCAACACCCTGAATGGCCGTGCCGTGCGAACCGGGGCGACCGGAGCCCCGATCTTTGAGGAGGCTCTTGCCTGGATGGACTGTGAGGTGCGACAGACGATCGATCTAGGGACACACACCCTCTTTGTCGGTGAGATCGTTGACGCTGGTATCAACGACGACGAGCAACGCGCAGCGGCGATGTCAGACACCAGAATGAAATACGGCGGTGTCAAGCGAGGCGGTCACTGACGTTTCCCATGGATGAGGCGGACCTATGAGGCACGGCCTGGTCCTCCCAAACTGGGAGGCAGGCTCCGAAGTGTCCCGCCTTGTTGAGGCTGGGGTGGCGGCGGAGGAATCCGGGTGGGACGGCGTGTTTCTCGCAGACCATCTCATCTTTCCTCCGCCCCCTGAGATCGGTGCGAGATCGACCGCGGACGAACACTGGCCAATGCCCGATCCTTGGGTGACCCTGTCGGGAATTGCCACCCGAACATCTCGGATCAAGCTCGGGACTTGGATCACCCCTGTGGCCCGTCGTCAGCCCTGGCAGATGGCTCGGGACCTCGCAACATTGGATCGCATGTCGGGCGGTCGTGTGATCCTCGGCGTGGGCCTAGGGCGAAGACCCGACTACGAGCAGTTCGGACAGCAATGGGACCTGAAAGACATCGCATCGATGACGGACGAGGCACTGGACCTGATTGCGCGCCTCTGGAGTGGTGATCGGGTGACCCATGTCGGCGAGCACTATCAGTTGCAGGACGTCTCCTTGCTGCCGACTCCGCTTCAACGGCCTCGTATACCGGTTGTCGTCGGCGGCATCTGGCCGAGGAAGCCAGCGTTGAGGAGGGGCGCGAAATGGGACGGCATCATGACCCACTTCCCTGCGGACGGGGTCTTCCCCTCAGATGGGGATCCGCCTGAGAGACACTCCACCGAGATGGTCGACTATTACACGTCGCTGACCGACCAACCCGGAGAGATCTTTCTGCCGGCCAACCCTGAAGGCGCGTCATCCGAATGGGCCGATTTGGCCGAGGGTCTGGGCGCTACATGGCTCTACACGGCCAAGCATGACGGTTCCTGGACACTCGACCTCGACGTGATCCGCCGCGGCCCCGCGTCAGGCTGAAGCGGTCAAAACGGGCTCCGCAGCTAGTGGCCCGTGGGCCCCTTCCAATCCCAAAAGGGCAACGAGAGTTCCGACGGCACGTCCTGAGGCGTTGCCCAGTGGTGATTGAGCATCGCAGTCGCCCACCCGAACCACGAGATGAGGCTGAAGCGCAGGTCTGGGTCGTTCGGAATCCCGGCGTCATCAAGAGCAAGAACGAAGGATGCAATGCCTAGGCCATCCATCTCCTCGTGAGGACCATTTCCGCTGTGGATTCGGACCACCGACGAGTAATCACCAATGGATTCGGTGTAATCGGCTGGTCCTCCTAGCTGTTCGGCCCAGTAGGCCGCCAACCGTTCTGTGTGCTGGGGGTGGATTCCATGCTCAAAAGCATGAGACAGGATCGGGTCGGCGAGACATCGTTCGTGCCACGCCCCGGCGAGGGCGAGCACCGCGTCCGCCCCGCCCATCGCTTCATAGATCGTTCTCACGGTTCCCATTGTGCTCCGCAGGGATGGCCGCTGACCACCGAAGTGGACACTGCGGGGTCAAAGAGCGTGAACACTCGGCCAGGTGCGCTTCAGCCCGCCAGCACTTCATCAAGAGTCGATCCTGGTTTCGATCAGGTCCTGGGGGAGCCCAGCCACGGGCGGGGGCCGCTGTTCACTAGTCGACCAGCCAGTATCAGCAAGCCGAGTGTGCTTCCAGGCCTATTCGCCGCACATTGCGGGATCGTAAAAGCCCCAGTTGAACTCGTGGAACCTGCCTGCTTGAACCCATGCTTTCCCGTCTCGACCTCCAATGCAACCCGCCTCGCCTTGGGGAACCTCGGGTGCACCATCACGCTCCCAGAACCAGCCGCTTGGCGTAGTTCCGTCGGCGGCGTAGTAGAACCTCCAACTGAACGTGACGTCGGGGGCGGTGACGCTGTTGGGGTCGCCTATCTCGATGTCAAAGAACTCGAGACCTGCCCCTGATCCACGGATCCCTGCAATTAGCGCTTCCGTGGCTCTGAGCTCGGTCGAGCTGTCCATGTAGTCGTTGACGGCAAAGGGGTGTCGCTTCACTGGATAGTTGAATCCGAACAGTCCCATCACCGTGTCAACGTCCCCGCCGTTCTGAGCTGCGGCGTACGCAGCGAGGAGGGCAGATTCGTCGGACGTCGACGGTGTGGGGTCGGTGGCAACAGGCGCATCGCCATCGCTTTGGCTCAAAAGGATCGCGATCACACCAGCCACTACCACCAGCAACAGAGTGGCCAGCCGCAGGGTCATGGATCGTTTCGGCTGCTTCTCGGTTGTTGGCCTGGTATCTGTTGATGTCATCTTCTGGCTCCTCCGTTCGAGAGTGGCGAGGTACGCAGCGACATCAACCTCGTTCACTTGGTATTTGTCGAGATCAGGGACAGGGTTTGCTTCGTCCATGAGCGCGACAATCTGCGATTCCGTTGTCACCATGCACCTCCTTCCTGAGCAACGGATGACGTCGTTTGTTTTGTCGTTAGCCGGTCGTACTCCCTGGCGAGCCTCCTGCGGGCTCTGGAGAGTCGCTGATTGACGGCATCTTTGGAGATGCCGAGAGCCACGGAGAGACTGGAGCTGTCGAGCTCTTCCCAGATCGACAGACGGAGAAGCTCTCGATCCGAACGACTCAGGCGCTCCAAAGCGGTGAGAACCTGTCTGGCTTCCTGTCGCATGACCACGACATCGTCAGGGAGTGGAGCGAACTCGGCACCTATCGATCTCAGCTTTCTGTCGAGCTTCTTGCGTCTCGACGCCCCGCGCCAAGCATTCGACACCACTCCGTACGCGACCGAATAGAGCCACGGGAGAGCCTCAGCTCCAGGCGGAACCTCGTCGATTCTTCGCCAAGCAGCGAGGAATACCTCAGCCGTCGCATCGTCGACGCGATCCGCCGAAGTGCGACGTCGGCAATACGCATGTACTGCCTTGAAGTGGGCGGAGTAGATCTCAGCGAACCTCTTGTCAGCAGGAGACATGCCAATCAACTCTCGAACTCACCGAACCTCATGACAGTTATAAGTCCAGCAACGTACCCCACTGACATGATCTCGCTGTCAGCGAACGGGCAAACCGGACTTATACGGATCGAGCGACGGAAAGGACGAGCCCGGGTCCGGCCAACCCGGAATCGTCCACCAACAAGCCGTCAGGCTCGACAAGCTCGGGTGGGACCGCTACGTGCCCCGAGTGCGGCTCAACCTGTGAGGACGTCTTCGAGAGATTCGATCCTGGTTTCGATGAGGTCCCGTGGAGCCCAGCCACGGGCCAGGAGGGCGAGTCGGTCGTCGACGAGTCGGCCTACCAGCGTTGGGAAGCCCGAGATGCCCCAGTTGCGTGCCTGTGAGAAGTCGCTCCAGGCTGTCTTCTTCGCCTCTTCGGTCCGCAGCCTCTCCTCGAACTCGGTGACGTCGACCGAGAATCCCTTTGCCAGTCGGGCCAGTTCACCGAAGTCGGTGACGTCGACACCTTCGGCATAAAAGGCGCGCTGCAGCGCAGAGAAGTAGTTCAGCGTCTGCTCCTCGTTCATGCCTCTCATCACGATGACGGCGATGGCGGCAGGCTCGGTGTCGTACCTCCATCCGTCACGCCTGTCGAGAAAGGCAGTGTCGAAGGGCTGCCCGGTCCGCTCGGCGATCTCCACCCAGTGGTGTCGCAAGAAGCCGGCCATCTGGTCGTCGAGCTCCTGAGACATGGGGCCAGGACGGAGACCGCCCACGATCACCTCGACCGGGTACGAGGAGGCGAGACTTTCGACCTCGGGTGCAAATCCCCAGCACCACGAGCACATCGGATCCCCCACATACACCAGACTCCGTAGCGGGCCACTCATGACTCGTCCTCGCCTAACACGCTCATCAACGTCAACAGCACCGACCGTGACACATTCCGAGCCAGAGTCGCCTCACGGGTAGAAGAGCGAGAGGCCCTCCGCCAGGGCCGTCTCGCTGTCCACGGAGAACCAACTCCGTCCATCCTCGCCCCACGCGTGCCATTCGCTGGGAACGACTGCATCGAAAGCCACCCTGTCTATGAGACTCTGGATGGAGCCGCCAGCCTGTGCCTCCTCAACTGCCGCGTCGCCGATCGACCGGGGATAAACCGCACAGGTGACCTGACGCACGCCGTGGTCGTCTACGGGGACAACAGGAAGGTCGTCTGCTCTGTCCAAGAGCCTCCTCACCGTGGCTGCCCGAACGAACGGGTGATCAACTGCTACCACGGCCACCAGGTCTCGCGGGGTTCGGGAAAGGGCGGTGGCGATGCCGGCGAGAGGCCCATCGACATGAACCGAGTCCGGCCAACACTCCCAGCCGTCCCGGTGGGGGCCAAGAATCACGACTCGGCCGGTTGCAGCGTTCAAGGCAGACCCCACCATCTGCAGCATCGTCGAGTCTCGAACCAGAACGTCAGCCTTGTCCTGGCCCATCCGGGAGCTCTTGCCCCCGTTCAATATTGCCCCAAGTGATGTCACGTCGGCCAGCGTAGGCCTGCGGTCATCTGCCTCGAAAGACGTCGGGCGGTATCGGGTCCTGCTCACGCCTCCGAGCCCCCAGCCCGGAGAGGTATTGGTTGGGAAAGGCGTGGCCCTCGTATCCCAGGTCGATAGCGGCGTTCATCGTCCAATAAGGGTCGACCAGGTGCGGCCGGGCGAGCAGGCACAGGTCGGCCCGACCGGCCACCAGGATGTTGTGCACGTCGTCGATTGAAGACACCGCTCCCACTGTCATGGTGGGGATGCCGACCTCGTTGCGGATCCGGTCCGAGAACGGGGTCTGGTACAGCCTCCCATATTCGGGATCGGCATAAATCGTTGTCTGCCCTGTCGAGACGTCGATGAGGTCGCAGCCCCGCTTCTTCAGTTCGAATGCGAACGCCACCGCGTCGTCCCCCTCGAACCCCCCGGGAACCCAATCCGTCGCGGAGATTCGGACCGACATCGGGCTGTCTTCGGGCCAGACCTCCCTGACTGCTTCGAACACTTCGAGGGGATACCGCATCCGGTTCTGCAGGGATCCGCCGTACTCGTCGGACCGCTGGTTTGCGAGCGGCGTGAGAAAGCTCGAAAGGAGATACCCGTGGGCCATGTGAAGCTCGAGCATGTCGAAGCCGGCCGCAGACCCGAGTCGGGCGGAACGGACGAACTCGTCCAGGACGCGGCCCATGTCCTCCCGGGTCATCTCCCGTGGGACCTGATTTCCGGGTTGATAGCGGATTGGAGAAGGCGAGATGATCTCCCAGTTCCCTGCGTCGAGAGGGTCGTTGTCGCCTTCCCACATCAGCTTGGTCGAGCCCTTCCGCCCGGAATGGCCGAGTTGTAGGCCGATCTTTGCCTCTGTGTTCGTGTGGATGAACTCGACCGTCCTTTCCCACTGGCGCGCCTGATCCTCGGTCCATATCCCCGTGCATCCTGGGCTGATACGTCCTTCCGGCGAGACACAGGTCATTTCTGTCATGACCAGTCCGGCTCCGCCCACTGCCCTGCTCCCCAGGTGGACCAGGTGCCACTCCGTTGGCATCCCCTCTATGGCCGAGTACTGGTCCATTGGGGACACGACGACCCTGTTCGCCAGGACGAGGTCACGAACCTGAAACGGGTGGAACATCGGGGGGATGGAAGAGTCGGGCTCGGCGGGAGAGCCGTGATCGCTGGAGGCGTACCACGCGTCCACACTCGTCATGTATTCCGGATCCCGAAGTCGAAGGTTGTCGTAGGTGACTCTCTGGCTACGGGTCAGGAGGCTGAACACGAACTGCTCCGGCTCCATGGTCCGGTAGCGATCCGCTCCCTCGAACCACTCGAGGCTTGCTTTCGCCGCCCGCTGGAGGCTTGCGACGGCCGGTCTCCGCTCCCGTTCGTAATTATTCAGCACCTCTGGAAGCTCCCCACCCTCCAAGAGCAATCTGGCCAGGGAGATGGCATCCTCCATCGCCAGCTTGGTGCCGGACCCGACTGAGAAGTGCGCCGTGTGGGCCGCGTCCCCCATGAGGACGACGTTGTCCTGGTGCCAGCTTTCACAGGTGATGGTGGGGAACTGGAGCCACTTCGAGTTGTTCCCAACCAGGCCGGCTCCCTCGAGGTGGGAGGCGAACAACTCTTCGCACCGAGCGATCGCGTGCTCGTCGCTAACGCCGGGTGGGAACGTGTTGGCTTCAGTCAGATCGAAGCCGAGGCCGCGCCAGGTCTCTGGAGCCATCTCGACGATGAACGTGCTGCCTTCGTCAGAGTAAGGGTATATGTGGGCCCAGACCATCCCGGCCGGGGTGTCTTCGAAGATGAAGTGGAATCTCTCATAGACCTTTGGGGTGCCGAACCAGGCGTACTTGTTGGTGCGCCAGTCGACCGTTGGCCCCAGGTGTTCGAACAGCGCCGAACGAACCATCGAATTGGCACCGTCGGCGCCCACGACCAGGTCCGAATCCGGGACAGAGTCGAGGTCAGGGACCTCGGAGGAGAACTTGAGGACGGCACCCAGGTCGGCGGCGCGGTCCGCCAGTATCTCGAGAAGGCGACGACGGCTTGCCGCGGCGAACCCGTGACCGCCAGAACGGAAGGAGTGGCCCGAGAAGTGGCGGACCTCGATGTCCCCCCAGTACTTGAACGATTCGGCTAGCGAACGGTAGGAGGGTGGATCGGCCTCTTCGAAGTGCTCCAAAGTCTCATCTGAGAACACGACACCGAAGCCGAACGCGTCGGCCGGCGTGTTCCTCTCGTAAACCGTGACGTCGAAGTCCGGGCGCTCCTTTTTGAGGAGAATGGCCAGATAGAGACCGGCCGGGCCTCCGCCAATGCAGGTGATGCGCTGTGGCGTGCTCACTCGCCCAGCGAGACGCCCAAGTGCCGGGCGACCGTTATCCACGGGTGATCGAGGGGAACAGCCTTGATCCTTCCTGCCGCTTCCTCGAGTGGGACCGGGGCTGTGGTGTCTCCGCGCGCCGCTACCATCACACCGTGAATCCCCTCGTTTATGTAGTCGACGCAGGCTATGCCCAACCGTGTGGCCAGCAGCCGGTCAGTCGCCGTCGGGGTTCCTCCCCTTTGGACGTGACCGAGGATCGTGATCCGCGACTCCAGCCCGGTCATCTCCGAGAGGCGTTTGGCCAGCGAAGCGGTTCCACCCACGCGATGCGAGTCGAGTTGTTTGATCTGCTTCTTGAGAGCCCTCTTCTCCTCCCCTTTGGCCCGGTCGCGTCTTTCGATCAGCTCGTCTCTTCGCGCCGCGTCCGGAGCCGAGATCGCGCCCTCGGCCACAGCCATGATCGAGAAAGAGCTTCCCGCGGCTTTCCTGGCCGATATCGACGAGGCGACTGCGTCGACGTCGTAGGGGATCTCCGGGATGAGGATCACGTCGGCCCCGGCCGCTATACCCGCCCCGAGAGCCAGCCAGCCGACCGTGTGTCCCATGATCTCCACGACCATGATCCGATGGTGGCTGTGGGCAGTCGAATGGAGACGGTCGATAGCCTCGGTGGCGATACTCATCGCCGTATCGAAGCCGAACGTGACATCGGTTCCGGCAACGTCGTTGTCGATGGTCTTGGGCAAGGTGAGAACCGGGACGCCGACCCGCGAGAGACGGAGGGCATTGCGTGTGGTGCCGTCACCGCCTAGGCACACGAGAGCTTCGAGCTCGTGCTGTTCGACAACTTCCCTCATCAGCTGGCGCATGTCTCGCTCGGCCCCGTCGCCCATGTCCATCCGATGCACCTTGGCCCGGCTGGTCCCGAGAATCGTTCCGCCGCGGATGAGGATTCCGGAGAGGTCGTCAGACTCCAGCTTGACGTAACGGTTCTGCATCAAGCCCACGAAGCCATCGAGAAAGCCAATGACCTCCATGCCGTAGGCTCGCTGAGCCGACTTGCCAACGGCCCGTATCGCGGCGTTCAGCCCTGGGCTGTCGCCTCCGGCAGTGAGGATTCCGATTCTCCGGGCCATGTCCCGATCGTATCCGTCACTCAGAGACCGAGGGCCCGAGGGATGGCGTTGTGCCAAACGTCTGCGGCTTCTGCCACCGGGATGGGTGTCACGTCGGGCCCCAAGATGATCTCGTCTCCAGCGATCATGCCGACCCTGCGCGCCAGGTCGTCTGGAAGCGGGATAGCCCCCGTTTCGAAAACGGCGATGAATCTGTGCGGGTCCTCGCTGAAGAGATCTACGTCCTGATCGATCCGAGCGCCAAGAGAAGACGCAATGCAGATCTCGGCCAGTGCCACCGCGAGTCCGCCGTCCGATACGTCGTGGAGCACCGGGACGTCGTGTGCCAGAGCGACGGCCAACTCGATTACGCGGGTCGCCATCTCTGGTTGGGGTGCGGCTGGGATCCCACCGGGATCCATTCCGAGAACCCGCTGAAGCGCCGAGCCGGCCAGTGATCCAGACGCGGTCGGCCCTACCTCCCAGACCTCCATTCCCGGTTCTGCGCGGCGGAGACGCGGTGGGCTCTCAGGCATGGGATCGGCGAGGCCTAGAAGTCCCACCACGGGGGTGGGATGGATATCCACCTCGTCGGTAGCGTTGTAGAAGGAGACATTTCCCCCTACAACCGGGACACCAAGTGACTCGCACGCCCGTGATATCCCTTCAATGGTCTCCCTGAACTGCCACATCACTTCCGGGCTCTCGGGACTGCCGAAGTTGAGGTTGTCGACGACTGCCAGGGGTCGGGCGCCAGTGACCGCCACGTTGAGGGCGGCCTCATATACGAGCCTTTCGCCTCCGATGCGGGGATCCAAGTAACAGAGCCGGCCGTTGCCATCGGTGGACACGGCGAGACCCTTGTTGGTTCCCTTTACACGCAGTAGCGACGCATCCGACCCGGGGCCGATCACCGTGTTGAGGAACAGCATGTGGTCGTACTGGGTGTGAACCCAGGCAGACGAGCCGATGCCGGGATCACCTAGGAGATCGAGCAGAGCGCGGGATGGGTCATCCACCTCCGGCTCGGGGCGTCGCCGCACATCATCCAGCCAAGATGGTCGGATGGCGGGGCGGTCGTAGACGGGTGCGTCGTCGGCGAGTGACGCGGCCGGTATCTCCGCCACCGTGGTGCCATTGTGCTGGACGGTCAGAGTGGAGCCTTGTTTGACTTTCCCAACCACGGCGGAGTCGATCTCCCATCTGTCGGCTACGGCTATGACTTCCTCGACTTTGTCCGGGGCGACGAACGCCATCATTCGCTCCTGTGACTCGGACATGAGCAGCTCGGGTGGGGTCATCTCGGCCTCTCGTGTGTGGACCGCATTGAGATCGACATCCATTCCCACTCCGGCTCGTCCCGCCGGCTCCGAGACGGCGCACGAGAGCCCGGCCGCGCCGAGGTCTTGGACTCCGACGACCAGCCCGCGTTCGTACAACTCGAGGCACGCCTCTATGAGCTTCTTCTCCTCGAACGGGTCGCCAACCTGGACGCTGGGGCGCTTGTCCTGGGACTCATCCTCGAAGGAAGCCGATGCCAGCACGGACGCTCCTCCGATCCCATCCCGTCCGGTTGCCCTGCCCAGGAGTATCGCCAGCGAGCCCGGTTCTCCTGCCGTTCCCAGCACGAGTTGGTCCCGGTGCAGGATTCCCAAGCACATGACGTTGACCAGGGGATTGGCGTCGTAGGTCGGGTCGAACTCCACCTCCCCTCCCACAGTGGGAACACCCACGGCGTTCCCGTAGCCGGCAATCCCGGCGACCACGCCCTTGAACAGGTATCTGTTCCTTGGCTGGTCGAGGGGGCCAAACCTGATCTGGTTCCAGAGACCGATTGGCCGGGCACCCATGGTGAACACGTCGCGGAGAATCCCACCGACTCCGGTTGCTGCTCCTTGATAGGGCTCAACGAACGACGGATGGTTGTGGCTTTCGATTCGAATTGCGGCCAGCCAGCCATCGCCGATGTCGACCACTCCGGCGTTCTCGCCAGGTCCCACCACGACCCAGGGCGCTTCCGTGGGGAACCGGCCGAGGTGTGCCCGGGAGGACTTGTACGAGCAGTGCTCGGACCACATGACCGAGTACATCGCCAGTTCGGCATCCCTCGGCTCTCGGCCAAGAATGTCGATCACCGACTGGTACTCGGTGTCCGTCATCCCGAGTTGCCGATGGACCGCCTCTCTCTCGATGGTCATGCAGCTACTAGCGACTCGAGGAAGCTTTCCAGAACCAGATTCCCGTCGGTGGATCCGAGCAGCTCATCTACTGCACGTTCGGGATGGGGCATGATCCCCGCGACGTTGCCTTCCATGTTGGCGACCGCCGCTGCCTGGTCCTGTGAGCCGTTGGGGTCATCGACATATCTGAGAGCGATGCGTCCCGAGCGTGTTGGGTCCACCCAGCTGCCTTCATATGAGTTGAGTGGGATCCTGAGCCTGGAACCCACCTCCAGACCGCGAGTGAGGACGGTGGCTGCGTCGGTCACCTCGAGTTCGACGTAGCTGCAGATGAATGAGAGGTCGCGGTTGGCGATGAATGCTCCGGCCAGTAAGCCGGCCTCACAGAGGATCTGAAAGCCGTTGCAGATGCCAAGGACTGGAGCGCCCTCTGCTGCCATCCGAGAGATCTCGGTCATGACCGGGGAGAAGCGGGCAATCGCGCCGGTCCTGAGATAGTCGCCGTGGGCGAAGCCGCCCGGCAGGACGGCACCGTCGAAATCGGTGAGATTGGACTCCCGGTGCCAGACGAGGTCCGCCTCGCCGCCCAACGACTCGAGGGCATGGACGACGTCGTGCTCACAGTTGGTCCCCGGGAAAACCACTACGGCAGTTCTCATCCGCCCACCTCGATCTCGAAATCCTCGAGCACGGGGTTTGCCAACAGCTGCTCGCACATCTTGGTGACTTGGGCCTGGATCTCGTCGCGGTCCTCCCCGGCGACCTCCATGTGGATGACGCGATCCATCCGGACGCTGGTCACTTGCTCGAAGCCGAGCTCCTCCAGAGCGCGACGGACGGTGGTTCCCTCGGGGTCGGCGATCTCGGGCCGACGGTTGATGGTCACCGTCACCTTCAATTGCCGCTCCCGGGGTAGTCCCTGAAGCTGCGACCGGTGATCTTCTCGAACGCTTCGACGTAACGGGCTCGGGTTCCTTCGATGATGTCCTTCGGAAGCGGCGGGGCAGGTGATGTCTTGTCCCACGGTTGGGTCTCCAGCCAGTCTCTGACGAACTGTTTGTCGAAAGACGGCACGGCGGCACCCGGCTCCCATTGGTCAGCCGGCCAGTAGCGCGACGAGTCCGGGGTGAGAACCTCGTCGACCAGAAGCAGCTCTCCGTCCGCAAACCCGAACTCGAACTTGGTGTCGGCGAGGATCACGCCACGCTCAGCGGCGTAGTCGGATGCGCGCATGTAGATGTCGAGCGAGCGGGCCTTCAGCTCGTTGAACAGGCTGTCACCGAGCAGCTCCCTGGTCTCGGTCTCGGTGATGTTCTCATCGTGACCGGTCGCTGCCTTGGTAGCCGGTGTGAAGATCGGATCCGGGAGCTTGTCAGCCTTGCGCAACCCGGGAGGCAAGTGCTCGGTGGTAGGCCCACCCCCGGCTTCGTACTCACGCCAGGAGGACCCGTAGAGGTAGCCGCGGACGACACACTCGACGGGGACCACTTCCGCCCTTCGCACCACCATCGCCCTCCCTTCCAGGTATTCGAAGTCAGTGTCGGTTAGGCCGCTGATCTCGGTCAGATCCGTGGACACGAGGTGGTTCGCGGTGTCGAGCAGATCGAAGAAGTGGAGGCTCACTCCCGTGAGCACTCTGCCCTTGCCCGGGATCGGATCGTCGAGGACGACGTCGTAGGCAGAGATGCGATCGGTGGCCACGAACAGAAGACGGTCTGCGTCAACCTCATAGATCTCCCTGACCTTTCCCGATCCGACATGAGGTAGTGCCAGCACGCGGCGGGAGGGTAGCTAGCCCCGGGCGGGATCTGTGAACCTGGGTACGACTCGGCGTCCCTCTACCATCGACCCGCTTTGTCGATCCTCGAGTTCATCGTCCTCAAGCCAGTAAAGGCAGGAGTGGCCGCCGTACTCGGGATCGTTCTCGGCTTTTCGGCTTTCTACGCGTTCCAACTGAGTCAGACCTTCAACGAGGTTGCGGTGGAGGAGTTCGACATCGAAAGGGCCCGTGGTGCTCTTTCTGGAGAGACGCCGTCCGAGGTCACCTTCGTCGAGCCCGACAATTTCGAACCACTCCCGCCCGGGGTGTACCAGGCCCCCGACCTGGACGCCGAAGCCGAGGCGTTGGCAGAGATATTCGACCTGTACGAGCCTTTCGATCCGGTCGAATTCAGCCCGTATTCGTTTCCCTCTCCGGTTCCCGACGACGTGTTCGACGCGTATTTGATGATCGGAACCGATTTGTCCGGGTACCGGGCGGACGCAGTAATCCTCGGCCTTCAGCCCACCGCCGGCGGTAACCCGATAATGGTCAGCCTTCCCCGGGATCTCTATGTGTGGAACGTCTGTAAGGGGACATTCACGCGGCTGAACGCGGGTTTGGGAGGATGCTCGGGGGTGGCCTCGGGCCCCGAGATGATGGCGATCCTGGTTCAGGACTTCACCGGTATCAAGGTGGATCACCTGGCGATCGTCGACTTCAAAGGTTTCGAGGCAGTCGTTGACGCCCTCGGCGGAACGACGGTCTGTGTCAGCTATCCGACCAGAGACGTTGCCTCAGAACTCAACATCGAGGAAGCGGGTTGCCACGCCGCCGATGGTGAGATGACTCTCGCCTGGGTCCGATCGAGGAAGGCAGAGCATCTGATCGACGGGGAGTGGAAGCTCGTGGGCGGTTCCGATTTCACCCGTCAGGCCCGCCAACGAGACGTGTTGTTCCAGCTTGCGGGCAAGGCTGCCGCCTTTCCATCTCCTGGCGCTCTCACCGAACGGTTGCAGGCGGTGGCCCGCTCGGTTCGGCTCGACTCGGGCTGGACGTTTGGCCAGGCGCTCTCGACCGCCTGGCGGTATCGGGGCATCTCCAAGTCGTCGGTGAGCAGTTTTGTGATCTCCGTGCGCAACTACCGGACGCCGGCAGGCGCGGCCGTCCTGCTGCCGACGCGTTACTTCCGAGATCAGCTCGAGTCTGTCTACGCCCTCGGCTGAGGCAGGCCCGCCTCTCTCAGCCTTTCGAACACCACCGAAGCGGCTTCCGAGACGCGCTCGAGCGAGAAGCACGACTCGAGAGCGGCGTCCGATAGGGATATCTCCCGGTCATCGGCCAGCAGATCCCTGAGGTGGCCCTTGCCGTCCCACGCCTCCATGGCGTTGCGCTGCACCAGCCGGTAGGCCTCGTCCCGAGTGAGGCCCTCCTCAACGAGCGCCAACAAGACGGCCTGGCTGAACACGAGGCCGTTGGTCGCCTCCAGATTGGAGGCCATCCTCTCCAGGTCGACCACCAGGCCATCCACCAGGGAGGCGAACTTCACAAGCATGTAGTGGAGGACCGTCGAGGCGTCCGGCAGCGCCACACGCTCGGCAGACGAGTGGGAGATGTCCCGCTCATGCCAGAGGGCCACATTCTCCAAGCCCACCTGGGCGTAGCCCCGCAGCAGCCTGGCCAGCCCGGTCATCCGCTCGGAGAGGATCGGATTCCGCTTGTGGGGCATCGCCGATGACCCTTTCTGCCCCCCGCCAAACCCCTCGCGAGCCTCTCCCACCTCAGACCTTTGCAGATGACGAATCTCGGTGGCCATCCGCTCGATCGAGGCACCGACCAGGGCGAGGGTCGTCAGGTACCGAGCGTGTCTGTCCCGGGCCGTTACCTGTGTGGAGGCAGGCTCGATCGACAGGCCGAGCTCGGCACACACGTGACGTTCGACCTCCGGCGGCACATGTGCGTAGGTTCCTACCGCGCCAGAAATCTTGCCGACGGCTATCTCCGAGTGGGCACTTTCCATCCGATCGTGGGACCGGGCCAACTCAAAGGCCCAGCCGGCCAGCTTGATACCGAACGTCGTGGGCTCGGCCCAGATCCCATGGGTGCGGCCGATCATGTAGCTGTCCCGATGCTCGAAGGCCCGCCGTCTCACAACCTCTTCCAGGGTTCGTAGGGCCTCCAGCAGGAGTTCCGCTGACCGGCTGAGTTGTACACCGGTGGCGGTGTCCAGAACGTCGGACGAAGTCAGCCCGTAGTGAACCCATCCCGCGGCCGCTTCACCTGCCGCTTCTCCAAGTAGATCGACGAAGGCGGCGAGGTCATGGTTGGTGACTGCTTCCCGTTCGGCCACCGCCGCCGGGGTGGGGCATGGCGCATCGGCGACTGCTTGGGCCACACCTTGGGGGACCTTGCCCAACGACTCCCAGGCTTCGAGAGCAAGGACCTCGACCCGCTTGAGCGTCTCGAGCCTTGCCTGGGGCGACCACACGGAGGCCATCTCCGGAAGCGTGTATCTCTCGATCACGGTCTGATATTGGCATAGCAAGTACCGTCGCCGGCCAATGCGTCGCCTCAACATCGACCAGGCCAGGCGATATGCACTGGCAGCCCAAGGCTTGACCGAGCCGAGGGCAAGCGGGCGGGTCGATGTGCGCCATTTTCGGAAGGTCCTCGATCGGCTGAAGGTGATCCAGCTCGACTCGGTGAATGTGTTCAGTCGCACTCATTACATGCCCTTCTTCACGAGGCTGGGGTCATACGATCGGGAGGCCCTCGATGGGTGGCTTTGGCGGTCTGGAGAGTTGTTCGAGTATTGGGGTCACATGGCCTCGCTCCTGCCCGCCAAACACCATTCGCTTTTCCGCTGGCGGATGCAGGACCCGCTGAGTTGGCAGGCCTATCGCGATCTCCGCGAGAAAAAGCCCGGGTTCGTCGAGTCTGTCCTCGACCAGGTGGCCGAGCGTGGGCCGATTCAGACCAAAGATCTGGCCGATCCCGGGGAACGACTCGGCCGCACCATGTGGAATTGGAACGACGGCAAAATAGCCCTGGAAGCTCTGTTTGCGGACGGGCATGTCACGACGGCCGACCGCCGCGGTTTCGTTCGCATGTACGACATAACCGAACGCGTAGTTCCCATGGAGCACCTCGAAGCTTCGTCGCCCGGGCGGGAGGAGGCCCAGAGCGCTCTCCTATTGGAGGCTGCTGACGCGATGGGGGTGGCGACGGCAGACGACCTGGCCGACTATTACCGGATACGAATGCCCGAGGCCCGCCCTTTGATCGAACGCCTGGCTGACCGTGGCGAGTTGGTGGAAGTGGAGGTCGAGGGCTGGGACCGTCCTGCGTATTTGCACCCGAGGGCCACGCTGGCGCGCCGATCGACCGGCCCTGCTCTGTTGTCGCCGTTCGACAACCTGATCTGGTATCGGGATCGGGTCGAGCGATTGTGGGACTTTCACTATCGAATCGAGATCTACGTTCCGGAGGCGAAGCGGGTCTACGGGTACTACGTACTGCCTTTCCTGCTCGACGGAGACCTGGTGGCCAGGGTCGACCTCAAAACAGATCGGCAGGCAGGCGTCTTGCGGGTGAAAGGTGCTTTTGCCGAGCCGGGTGTGGATAGGACCGCGGTGGGCCGGGCGCTGGGAGAAGAGTTGGAGCTCGTTGCCTCTTGGTTGGGCATGGGCCGGGTCGACATCGCCGCCAACGGCGACCTCCATGCCTTTCTGTGAGGATTTTCGGGCCTCATCCCGTTCTGTGCGGATTTTCGGGCCATACCGGGCGGTAAATCCGCACAGAAAGGCTCGAGGGGGCTAGGTGAAGGCGTCGAGGCCGGTTATGGCCTGCCCCATGACCAGCGTGTGGATTTCGTTGGTGCCCTCGTAGGTATAGACCGTCTCCAGGTTGGCCATGTGGCGGAACACTGGATACTCCAGGGTGATGCCGTTGGCTCCGAGGATGCCGCGCGCCATCCGAGCCACTTCCAGCGCGTTCCTGACGTTGTCGAACTTCCCAAACGAGACCTGTTCGGGTGTGAGTTTCCCGTCGTCTTTGCGCCTCCCGAGATGGAGGGCCACCAAAGTGCCGCGTTGCACCGTCACCATCATCTCCACGAGCTTTCTCTGGGTGAGCTGAAATGATCCGATCGGGGTACCGAACTGCTCGCGCTCTTTGGAGTAGGCCAACGCGGACTCGTAACAGGAGCGGGCCGCGCCCATGGCGCCGAAAGCGATACCAAATCTCGCCTCGTTCAGACATGACAACGGTCCCCGCATCGAGGCAGCCCCGGGCAGGACGAACTCGTCCGGCACCCGGACGTCGTCGAGGATCAGCTCGGAGGTCACCGAGGCGCGAAGTGAAGCCTTCTTCTTGATCTCGGGAGCGGAGAAACCAGTGCTGTCGGTGGGCACGATGAATCCACGGACTCCCTCATCGGTACGGGCCCAAACGATGGCGATCTGAGCTATCGACCCGTTGGTGATCCACATCTTCGACCCGTTGAGAATCCAGTCCCCGCCGTCCCTTCTGGCGCTGGTGCGCATAGATGCTGGATCAGAACCCGAGTCGGCCTCGGTCAACCCGAAGCATCCGATGACTTCTCCCTTCGCCATCTGGGGAAGCCAGGTCTCCTTCTGTTCCTCCGATCCGAACTTCCAAATCGGGAACATGGCGAGGGAACCCTGGACCGACACGAAGGAACGGATCCCACTGTCGCCTGCCTCCAGCTCGAGGGATGCCAATCCGTAGGCGGTTGCCGACGTTCCGGCACAGCCATAGCCCTCGAGGTGCATCCCCAGCATCCCCATCTCCCCGAACGCCTTGGCCAGGTCTTCGTGGGGGATCTGGCCTTCCTCCCACCAGTCGCCGACGTTGGGTGTGATCTCCTTCTCGACATAATTCCGTACGGTGTCGCGAAGCAGCCGCTCTTCCTCGCTCAGCAACGAGTTGATGTCGAGGAAGTCGTGTGGGTCGGGCTTCTCGAAGGAGATCTCGCTCATCGTCTCTGGGATGGTATCGGGCTAACCGGCGAGGGTCTTCGCGGCCAGGTCCTTGCGGTACTCCGCTAGCTTCCCGGCCAGGTCCGGGTCGGTGATGGCCAGCATCGCCACTGCGAGAAGAGCAGCATTGGCCGCACCATCCACTGCCACGGTTGCCACGGGGATGCCGGTCGGCATCTGGACGGTTGCCAGGAGGGCGTCCATGCCGTCGAGCGAGGCGTTGATGGGCACGCCGATCACCGGAAGGAGCGACTTCGCCGCCATCACGCCCGCGAGGTGGGCGGCCTTCCCCGCGCCCGCGATGATCACCTCGAACCCGTTCTCGGCGGCCCGCTCTGCGAACTCGATCGCCTGGTCCGGGGTCTTGTGTGCCGAGAGCACCCGCGTCTCGTGCTCGATGCCGAACTCCTCGAGCATCGCACCTGCCTTCTCCATCACGGGCCGGTCCGAGCCGGATCCCATGACGATCGCCACCTTGTGACTCATCTATCGCAAACCTCAGGTAGTACCCGCCCTATAGGGGCGCTAACTCTCTCGAGAATGACCGTAATCACACTGCGATGTCTGTTCTGAACTGGGCCCCGGGCCAGGCGACGGCTGAAACTGTCTCGTACGCCCTGTCACGAGCTTTGTCCACGGTGTCCCCGATACCCACGAGACTGAGCACCCGTCCTCCGTCCACCAATAGCTTCCCGTCGACGCGGCGGGTTCCAGCATGAAAAACGATCACATCATCCGGCACCTGGTGTAACCCTGTGATCTCGGCGCCTTTGACCGGACTGGCCGGGTAGCCCTCCGCGGCGAGCACGACATTCACAGTTGCGTTGTCCGCCCACTCCGGGCTGGCGCCCTCGAGGACGTCAACGAGATCCGATTCCATGCGGGGCAGGATCGCCTGGCACTCCGGATCCCCTAGCCGCACGTTGAACTCGAGAACCTTCGGCCCCTCCTCGGTCAGGACCATGCCCGCATACAGGAATCCTCTGAATGGGCTGCCCTCGGCCTCCATCTGGGCGAGGGTCGGTGTAACGACCCGGGTCATTACGTCATCGATCAGTCCGGGAAGCAGGTCTGCCACCGGTGAGAAGGCGCCCATGCCCCCGGTGTTGGGCCCCAGATCGCCGTCGAGAAGACGCTTGTAGTCGCGTGCCGGCTCGAGTGGCAACGGCCCCCGATCTGTGCACACGGCAAAGATGCTGATCTCGGGGCCGGCCAGGTACTCCTCGATCAACACCAAGGACCCGGCCTCTCCGAACGCGCCTTCGAAGCAGTAATCCACCCAAACCATTGCTTCCTCACGGTCCTCGGTGACCAGAACCCCTTTGCCCGCTGCCAACCCGTCCGCCTTCACCACGTATGGCCCCGACGAGTGATCCAGATGCATCTTGGCCGGGCCAGGCTCGGTGAATGCCCAGGATTCCCCGGCGGGAACCCCAGCCCGTCTCATGATCTCCTTCGCATGAGCCTTGGACGACTCGAGCCTGGCCGCCGCCCTCGTGGGTCCGAAGACGGGGATGCCCAACGCTGAGACGGCGTCGACGATGCCTGCCGCCAACGGCGCCTCGGGTCCCACCACGACGAGGTCGACCCCCTGGATGCGGGCCATCGCCGCTACGGCTCCAATGTCGCTTGGGTCGATTCCCTCAACGATGGGACCCACTTGCGCAAGCCCTGGATTGCCTGGAAGGGAGATCACCTCGCTCACCCTCTCCGATCGGGCCAATTTCCATCCCAGGCTGTGCTCACGGCCACCCGATCCGACCAGAAGGATCTTCACGCGACCTCTACGAGCTGGGACCGCTCGGGGCCCACCGACACCCACCCAACCGGCACGCCTGCGGCCTCCTGGACGTATTCGACATAGGCACGGGCAGCCTTGGGCAGGTCCCCGTACTCACGGGCGCCGGTTATGTCCTCAGTCCACCCGTCGAGCTCCTCATACACCGGCTCGCAGTGATATAGAACCGACTGGCGGTCGGGAAACTCCTGATACGTGGTGCCGTCGACGCGGTATCCGATTGCCACTTTGATGGTCTCGAATGCGGAGAGGATGTCGAGCTTGGTCAGGAACAGCCTGGTGAGGCTGTTGACCCTCACCGCATATTTGAGTGCAAGCATGTCCAACCACCCACAGCGTCGCCTTCTCCCGGTCACCGTCCCATATTCCCCACCTAGTTCAATCATTCGCTCGCCTGTCTCGTCATGCAGTTCGGTGGGGAACGGACCGGTGCCCACACGAGAGATGTAGGCCTTGGCCACCCCGACGACTTCGTCTATGGCCTTGGGCCCGATCCCTGATCCGATCACGGCGCCCCCGGCAGTCGGGTTCGACGAGGTCACGAACGGATAGGTGCCATGATCGATGTCGAGGAGTGATCCTTGCGCTCCTTCGAATAGCACGCCCTCATCTGCCTCAAGAGCGTTCCAGAGCAGGAGAGACGTGTCGGTCACGTGCGGTCTCAGCACGTCGGCGTAGCCAAGGTACTCCTCGACGATCTCGTCCGCGTCCATCGGGAGCGTGTTGTAGACCCTGGGTAGGATCTTGTTCTTCTCCTCAAGCGCCGCCTCCACCTTTTCCCGGAAGATCTTCGGGTCGAATAGATCCTGGACCCTTATCCCAAAGCGGGAGTACTTGTCCGTATAGGCGGGACCGATCCCCTTCTTCGTCGTTCCGATCTGGTTCTTGCCCAGATAGCGCTCGATGGCCGCGTCCAGCTTCTTGTGATAGGGCATGATCAGATGGGCGTTGCTCGAAAGGCGGAGCCGCGAGGGGTCGAGATCTCTGGCCGCCGTGAGATGCATCTCGGCGAGCAGGACAGCGGGATCCACGACAGTCCCCGATGCGATAACGGGGATGCATTTGGAATAGAGGATTCCCGATGGGATCAGCGAGAGAGCGAGCTTTTGATCGCCCACGACGATCGTGTGCCCCGCATTGTTCCCGCCCTGGTAGCGGACGACGTAATCGGCCGATCGCGCGAAATAGTCGACGACTCTGCCCTTGCCCTCATCGCCCCACTGGGCGCCCAAGACGATGGTCGCTGGCATTACGTGCCGCGACGCTAGCGGGTCTTCAGTCCTCCCATTGGCCCAGCTGCTTCAACCCCTCGGCGACTGCCTTGACCGGAGCGACTGTGATCGTCACCAGGCCGAGTCCCACGGCGCGGGGCAGATCCCGGAGCCGGGGGGCGCCTATGAAACCGCGGCGGGCGAAGTAGATCCAGACGCCCACCGCGAGTGCAACCATCGATCCCAGGAGGGCCCAGAATCCCCACTCGAGGTCGGTTCCGGGGATCCGGGCGAAGTTCATGCCCCACATTCCGGCGATGAGGCCGAGCGGGAGCATGATCGCCGAGAACACCGTGAGCACTCGCATGATCTCGTTTGTCTGGTCGTTCACGGCCCCGCGGTAGGTCTCCAGCACGGATCCGAGGAGAGCTCGGCCCGCTTCCAGGGACTCGAGGGCCCTCCGGTGTTTGTTGGAGACACGGGCGAAGGCTCGCCGCGCCGGTTCGTCGACTGCATCGTGCCTCGAGTGAGCTAGGTCTTCGTAGACGTCGAACTGGGGGTCGAGGGCGCGCCGTAGGAAGATCACATCGCGCCGTAGGGCATGGACCTGGACCGCCGTCTCCGGATCACCCCGAATGGCCTTCTCCTCGAGGCTGTCGACCTGCCGTTCCAGTTCTTGTATGAGGGGGGCAAGCCGCTTCGACAGCAGGTCCGCCATGACCGCCACCAGCCCCGCAGGCGTGGGAACAGGAAGACCGCCGGCTTCCTCGAGGCGTGTCTTGAGCGTCTCTACGGTTGGCACCTCAGTCCGGGTTATGGACAGCAGGAAGCGGTCTGTGATGAAAAGGTCGACCTCCGCGGTGACGAGACGCTCCCCGGATCCGGTGACGAAGCCGTGCATCACCACGAACGTGCTGTCGTCGAACTCCTCTACCTGCGGCAACTTGGAGACGGTTGCGGCCTCCTCGGCCATTGCGGCGTCGAGCCCGAGCCTCCTTGCGATCTCGAGAACACTGTCCTCGCTCTCGTCTTTCATGTCGATCCAAAGCCATTGCGTCGAAGACGGCGAGACCTCCAGAGAAGCCTCCTTCAGCCGCCCCCCTTCCGGGTCCCACTGATAGACGTCGATCACGTTGGCCGGATTATCGGTCGGTGAGGCTCCTCGGACCGGTATATGTCCTGTGGAGAACGCGAAACACAGCGTTCACAGTTCAGCAACGGAAAGGCAATCGACGAGCCTTACAAAGTCACGGATCACGATCGCTACGCGACTGAGAGGAGTCATCGTGACGCAGACGGCCGCCGACGTCCTGTCCTTGGTCGAGGACGAGGGCTACGAGTTCATCGACCTCAGATTCTGCGACCTGCCCGGCCAGGTCCAGCACTTCACCGTTCCCCGCCGCCAACTCACTGAGGAGTCTTTCGAGGCGGGCTTTGGGTTCGACGGATCGTCCATCCGCGGCTTCCAAGACATCCAGGAGTCGGACATGATTCTGATCCCGGATGCGAACACGGCGGTCGACGACATGTTCCGGGCGCGCAAGACCCTGATCCTCTACTGCTTCGTCCACGACCCGGTCACCGGGCTGCCATATGAGAAGGACCCTCGATTCGTTGCCAAGAAAGCGGAGGAGTATCTGGTTGGGACGGGAATAGCCGACACCTCGTATTGGGGGCCCGAGGCCGAGTTCTACATCTTCGACGACGTTCGCTTCGGCCAGAACCAGAACTCTGGTTTCTACTTCCTCGACTCGGTAGAGGGAGCTTGGAACTCAGGTGCTGTCGAGGCCGGCGGCAACCTCGGGTACAAGCCTCGATACAAGGAGGGTTACTTCCCGGTTCCCCCCACCGACCATTTCCAAGACCTGCGCTCTGAGATGACGGCGCGGCTAGAAGCTGCCGGCATGGAGATCGAAGTCCAGCATCACGAGGTCGGAACCGCCGGCCAAGCAGAGATCGATATCAAATTCGACACGCTGCTCCGGACGGCCGACAACGTGACGCTGTACAAGTACATCGTCAAGAACACCGCCTGGGAGGCCGGGAAGTCGGTGACCTTCATGCCCAAGCCGATCTTCGAGGACAACGGGTCGGGTATGCATACCCACCAGTCACTTTGGAAGAACGGTGAGCCGCTCTTCTACGACGAAGGAGGGTATGCCGGCCTCTCAGACTTGGCGAGGTGGTACATCGGCGGGATCCTCGAGCATGCCCCGGCGATCCTGGCCTTCGCCGCTCCCACCACCAACTCCTATCACCGATTGGTTCCGGGTTACGAGGCCCCGGTGAATCTGGTGTATTCGAGCCGCAACCGCTCGGCTGCGGTGCGCATACCGCAGTACTCCCAGAGCCCTGCGGCGAAGCGACTCGAGTTCCGCTGTCCGGATCCGTCTGCGAATCCCTACCTGGCTTTCTCGGCGATGCTGATGGCCGGGCTGGACGGGATCCAGAACCGGATCGAGCCCCACGAGCCGGTGGACAAGGACATCTACGAACTGGGCCCCGCCGAACTGGAGGGCTTGCCTTCGGTCCCTTCCAGCCTCAGTGAGGCGCTCGAGGCTTTGAAGGGTGACTACAAGTTCCTGCTCCAAGGGAGCGTGTTCACCGAAGGGCTCATCGACGCGTGGGTTGCCTACAAGATCGCCCACGAGGTCGATCCGGTCAGACTGCGTCCCCATCCGCACGAGTTCAACCTCTACTACGACATCTAAATCCCCCGGGCGGGGCGCCTAGGGGTTGGAAGTGCGCCACTCCCCGGATACCGATAACTGTTGCTATAGCAACGGGAGCCGCTTTGCGCTAGGGGTTGGAAGTGCGCCACTCCCCGGGATACAGCTGACTGTTGCTGTGGCAACCCGAGGCGGGACTAGCTGGTGCCCTCCGCCACATTGTGGGCGTTGGCCACCTCCTGCGCGAAGTCGGCGACGGCGAGGACAAAGCCTTCGCGTCCGGCTCGCCGCTGCTCACCCGTGTCCGTTGACCTCAATCCGTCCAAGGTGTTCTGAGCCGCGGCTTCTGCGAGATCCATTGCAGTCTTGAGTAGGTCGTGGTTGACGATGAGGAGGTCCGGCGGAGTCAGGGCATCGAAACGGTCGGATAGTGCTCCGGTCGCCGTGACGATGGCGTCCAGCCTTGTCTCCGCGTCGCCGTACTGGATCGTTCGAGGATCGGCATCGAACCCGTCGTTGACGGTGATCATCTCGGTTTCGAGGATCTTCAACTCGTCGTTTATCTCATCGATCTCGTCGAGGTAGGCGACCACGGCCGGATCGACCACCACAGGCGTGGTCGTGGTCGACGAGCCGACAGTTGTGGTGGTGGTGGGCGACGCGGCTCGGGTGGTGTCGGGTGCCGCTGCTGGCAACTCACGCACGAAGAAATAGGTGAACGCGATCATGCCCAAGATCACAAGGGGGAGAATCCAGCGGCCCGGCTTCGGGTCGAGGTTGACTGCCATGACCGAGCGAACGATAGCTCCGGGCCGGTTGGTTCCCTGGTTGGGCCGGTCGAACAGCTTCAGTCAACCCCCTTGAAGGCCGTCGGCAGAGCCCATACGTTCGGACCATGGACCCTGAGCGCCAGGAGACCTACGAGCGAATCCCCTGGGAGACACTGGAAAAGCCGCGGAACGACCGGCAGTGGGTGGTCATCGCGGTATCAGTCGCGGTGGCTCTTGGCGCGCTCGCCTACTCGTTCATGAGAAACCAACCAACGGCGAGCCCAGCCGAAGTGCTGGTATCGCAGCCGTCGATCGCTCCGCCCACGATTCCACCGGCCTCGCCTCCAAACACGTCGCCAATCATCGTTACCGAGGCCGACCT
Source organism: Acidimicrobiia bacterium (assembly GCA_033720975.1). Classification (GTDB taxonomy): domain Bacteria; phylum Actinomycetota; class Acidimicrobiia; order Spongiisociales; family ZC4RG35; genus JAWWBL01. The sequence goes on along the minus strand of JAWWBL010000003.1, from coordinate 729 downwards.
CTACGCCGTGGACCCTGAGCGCCGGATCGATCAGGCCGCTGCTCATGCGGAGTGGCTGACGATCGAGTACTTCTCGGCCGATGGCTCGGAAGACTCGACGTCGACGCTGCGAGCGCTCCTGCCTGCGGCGGTCCCGCTGCCGACTGTTCCCGAGGGAACGCAGGTGTTCGTCGACTGGGTTTCGGCCAGGAACGTGTCCGAAGTGGCTCCCCTCACCTACCGCGTCGAAGTGGTGGTGAGATCAATGGTGTCGGGACCCGACGGGGTATTCACCCGGCTGCCAGCACGTGTCGCAACGATCGACGTCGTGTTCGGTGAGGACGGGCTGCCCCGGATCGCGGGCGCGCCAGTCGTTGCTTTCGCCACACCGCCCGAGTCAGCTGTGATCGACCTCGTCCAGGTGCCACCCCATGTCGCTTCTCAAGTCTCGGCATACGGGGAAGTCGTCGGGGGTCGAGTTCTGCCCAACGGGCTGTGGGAAGTGATCGTGATGGTCACGGGTCCGGACGGGGTCATCCGTCCAACCAACATGGCCCTGTCCGGCTAAGCGGGGAATTGGCTCTCTAGGATCGCCTTCGCCTGGGGCGCAATCGCGTCCCATGACGTAGTTGGAGCCTTGGAAACGGTCACAAAATCCGCGGTCAGAAAGACGCTCGTAACGCCTTCGATTGCGAGGATGTCGGCGACAAATGGCTCGTCGGGCTCGCTTCCGGGTAGGTACGTGGCCGG
>JAWWBL010000002.1:0-47514 GCA_033720975.1 Acidimicrobiia bacterium | reverse complement strand
CCTCCCCGGGCTGCGCCCGGGACTCCCCCCGCCCCGCGGGGGGAGAAAAGGGGCAGCCGCCCGCCGTCACATGCGCCTCGACCTCGTCGCTGAAGTAGTCACGGAGGGCAATGATCGGCGAGACCGCGGATGGCCCCAGCGGGCAAATCGTCGTCATTCGCGGTGGCCAGGCCAGACCCACCGAGATGCCGTCGGAGACGTCGATCGCCAACTCGAGGTCAACGGGTCGGCCTTGGCCCTCTTCGATTCGGCGCAGGATCATCTCCAGCCACGTCGTCCCCTCTCGGCAAGGTGTGCACTGGCCGCAAGACTCGTGGGAAAAGAACCGGATGATGCGCTCAGCGGCCCTCACCATGCATGTTGTGTCGTCCATGACGATCACTGCGCCCGAGCCCAGCATCGAGCCGGCTGCAGCGGTGTCGGCTGCCGTGATGGCGAGGTCGAGGTGCTTGTCCGGGACGAACCACGGGGCCGACGCACCACCCGGGATCCAGGCCTTCAATTCGTTTCCGTCACGAATCCCGCCACCGATGTCGTAGATCAGTTCCCGCCAGGTGGGGCCGTGGGGGAGCTCGTAGTTGCCGGGCTTGTTGACATGGCCCGACAGAGACATCAGGAAAGTCCCAGAGTCGTCCGAGCCGGTGAGAGTGGAGTAGTCACCCGCGCCCATGGCGAGGATGTGCGGCAGGTTGGAGAGAGTCTCGACGTTGTTGACGATCGTTGGGAGCATGTAGAGCCCCTTCGCCGCCGGAAAGTAAGGAGGCTTCAGCCTTGGCTCGCCACGCGAGCCCTCAAGTGAGTTGATGAGGGCCGTCTCCTCCCCGCATATGTAGGCGCCGGCACCGAGATGGACAGTCACATCCAGGTCGTAATCGGAGCCGAAAATGCCTTTGCCCAGGTATCCCTTCTCGTAAGCCTCATCGAGTGCAGCCTGGACCCGGCGGGCCGGCTTGGAGTACTCGCCTCGTATGTAGATGAAGGCGTGGTGCACCTCGTTTGCCACCGAGGCGATGATGATCCCATCGATCATCTGATGGGGATCGCGCTCCAGCAGTTGGCGGTCCTTGAAAGTGCCCGGCTCGGATTCGTCAGCGTTCACCACCAGGTAGGCCGGGCGGGCAGGAGCGAGAAAGCTCCATTTGAGGCCGGCGGAGAACCCGGCGCCGCCCCGACCGAGAAGTCCCGATGCCTTTACCTCTTCCACGAGCTCCTCCCGGCTCATCCCCAAGGAGCGTTTCGCCTGGGCATAGCCGCCGGTCGACTCGTACCTCTCGAGGGTGTGTGAGTCGGACGGATGATCGGTCATCCGCTTGGTGACGAGAAGAGTGCTCATTCACCGCCCTCTTTGGCGGCCGTGCCCAGGGGCTGGAATGCCGGATACGGCCCGACAGCACCCAGGTCCTCGGGAATCGCCCAGTCGAAGCTCCTGCCACCGCCGAACAACTGCTGAATCTCATCGGTGTTGACCACTTCGGGCCGCGCCCGCTTCAACCAGTCGACGAGCTCACGAGCTTTCTCGGGCGTCACACCCTCGATCAACTCGTAGTTCACCTGCACCGCGGGGGCACCGCCGCATGCGCCAATGCACTCAACGTGCTCCACAGAGAGAAACCCCTCGTCGTCGGTCTCCCCGTGTGGCACCCCCGACTGGTCCTCGACGGCGTGCAGGACGTCGTCGCCGCCAAGCAGCATGCAGGAGATGGACGTGCAGCAGGAAATCAGGTAGCGGCCGGTCTTCTCCCGCTTGTACATCGTGTAGAAGCTGGCCACCGCCTGGACCTGGGCGGGAGTCATCCCGGTCCAGCGGGCCACCTCCTCCATGCCCTCGTCGGTGAGGTGGCCGTCCTCGGCCATGGCGAGGTAGAGGAGGGGCATCACCGCCGACCGCTTCTCCGGGTACCTGGAGATGATCTCCCGAGCGCGGTCCTGGGTTGGAAGCGACCAGCTCACCGGAGCTGCCCCCCTCCCCGGGCTACGCCCGGTACTCCCCCCGCTCCGCAGGGGGAGAAAGAACGCCCCCCTCCCCGGGCTACGCCCGGTACTCCCCCCGAAGGCGGGGGGAGAAAGGGGTTTCCTCCCGCCGCCATCGGGCTTAGGCGGAGTCGGAGGGGGCGGACCCGCATCATCTATCCACATCTCCCATGACCGGGTCCAGCGAGGCGATCGTGGCGATGGTGTCGGCGACCAGGGAGTCGGCCATGGTCGTGGGCAGGGCCTGGATGTTGTAGAACGACGGGGCGCGGGTGTGCATCCGGTACGGCTTGCCCTCTCCGTCGGAGACCAGGTAGCACCCGAGCTCCCCCCGGGGGGATTCGACGGCCAGGTAGGTCTCTCCAGGCGGAACCTTGAAACCCTCGGTGAAGAGCTTGAAGTGGTGGATCAGAGCCTCCATGCTCTCGTCGAGACGGGCGCGGGGCGGAGGGGTCACCTTTCGGTCACGCACGCGGTAGTCGCCCTTGGGCATGGTGTCCATCACCTGGGAGACGATCTTCAGCGATTCGGCTATCTCGTCGACGCGCACCCGATAACGGTCGTAGACGTCGCCGTTCTCCCCTGTGATGACGTCGAACTCGTACTGCTCGAACCCCGAATACGGGAACGCCTTCCGAAGGTCCCAGGAGACTCCGGTCGCCCTCAGGATCGGACCGGTGACGGACAGAGCCAGCGCTTCCTCTTTGGTGATGACACCGACACCTCGGGTGCGGCTGAGCCAGATCGGATTCTCCCTGAGGAGATCGTCGTACTGCTCCAAGCGGCCCGGGATTGCTGCCAGGATCCCCGCCACGTCGTCCTTCCATCCCGAAGGGAGATCGGCGGCGACTCCGCCCGGGCGGATGTAGTTGTGGTTCATGCGCAGGCCGGTGGTTTTCTCGAAGAAGGAGAGAATCAGCTCGCGCTCCCGGAAGCCGTAGATCATCATGGACAGCGCCCCAAGATCAAGGCCGTTGGTGGCCAGGGCCACCAGGTGTGAAGCGATCCTGTTGAGCTCTGTCATCAACACACGAATCGCCGCTGCCCGGGGAGGCACTTCAACGTCGAGCAGCCGCTCTACTGCGAGCGAGAAAACCAACTCGTTGTGGAGCGGGGCCAGGTAATCCATCCGGGTCACGTTGGTTGGGCCTTGGGCGAAAGTGAGCTGCTCGGCGGTCTTCTCCATGCCTGTGTGGAGGTACCCGATTATCGGCTTGGTCCTCCTGACGATCTCGCCTTCGAGCTCGATCTGAAGTCGCAACACGCCATGGGTGGAGGGGTGTTGAGGACCCATGTTGATGATGGTGCGCTCGTCCTCGTCGACCTCGTCGTCGAAGACGTAGTCGTCGTCGATCACCTTGCCGTACTGAGTGGCGAGACGCTCCCCGGACTCGTGCTCACTCACCTCCTGAGCACCCTCCGACGTTGGCTGGAAGCCCGGCTCTTCGGTCCCGGCGATCCAGACGTCGAGCATCTCCTTGTTCTTCTCTTCAGTCATCAGGTTGCCTGGTGTGATTCCTTGAACTGAACGGGCACCGAGCCGACCCCGAAGTCCTTGCGCAGGGGATGACCCTCCCAATCGTCAGGCATGAGAATTCGGGTCAGGTCGGGATGACCTTTGAATTGGATGCCGAACATGTCGTAGACCTCCCGCTCGGCGAACGAGGCTCCGGGCCACAGCGAGGTCAGCGAGTCAACCACCGGATCTTCCCGGCCCACTCCCGTCCTCATCCGCAGCCGTGCGGGCGGATCCATGGACACGAGATTGGCGACGACCTCGAACCTCTCCGCCCGCTTACGCATCCAGTCGACAGCGGTGATATCGGCGAGGAGCACGAACCCCGCGTCCTGTGCTGCCTCGGCGAACGGGAGCCACTCATCTCCGGGGACGATGGCAACGTCCTGACCATGGGACTCCTCCCAGACAACCGCTTCGAACGAGGATGCGAGTTGCTCGAGCAACGGCGTCATCTCTTGATCTCCCCCGACATGATCTTGTCGTGAAGGGTGAGGATCCCGTGCATGAGGCTCTGGGGGCCCGGCGGGCACCCGGGGACGTAGATGTCGACCGGGACGATCTGGTCGACTCCCTGCACCAGGGCGTAATTGTTGAACATCCCGCCCGATGAGGCGCAGGCTCCCATTGAGATCACCCACTTGGGGTCGGGCATCTGGTCGTAGACCTGACGAAGGACCGGGGCCATCTTCTGGCTCACCCTCCCTGAGACGATCATCAGGTCGGCTTGTCTCGGCGAGGCGCGGAACACCTCCATGCCGAACCGAGCGAGATCGAAGTGGGCAGCGCCGGTGGCCATGACCTCGATCGCACAGCATGCCAGGCCGAAGGTCGCCGGGAACATCGAGCGCGTGCGCGCCCAGTTGGCGGCCCGCTCGACCATCGTCGTGAGGAGGTTTCCAGGGGGCGCGGTTGTCACTAGGCCGCTTCCCTCATCTCCTCCGGGATGTACCGGGCACGCCGTTTCAGGTTCCAGTCGATGGCCCCGCGTTTCCATACGTAGGCGAGGGTCTCAGCGACGAACAGCGTGAAGAGCACGACCGCCCCGATGCCGAACCAACCGAGCTCGGTCCAGATCGACCCCCAGGCGAATAGAAAGATGATCTCGACGTCGAAGATCACGAAGAGCATCGCCACGAGATAGAACTTCACCGGGAAACGCTGATTGGGCTCGACTACGGGGACGATCCCGCACTCGTAGGGGTCGAGCTTCTCCGGCGTCGGGCGGTTTGGGCTGAAGATCCTGGACACCAGGAGCGAAACCGCGACGAAGCCTGCGGCGAGGACGAGCATGAGGCCGATGGGGAGATAATCGGCAAGAGTCACGATTCCGAGCTTAGAAGGCGGCGAGCTTGTGAACTAATTCGCAAGCGGCCATTTCCTTCGCAAGGTTTGGGCAAAAATGAGGTTGGCGGCAGTCAGGTGACCAGGGCGTCTGCCAACTGGGCGATGTCGCTCACGACCAGCTCGGGTTGCGGCATAGCTTGGTTCCAGAACACACCGGGCCGTGAGACAAAGGCAGACCTCGCACCAGCATGGAGTGCTCCGGCGCAATCCCAGTCGTGCGCCGCCACGAGCATCATCTCCGACACGGCAACGCCCATGACCTCCGCCGCGTAGGAGTACACGGCGGCCGCAGGTTTGAACCTGCCCACCTCCTCCACGGATATGACCCGCTCGAGAAAGGGCCGGAGCCCGGCCGCATCTACCTGCGCGTTGGCTGTCTCAGTGCTTCCGTTGGTGAGCGTCACCATGGTGAAGCCCAGCTCGGAGAGCCGTTCGATCGCCTCAGGAACTTCCGGATGCGGAGGAAGGGATCTCATCGTGGTGACGATCTCCTCTGCGGCCTCCCTAGCAAGTGGAACGGACCTCCTGAAGGCAACAGTGATCAGAGCCTCGGCCCCGATCACGCCAAAGGAGCGATAGGCATCGATTTCATTGGCGACGAGCGAGCCGTGGAGCATCCGAGCGAACCATTCGCCCACTGGCGGATCCTCGCCGAACAATTCGGCTAGCTGTTCCTTGACCGGCCGCAGGGAGAGAAGGGTCTCGTTGACGTCAAAGGCAAGCAGTACGGGTTTCTGCACGTCGTCAGGTTATCCGCGCCACCGAGGTCACCTCCTCGGTTCCTATCCTCATCCGATGACCGAGACATCGCCCTGCTCGACTCCCGAGGCGTCACAGTTCGACTTCTGGGTCGGGGTATGGGAGCTGAGCTGGCCGGCGGAGCAGACAGGCGGCGAGCCAGGCGAGCTCGCCACCGGCAGCAACGTGATCGCTCACCGATTCGGGAAGTGCGTCGTCGAAGAGAACTTCGCCACCGGTGACGGGAGCTTTCTCGGTCACAGTGTGTCGGTTTACGACGAGAAGGCGTCCTCGTGGCGCCAGACATGGGTTGACAGCAGCGGTGGTTATCTGCTCTTCGAGGGAGGCATGCGTGACGGCGTGATGGAGTTGAGGACGCCCGCCGTCGCCGAGGAAGGCGAACAGATCGTTCAGCGGATGGTGTTCACCGACATCGAGGAGAACTCGCTCACGTGGCACTGGCAGCGGAGCGGTGACGATGGTGAAACCTGGGACGAGCTGTGGACGATCCAATACCGGCGTCGCCAGCAGTAGGTCACGACGTGGGAAGTCGACGGACGATGGCGGCAAGTGCGGAGTAAACCCTCTCTCCCATCTCCTTGTCGTCCTCATCCAAGAGATTGGCCATGACCTTGAGCGTCCACTCCATGAGAGTCCGGTTCCGCAGTCCGGTGTGGGCCAGAGTTCGCATCACGGTCGGGTTGCCAATCAGCCTGACAAAGATCCTGGCCATCTTGTAATAGAGGCCGTACTCCTCGTCGAGCCGTTGCTGGTAGCGCCCGAGCACGGTCGGATCGCTCGTCGCCAGAGCATCGCCGATGTGTTCGGCTGCGATGCGGCCAGTCTCGTAGGCGTAGGAGATCCCCTCCCCGTTCCACGGGTTGATCGCTCCGGCCGCATCACCAATGGTGAGCCAATTAGAGCCCATTAGGGGGGTCTTGGAGAACGACATTGCAAGCTTGCCACCCATCGGCTTGCCCGTGGGACCGGACAGCTGCCAATAATCAGGAGCGCGAGCGACGTAGTCGTCGAGCATGGTCGACGTGTTCACCTGTTTCCAGCGCTTGAAGGTGGAGAGAAGGCCGACGCCGACGTTTACGGTCCCGTCGCCAAGGGGGAACACCCACCCGTAACCAGGCATCGTCGCCCCCGACGAGTCGCGCATGTCCAACTGGCTCTCGAGAAACCTGTCGTCCGAACGCGGCGAGGTCCAATACCCGCGAGCTGCCATTCCGAGCGGGTAATCCCTCCGACGCTCAGTTCCCAAGGCACGCCCGAACCGGTTCATCGAGCCATCGGCAACAACGGTGTAGAGGGGTTTCACGACCTCAGACTCACCAGCGCTCTCCAGTTCGACCGCCTTCAGTTCCCCGCCTTCGATCACGGGAATAGCGCTGGTCTTCTCCCTGATCGTCGCCCCTTCCTTTTCTGCAAGCCTGGCGACCTGAGCATCGAGGTCACTGCGGCGGATGACACCTCCCCAGTTGGGAAACTTGCTGTGCTCGGGCCAAGGCATCTCGATCATCAAGTCGTCGCCCGCGTAGGAGCGGAGGCCCGTGATGCGGTGAAACTCGGCGACTTCGAAATCGAACCCCATCTCCTGCAGCTGGAGGATCGCGCGTGGGGTGAGCCCGTCGCCACATGTCTTCTCGCGGGGATACTCCTTCTTCTCGACAAGCGTGACGTCGTGGCCGGCCCTGGCCAGCCAGTAGGCGGCGGCGGAGCCGGCGGGCCCGCCCCCGACGATGAGGACTGAAGGAGAGGTCATCTTTTCCGATGGTATGTGGCGTAACAGCGATGCGAGAAAGCGCTTGTACAGTATTTCACAATGAGCGACCTGTCACGAGCCACGGTTTCACGCTTGCCTCGATACCTGCGACTGCTCGAAGAGGTCGAGGGGCAAAGCGAAACGGTTTCGTCTGATGCTCTAGCCGACTCAGCAGGCGTGAACGCGGCCAACGTACGGCGAGACCTGTCCGACCTGGGGTTCCAGGGAACCCGCGGTGTGGGTTACTCGGTGCCGGCGCTGCGGGACCGGATACGGCGCGAGCTCGGGATCGAACATCGAAGGAGGGTGGCGATCGTCGGCGCCGGCAACCTCGGAACCGCGCTCGCCCGCTACTCGGGGCTGGCCAAGAGAGGCTTCGACGTCGTCGCCCTGTATGACATCGACCCGGACCGGATCGGAGAAACCGTCGGAAGTGTGAGGGTCTCAGATGTGAGTGCCATGACTTCCGATGCGGGGAAGCATCGGTTCGACATGGCCATCCTGGCCGTGCCGGCCACGGCCGCGCAGTCCGTCACCGAGTCGCTGATATCGGCCGGCATCGCTTCGATTCTCAATTTCGCGCCTGCTCGCGTCACCGTGCCCGACGGGGTCGCAGTGCGGCAGGTCGACCTCTCAACCGAGCTTCAGATCCTCAGCTATTACGGATAGCCAAAGCCCGGCTCAACTCCCTTCCAGAGCCACCAACATCGAGTTCGGCACGAGACGCCTCCGGACTGGCGCCGACTCCTGGTACTCGGGGCTCTCGTACCAGGCCAGAAGATCGTCCATTGAAGGGAATTCGATGACGACCATCCGGCCGGGATCCCACTCCCCCTCGAGGACGATCGTATTGCCACCTCGAGCGCGGTATACCCCGCCGTGACGCGTCGCTGACTCGAATGCTGCCTCGAGGTAACCACTGGCGCGATACGCCTCCATGTCGTCAGGCCTGACATCTGCCAACAGAAAAGCAGCGGCCATCATCTATCTCCCTGGTTCGGATGCACCGAAACTAGTGCCAGCGATCCTGGGGCAACCATCAACCACTGTGTAAACATGGTGCTCGGAGAGGTTGATTTGGCGAAGTGCGACAACTGCAGCTTTGACAACCCGGATGAGGCACGCTTTTGCAGTCAGTGCGGCTCGGACCTGCGGGCATTCGCGCCGCAGGGTGAGCGGAAGCAGATAACTGTCGCCTTCTCGGATCTCTCCGGGTTCACGGCCCTGTCGGAGCACATGGATCCAGAAGACCTCCGTGGTGTCATGAGGGAGATCTTCTCCAAAGCGACCGAAGTCATCGAACGCTTCGGGGGAAGGGTGGACAAGCTCCTCGGGGACGCAGTCATGTCGGTCTTTGGGGACCCGGTAGCCCACGAGGACGATGCTGAAAGGGCGGTTCGTGCCACGCTCGAGATCCACGCGCTGGTGGACGAGATCAGCCCTCGCTACGAAAAGGACATCGGGCGGCCGCTCGAGATGCATTCAGGGATCAACACCGGGGTGGTGATCACAAGCGCGGGAGCACTCGACGCGGCCGACACCGGCCCTCTCGGCGACACGATCAATGTTGCAGCGAGGTTGGAGGACCTGTCGAAGGCGGGTGAGATCCTGATCGGCCCGGAGACTGCGGCGGCGGTTGGCGGGGTTTTCGAGCTGGAGGACCATGGAGAGCACGCGCTGAGGGGCAAGGCGGGCCCAACCCTGGTGAAAAAGGTCGTGGGGCCACTCGAGACTCGCGCCACCCCTTCCAGGCGACAAGCCGGATTCGTCGGCCGCCATGAGGAACTCGGGATTCTTCTTGGCGCCGTCGAGAACGTCCGGGACGGCAAAGGAAGCGTCATTGGGATCAGGGCCGAGGCCGGGGCGGGCAAGACCCGTTTGCTCGCCGAGTTCCAGTCCCGCGTCGAAGGAAACGTGCAATGGCTGGAGGGTCGCGCCTACCCATACGGTGAGAACATCCCGTATGCGGCTCTGGTCGATCTCATCTCAAACGCGATCGGTGTAGGCGAACGCGATACCCAGAGCTCGATCTCGAGCAAGCTCCGCTCCGAAATCGGGGTCCTGGTCGAAGACGTTGACAGGGTTCTGGACCCGTTCGTCAGGCTATACGGACTGCCTGAGCGGCCCGACGCAGCCCTCGAGAAAGACTCTTTCCAGGATCGACTACTCGAAAGCCTCCTTGCGGTGGTAGGTGGGTTGTGCCGGAGGGCGCCAACGGTGCTAGTGCTCCAGGACCTCCACTGGGCCGACCCCTCGACCGTGGCGATCGTCCGGGACCTCCTCGAGGCTCTGAGCGCCCCGGTGGTGATCATCGCCAACTACCGCCCGTCGTTCACAAACCGACTCCCCTTGCTCAGGGAGATCGAGCTGGCCCCTCTCTCCCCGCGGCAGACCGGGGAAATGGTCGCCTCTCTGCTCGGGGTGAACGACCCCCCGCCCGAGCTCCTCGAATTCATCGTGGAACGGACCGACGGAAACCCCTTCTACGTCGAGGAGATCGTCAACTCGCTCATCGAAACAGGGACTGTTCAGCGAGAAGGCGACGGATGGCGTGTGACAGGGTCGCTCACCGAAGCAGACCTTCCCACTTCGATTCGCGGCGTGATCGCAGCGCGGATCGACCGGCTCGATACCGACCGTCGCCAAATACTCAGAGAGGCGTCTGTGGTCGGTAGAGAGTTTCTCTACGACGTGATCAAGCGCGTCGCCACGCGGACCGAGGTTCTCGATCCCAGCCTCGCCGACCTGGAGGTGGCCGATCTGATCCGGGAGCGGAGACACGACGCCGACCTGGAGTACTTCTTCAAACATGCCCTGACTCAGGACGTGGCCTATGAGGGGCTGCTCAAAGCCGAACGGGTCTCACTACACGCGCGGGCTGCCCGGGCGATCGAAGTTCAGTTTGCCGAGAGGCTCGAAGAAGTCACAGAGACTCTCGCCTACCACTACCGCCAAGGGCAGGTTCTGGACAAGGCTGTGCACTACCTGCGGGCCGCCGGTCGGAAGGCAATGGACCGGTACGCGCTAGTCGAAGCCGAGGCCCACTTCGACAACGGCTACCAGATGCTGACCGAAGCGGAGTCGACCACTGATCGCGACCGCCAACTGATCGAGCTCATACTCGACTGGGCCATCGTCTTCTATTACCGGGCCCATCTGCTTCGCCTAGATGACATCCTCGTGGAACATCAGCAAATCGTCGACCGGCTCGAGGACGAAAGGCTCCGCATGTGGTGGCTCGTGTGGCGCGGACATGCTGCGGGGTTCCGGATAGACCAGACGAATAACACCGGTTTCCTGGACGAGGCGGAAGCGATAGCCGAGAGGACAGGCGACGAGACCGGTCTTGCGTATGCCCGGACGTGGCTGACATGGGCCCGATTCGTCACGGGAGATCCTTTGGGCGCGATCGAAACTGGACGGTCGATTCAGGCATGGGCTCGGGCCAACCGGGCGATTGATCCATATCCCTACTTCAAGTCGACGATCACTCTCGTATTTGCACTGGCCTCGGCGGGCATGCCGGAAGAAACCGCTGAGTTGTGCCGAGAGGTCATCGCATTCGGTGAGGCTGAGGGAAACAACCGGTGCGTTGCTTTCGGCTACCAGGGCCTGGCATTCATCGCGGCGGTATACGGCAACTACGAAGAGGCGATTGAGATGGGCAGACGGAGCAGCTCTATCGCCAAGGACCCCATCTATCGGGACACTGCCATCATCAACGCTGCCGCGGCGGCCACTTTGGGTGGACACCTCGATGCAGCGTCCGAAGCGGTCTCATTCTTGATGGATGCAGAGCAGACCGGCACCGAGTTGCCCACGCCGCTGGTTCTGTCGGTCGCTCGAGGAATGACGGACCTCCTTGAAGGCAACCTCAGCGAGGGAATGGACCGGATCGTCGCGACGCGAGAGATGGCAGAACGCAATGGGCGACTCTGGGAGATGTTGTACGCCGAGCTCAATTACGCAGGCGTGCTGGGCCGAATCGCCACCGGGGAGGCGAACGCAAGCCTTAAGGACCTGGCTTCCAACCCGCGATTTCTGCCCTACGTGCTCAAGGCGCGCCGGGACCCGGACAACGCACTACGGGCAATCATCGACAGAGCCACCAAACACAACTTCAACGGTGCCGTGATCCCTGGCAAAGTCGAGCTGGCCAAGGTGTTGATTCACGGCGGCGAGACCGACGAAGCGCGAGAGATCCTCGACTCGGTGCTCGAACAGATCCACGTACTGGGAGATTGTGAGATGCGTCGGCGGGTCCTCGACCTGCGCGCCAGGACCTGATTCGAGCCGACTAGTCGGGTTCTCGCGTCGACTCGTATTGGTGGAGTGCGACGACGAAAACGAGAAAGAGGACCAAAGAGACCAGGAGGAAGGTCAACGGGATCACGCGGATTTCGAAGGCGTTGAGACCTTCGATGTTGTCGGGCTTCGGGCCACGGGGCGCGTAGATGACGAACAGCAGCGATGTGATGGTCATCCACCCGAAGATGGAGGCGCCGGTGACCAGGAGGGCCAGTCGACGGCCCAGATTCGTGTGGTTGAACAGGTAGATCGATCCGTAGAACAGAAGCACGGCGGCGAGCGTCAGCACGATACCGGTGACGAACAGGTTCGCTGAGAGCAGCGATCTGAAGAACTCTCTGAACATCCCTACTCAACTCCGCTCAAGTTGCCACTACGAAGGTACAGGGCAAGCAGCGCGATGTCCTCCTGGGAAAGGACCGCCCCGAATGCGGGCATCCGCCCCGAGCCGAACCCATTGAGGCCGTAAGGCTTCTGTGCCTCCGAGCCTCTTATCAGGAATTGGATGAGGAGGTCCTCCTCGGGATCGGCGGCTTCCCCGAACTGGACGACGGGCCGGCCATCCCACAGCGCCGGGCCGAACCCACCCGATCCGATCTCCTGGGTGTAAGGCACGCCTGCGCTGAAACCGGCCGTGTGGCAGCGGGCGCAGTTTGCGTTGAAGAGCGCCACTGCCCTCTCGGCCTCCTCCTCACCGACTCCCATCGAATCAGCCACCCCTGCGATGTCGACATGCCACGCCCTGGCCCGCTGGGCGTCGAGCAGGAAAGTGAGCCCGGCAGATTCTTGGTTGAAGAGCTTGTCGAAGTTCTCCGCGGCAACGGATGTGTTTATGGCAACTGACTCGAGCCCGCCGACGAGACGGGTGGCAGTGGCCCTGTCGGACACGTCGGGCACTGACTCCGTGCTGGTCGGGCTCAGACTCACCACCGCTATCCCGGCCGGGATCGTCGCACGGGAAGCCTCGGCCAACTGGCCCGAAATGGCCGCCTCTGCCTCATCGGAGATCCCGTCACCATCGCTATCGCTCGTCAGGTCCTGGCCTTCGAGAATGGCTTCGACGGCAGCTAGGTACTGACCCAAGATCGGGTCCTGATCCGCCCCCTCCTCGAGCTGTGCCATTGCCGATACGAGCAGGTCGTTGTCGGCAATCTCGGGATCGAGGGTGACCGGCTCGATCCCCTGGAAGTAGTCATAGGCCTCAGCGGATATCAACGACAGCTCGGCCTCGACCGCATCCGAGAGGCCGTCGTCGTCGGTGTCGATTCCGGTGGCGGCAGCGTCGAGAAGATCCCGGGCGCGAACAGCCAGGGGCCCAACGAACAGTGCGTCGGCCGGCGCCTGGGCTATCTCGGCGAGAACCTGGCGCTGGTTGAGGATCGCCTCTTCGACCGTCGCTTCGGCGTTGTTCAAGCGCGAGATCTGAATATCGACCTGGGAGGCTGCCTTGGCGGCAGCTTCCTGTTGCGGGATCTGGATCGTCTTCAGGTAGTTGACGATGTCAACGACCTGAGCCTCATTGAGGGGGCCACCGCCGGCGAGCCCCCAAGCGGGCATGGGGGTGTTCCCACGGCCGAAGGTGATCCAGAAGTTGAGCTCGTCCTCGTCGTATCGGTAGAGGACGTCGTTGAGAGCGGGCGCCTCCCAGGACACGGTGACACCGGACCGCTTCTCGACGAACGAGGCAGAGCCGCCAGCTCCGAGAGGGCCGTGGCACGAGAAGCAGGCGAACTCCTCGACCAGATGCTCTCCGCGCTCCTCAGAGGCATGTGCAAACTCCTCGACAAACCCTTCTTGCCGGCTCGGCTCGCTGAGGAAATAGAGAGGGAGAGAGACGGCCAGGAAAGCCGACGCGGCGATGGCCGCCTTCTGGCCGGACTCCAGGCGCCGTGTCTCAAGCTGCTGGTCATCGATACCTGGGCGAATGTTGGAAGGGACCTCTTCGCTCCCGCGGTTCCGGATCGCCGCCACCAGGAGAACCCCAAGCCAGGTGATCCCGGCGACGATGGCCAGAACTGTGATGATGTTCGAGGTCACGCTCTAAGCCTCAGCGGTCGCGCCAATACAACTCGGCCCCCTCGGATACGCCGATGAGAGCGCCGAAGCCCGCGGAGTCTCGACGATCGAGCCGGTCTTGATGATGAATCGGCCACCGACGACTTCGACCTCGAAACGGTCGAGGTTTCTGGGAGCGGGCCCGGCGAAGTACTCGCCAATCGAGTTGTACTTCGAACCGTGGCACGGGCATTCGAATCCCTGGGACGGCCCGCACCACGGGACACGGCAACCCAGGTGAACGCATCTTTGGAACAGCGCCATGAGCCCTCCGGCCTCCACCCTCCGACCCTCGAACTGCTTCGAGAGGTTCGTCGGGGAGGGAACCACGTATGCCCTCGCCTCCGGGACGAACAGCGGCAGGATCGACCCGTCGGCAGCGAACACCGAGCCCTGAACCTCGCCGAGCTCACCTGCGTCGACGTCAGTCCCGAACCCGCCCGAGAGCTTCGGCCAGGTGAAGACGAGTGAATACAGGCCCATCAGCCCCATGAACGATCCGAAAGTTGCGGTGATCGCCCTGTTGAAGAACTGTCTGCGGGTCACGCCGCCCTCTTCAGGGGTCACTTCGACAATCCGCTGTTCCTCGATGACGGCAACGCCGACGCCCGCCGGCTCCAGCTGCGGCTCCTCGTCGCCCTCCTCGACCGACTGGACGACGTCAGCCTCGGGCTCGGGCTCCACGGCGACGACCTCGACCCCCTCCATCGACCGGTCTGCCTTAATGGTCTCGGCAGAAACCCCGTCGGTCGGATCGGAGGGCCGCTCGCTCCTGGCGCGGCGGAAGGCAATCGTGAAGGCACCAGCCGCGGCGAGGATGGCAAAAAGGGCGACGGCGATCAGGATCGTGTTTGTGAACGTCACTCGAAGTGCACCCAGTCTTTCAAGTCATCGAAGAAGATCCCGTCCTTCCACGGATAAGAGAAGTTGAAACCCTTGCCCCGGAACAAAACCCCGAAGATCGTGAGCGTCGCCGAGCCGGCCAGGAAGATCGTGTACAACACGATGGCGAATTTCCGATCCGATGGGCGGTTGGACGGGTTCTTGTCGACGAAGGGGACCATCATGAAGCCGATCATCCCAGTGATGGTCGGGATCGTCACCCCCGCGATCTGCGGATCGAAGTACGACAGAAGCTCCTGGAGCCCCAGGAAGTACCAGGGCGCTTTGGACGGGTTCGGGGTCGCGTTGACATTGGCCGGGTCGAGGAGGGGCGAGTGGATGACGACCGACATGATGATCAAGAGCCCCGTTATGAGAAGCAGCGCGCCGAACTCCATCAGCATCAGGTGAGGCCAAGTGTTGACCTTGTCCTGCGGCTCGGTCTTGACGTCCTGAATCGCCCGAGCTTTGACGACGGTCAGCAGCCGCTGGGTCCTGACCCCTTCGGGCAGGCCTGCGGGGCTGGCGGTCGGTCGCGGCGTGACCGAAGTCGCCACCTTGCCGTTTCCAGAGCCATTGCCGTCGCCGGCCGGGGGCGGGGCCTCCATCGTCGCTACAGAGGATGCGGGCTCCGTCTCGGAGGCTTCGACATCCCCAGGATCAGCAGGCTCAGGGGTCATGTCAGGCTCGGAGCCGGCGCCCTTTGACTCCGGCTCTTCAAGTGACGAGACCGTCCCGGCCTCTTCGACCGGCATCTCTTCGTCCGTCGACTCACCGGCCGCCGGCTTTGCAACCGGCTCGGGTTGTGGGACCTCGACCGGCGGGCCCTCCCCTTTCATCTCGGCCAAGACGTCTTCAACCGGGACGCCAAGGGCCTTGGCCTTGGCCTCGGCCGATCTCCTCAACAGGTCTTCTGGAATCTCAACCATTCGATGTTCCTTAAAGAGGCCCGGATATCCCGCCGTCCTTGCGGACACGCCAGAAGTGGACTGCCATGAATATCACGATGATGAAGGGGAACGCGAGAACGTGGAGCACATAGAAGCGAAGCAGCGTCGCGCCGCTCACCTCCACGCCTGCCAGGAACCAGAACTTCACCTGGGACCCGACGACAGGGACGAACCCGGCCATGTTGGTTCCGACTGTCACGGCCCACAAGGCCAGCTGGTCCCAGGGGAGTAGGTAGCCCGAGAATGACAGCAGCAGCGTGAGGAAGAGAAGGATCACGCCAATGACCCAGTTGAACTCTCGAGGTGGTTTGTAGGCGCCGTGGTAGAAGACCCGGCTCATGTGCAGGAAGACCGACAGGACCATGAGATGGGCGCCCCAGCGGTGGAGGTTCCTGACCAGCGACCCGAAGGCAACATCCGTCGAGAGCCGTTCGATGTCGGCATAGGCCAACTCGGCGGTAGGTGTGTAATAGAACATCAGGAAGATGCCCGTGATCGTCAAGAGGATGAACAAGAAGAAACTCAGCCCGCCGAGGCAGAGGGTGTAGGAGAGCTTGACGCCGTGACGCTTCACCTTGACCGGGTGGAGGTGATAGAGCACGTTGTTCATGACGACATATGAGCGGTTGCGCGGGCTGTCCGAATAGCCCTGCTTGAACGGTGAGCCGGGACGCAGAATCGCTTCGGCGAGTTGAGACTTCCACAATTTCTCGGTCGTCTCTCCGACCTTCTCGCCGATCCTCTCGCGGAGAGAGGTCTTGTCGTTTCCGTTAGCCATTCCTACCTCGCCCTACCACCGCATACCGTACGAGTAACCGTTCTTGAAGTCACGCTGTCCTGTGTCGAAGTCCCACGGCCGGCGGTCAAGACCCAATTGTCCGGCTTGATCCGCGAGAGAGCCCTCGAACTTGCCCAGCGTGATGACATTGGTCGGGCACCGGTCGATGCAGAGCGCACAGCGTGTGCACTCGTCTTCGTCAACGATGAAGAACCCGAGGTTCTGACCGTCCTCGGCCGGATGGTCGACGTTGACTGCTTCGTCTATGGCGTCAAGCGACAGGTAGTGAATGCACTTCCAAGGACAAATGTCCACACACCCTTCGCAAAGGATGCACTCCGATTGGTCGATGTGGAGGAACTGCTTTGGCCTGAGCTTGTCCTTGAAGTAGTCACCCTCCACGAGGGCGAGCTGATAGTCATCGCGGATCGGCGGCGTCTCATCGACGACTCCCTTAGGCATCAGCGCTCGCCCTTCACCAAAGGCCTGCCGTAGGGAGAAGTGAGCGCGTCAGGCTGTTTGTGGGCAGGCCGTCCGTCCTTCATCTTCTGGATCCCGATGGCGAGGGCCCCTGCCACTCCGAGCATGACCAGGTGATATCCCATCGAGATCGAGTCCTTGATCGCCGCCCAACTGAGGGAGACTTCGTTGCCAAGCACGAGGAACGGAGGAATCGTGATGGCCGGATCGTTGCCCCATTCGAGGTCCGTCTGTGCGAAGTTGAGCCATTCTGACGGGACAATGCCAAAGAAGAAAACGAGAGCAAACCAGGCGATCATCGCGGCGATCGTGGCGCGGGCCCATGTCATCTTCTGATTCAGGACCCATAGGAATGCAGCTCCGATCATTGCGAAGGTCGCGGCGCCACCCGCGATCAAGTAGCCGATCCCCTTCCACAAAGCTCCGCGAGGGAACCAGTTGAAGTGATCCACCACGTACGGCACCGCTACCCCGTCAACGAGCTCTGTCTCGGGGTACGAAGACCAATGGATCCAAAACACTGCAAGAGCCAGCCCAACGAGCCCCAAAACGAGCAGGGTCGCACCAATGAGCTTTCGTCGGCTGTCGGTGAGTTCCGCGAGGCGGTACATGTTTCCTTGGTAGTGGCCCGGGTCGGTTTGCTTGTAGGAGCGTTTCTACCACACGAACGACTCGCGGCGGCAACCCGTCGCTGCCCGGATGCGCTTGCGGTCTGGTCGTAATGAGGTTCGATCCACCGACAAGTTATGCTCCCCGCCGTCCCATCATCCGCGGGGAGACCGTTGGCCGAGACCGAGACAACTGACATCCGAACGCTGCTCGGCGGAGGAGCCGGCGAAGATCGGTTAGCCGTCAGCCACTTCGTGGTTGGTGCAGTCTTTCTCATATTGGGCAGCCTCCTCTCGGTTTTGTCACTGGTGGCGCTGAGGTTCGGGGACCTGATCCCCGTCTCCTTCGGCCGCGTGGAACCGATGGCCAACCTCTCCCTGGTGATCGGCTTTGGTGTGATCTCACTAGTCGGTGGCGTCTACTACGTGCTCCCTCGGCTCACCGGGGCCCGACTTTCCTCCACCGGCCTGGCCCGTCTGGGCTTGTTGGGCATGGCTGGCATAGTGACGGCCGGCGTCGTGGCGATAGGTTTTGGCTTTGGCTCCGGCCGGCAGCCCTTTGGTCTTCCGTGGTGGCTCGACATCCCCATGCTGGGCACATTGTCCATTCCCGCGCTGACAGCCCTTCGAACGATCGCTGTCAGGACTGAGCCACGCAGCTATGTCACAGTCTGGTTCGTCATCGCCGGGACGGTCTGGATGCCTCTTCTCTTCCTGGCCAACCTGGTGGGCCATCTGCCCCTTCTCGAGGCGGTCCAGGTCGCATACGTCGACATGTTCGTGTCGGGCGGAATGGTCACGATGGTGCTGCTCACGCTGGGAACTGGGCTTCTCTACTACGCGGTGGTCAAGGAGCTCGATGCTCCGCTTGCGAGCCGACAGCTCGCCCTTGTCGGTCTTTGGTCTCTGGGCTTCGCCTCCGTGTGGTGGGGCCTGGCTCAACTGACATTCGGCCCGGGGCCAGATTGGATATCCGGGGTCGTTGCGGCACTGGGACTCGCGCTTCCCGTGGCCGCACTTGCAAACGCCGCCAATGTCTCTTTGACCCTCGAGGGGTCGTGGGGCGATCTTGGGACTAACCACGGGGTACGTGCCGGCGTCATCGGTCTCTACTTGGCCGCGATCGTTGCGGCCCTTGCAGCTGTCGCCGGTTTCCGGTCCGCAGCGGCTGTGACCGCTCTCACGTCATTCTGGGAGGGAATCGAAATCGCCTGGATGGCAGGGGTTGGGGCCCTGCTCGTAGCCGCCACGTCACTGTCGGCTCTTCCTCGGCTTGTCGGCCGGGAGATTCACTCCGGTGATCGGGTCCGGTCCTTTGTCAGGTACACACTCGTCGGTTCTGTGGGCACTTTGGTGACACTCGCGACCGCAGGTGCGGTGACGGGTTATTCGTGGACGGCCGGCAGTAACTCCGCGGCCTACGCCGACTTTGGCGAAGGATGGGGCGCGGGCGTGGGCGCTACCGCGGACACCCTTCTGCTTCTCGGTGCGTTGTTTGCAATCGTCACTCTTCTCGGTCACCTCGCCTACGCGTCCGTCGTCCTCGGCACCATCACCAGCGGGAAGGCCACGACACAGGAACTGCTCGTCTCCAAGGGGGTCGACGATGAGTGATCTGGTCAGCGCCGCTGCCGCCGCCCTTGGCATACCAGAGTCCTTGACCCAACGATCTGCCGAAGCTCGCGCCGCCGAAACCGGGGCGAGCCTCGACGAAATCCTCTCCGCCTGGGCTGGCGGGGCGCCGCCGCCGGCGACAACACAGGAGCCTTCACCGGCAGCCACGGCTCCCGAAGAGGACGAGGCTGCTGCGGATCCCGAACCTGTCACCACGGCTCCCGTGATCGACATCCCCGTCCCGGACACCCCCCAGCCTGAGGCACCGATCCCCGTCGGCCGGTACAAGCCGCCTGTCCTTGTGGGGGTAAAAGACAATCCGGTCGGTGTGCTGGTGGGCGCGATCGGGCTCTTCGCAGTCATCGCCTTGATAGGCCTCGTCGGGCCGGCATCGCTCGCTGACGAGCCAGGCGCCCGGACGAGCGCGATCTCGTACTCCGAGACGGCGCTCGAGGGCAGAGACATCTACCTGAGCCTTGGATGTGCCGCATGTCACACCCAGATGGTGAGACCTGTCGTCGCGGATGTGGGCCTGGGAGACGTCACGCTCAACGACTCGAACCAGGTGTTGGGCACACGAAGGTTTGGCCCCGATCTGGCGAACGTTGGGGCAAGGCTGACCTCGGGCCAGTTGGAGGCGATCGTCGGCGGCCTCGGCACCCACCCGGCCCATTCTCTGTCACCCCAGGATTTGTCGGCTCTCGTCGAGTATCTATCACGATCCCAGAGCGATGGGAACTGACATGAGCGATGTCCTCAGCGCCGCCGCCGCAGCTCTTGGAATTCCCGAGTCGCTCACACAACGCTCGGCTGAGGCTCGAGCCGCCGAGACGGGGGCAAGCGTCGAGGACATCCTCTCCGCCTGGGCCGGCGGAGCACCTCTCGACACTCCGTCGCCAGCGAGCCAAGTACAGCCCGCCCCGGCCGAGGCCGAATCACCGGATCATGAAGAGACAGTGGAGATGCCCACACCATCCGCCGCACCGGCACCAGCGCCAACTCCCGCCGTTTCCGACCCGACACCCGCGGCCGTGGGAAGGGCCCCGGTGCCTCCGGAGGTGACGGCAGCAGAAGCAGTCAACCTCCCGGACGTGATCACGGTCCCCACAGCGGGCATCAGAGAGCGCACCAACTTCCGCATGCCGCGGTGGCTCGCCTCCGTCCTGTTCATAGCTCCCTTGTTCGCCTTGTTCGCCTTGGGCGGCTCGACCACCGGAGCGTGCGGCGAGGGAACCGAGTTGCGAGCCGACGTGGTCACGGGTGACATCGTGAACTGCGACGGATCGGCATTCACCGGTCAGGCGGTAGGAGGCGGAGGGCAGGACTTCATAGCCCTCGGTCAGGAGATATATGGAGGCGGAGCCGTCGCCGGTGTCAACTGCGCGGGTTGCCACGGGGGTAGCGGTCAGGGTGCCGGGAACTTCCCGGCGCTGACCGGGGTCTTGACCACGTTTGGAGCATGCACCGACCACATCGAATGGGTGACACTCGGTTCTCCAGGCTTTGCAGGAGGAACCTACGGAGACACCAACAAGACGGTCCGGGGTGGAATGCCAGCCTTCGCTGCCAGCCTCACGGAGGAGCAGATAGCCGCTGTTGCAGCATTCGAACGGGTGCGGTTCGGTGGAGAAGACCCTGAGACAGCCGTTGTCGACTGCGGCCTGGTCGAAGCGCCCGCTGACGACACCGCCGGTGACGGGGGAACCGACGAGATGCCGGTCGAAGGTGACGAGGAGGCCAAGGTCTCCCCGCCACCAGTCGGCTAACCCGGGCTTGAGTCCTTCATCGCCCTGGCCAGAGACCGTCGGTCATCGATACGACCTTCTGCCAGAACGCGGCCTGTAGGCGCCAGCACCACCGGAATCCTCAAAACGAACCTCGAGAGCAGGTCATCGCGCTGCTCGATGTCGACTGCTTCTATCCGCACTCTGGCTCGTTTGGCCGCAGCCCTCACCACCGGCCACGCATCCTCACACAGATGACAACCAGCCCGGGTGAGAAACAGGAACGGAAAATCATTCAAGAGACCACTCTCCGTGGTCGATAAACACGAAGGAAGGAGGGTATTCCGTTTCCCTCATGCCTAGGGCACGTTCGTCCCAGGTGTGAACGGATAGCCTCCCAGCCCGCCCCACGGTGACGGAGCCCTCCTTCACAAGTCGAGGCCCCCTTTCTTGGGGGCCTCGACGCGTTGATACCATCAGCACGCGTGCGCCCGGCAACGACCATCATCATCCTGATCCTGCTCGCGGCCATCGCCATAGCCGGGCTCATTCAGCTGTGGCTGATCCTCTCCCAGACAGCGTGACCGCTGTCCCCTCGCCGAGTGCAAAGGATTCGTCGGCCCGGCCGCCACGCACCGCGATTGCCAGCATGCCCGCCGAGTCCACGTGGACGAGAGCTTCTCCCTCCTCGACATCGCTGTAGGTGATACCCCACTTGAGGGCATGAAGGCTCGATCCGATCTTGACCGTGAGCGGATCACCTGGTGACAACCCGACGAGGGCGGCATCGTCCGGAGCAATGTTCGTCTGGACGTTTCCGAAGACATCGACCCACCAGGCCTCTCCAACAACCATGTTGCCGTCGGTCTCCGTAAGCGGAAGGAGCAACGGGACCAACTCGTCTCCCGGCACTTGCGGCCCGAGGTCGCCGAGCGAGGCCTCGCCTGATGCCAACAGCGCCGCGGCCGGCGCAAAGATGTCGCGGCCATGGAACGTCGCGCCCGGCGATGGGATCATCACCTCCGGGTTCTCGATCGACACGACGTCGTCGGCGCCCCCCACCATGGTCACCGCCGGAGACAACACGCCATTGTCGGGACCGACGAAATAGCCCCACTCGGTTCGGGCGGCGATCGCTCGCCGATCCGAGCCCACGCCCGGGTCGACAACGACCAAGGCGACTCCTTCAGGTAGGTATTGGATCGCCCGCATCAGGGAAAGAGCCGCCGGGCGAATCGCTCCTCGCTCCGTGTTGTGCCCCACGTCGATCACCCGAGACTCTGGCGCGAGCTTGGCAATGACACCATGAACGACGCCTACGAACTCGTCTTCAAGCCCGAAGTCCGACAGAAAGCTGATCGGCAGAGACATCGCAGCGAACTTAGACGGGTCGAGTCGCGAATAGGCAAGCGGCATGCAGACCTATATTGCGCCGGTGGCTGATCACACCTTTGACGAGCTGGCAAATCGCATCTCCGAAGTTGGGATTGCCATGCTCATTGGGGGACTCGACACAGGAAAGACAACCGTCGCGCTTTCCGCCGCGCGCAGCGCCCTCGCCTCGGGGCGGACTCCGGTTTTAGTCGACGCCGACGTCGGCAACTCGACCGTTGGCCCACCGGCATGCGTAGGGATGAAGGCCTTCCGCTCGGAGGCCGACTTCGAAGCCCTCGATCGGCCGGATGGTCTCCACTTCGTGGGAACGATCACCCCCAGCCGGCTCGTCCTGCAGCAGGTCGTGGCGACTGCGGCAATGGTGGATCGGGCGAGAGAACTAGGAGATCTGATAATCGTCGACACGTCAGCCGTGGTGTCCGGTGTGGCCGGCGAGACCCTGAAATATCACAAGGCCGAGCTTTGTCGTCCTGAGATCATCGTGGCGCTGCAACGGGGCGGAGAGATGGAACCGGTCGTCGGGATGCTGCGAAGGTTTCTGGGCGCCAAGGTGATCACGGCACCGACCGATCCAAGTGTGGTCCCAGTCTCACCCGAAGCAAGGGCGCACCGTCGGTCGGAGGGGTTTGCCGCGGCGCTGCGGTCGCCGCTCGAGACCTGGCGTGTCAGGCCTACCGTGTTCGCCCCCACCCTTCCCATGGGCCTTGATCTCGATCGTCTCCAGGGGGTCCTCGTAGGCGTCCAGGACTCGAAGGGCGGATGTCTTGGCATCGGTGTCCTCGACTACGAGGGCGACTCCCTACGCGTGATGACGAACGTCGGGGAGGGAATGACCGGGTTGAGACTGGGTTCGATGCGATTGGACGTCGACACGATGCAGGCAAGTTTCATAAGCCTCCGTGAGGTCATCTTCGGGATCTGACCATCCTTCCCTGGCGCCCTGGGGGTCTCAAGAGATAGGCGACTCACGCCGATACACCCGACATGCTGGGGAAGAGGCGATGGCTGTCGCTGACATTGGTGGCCGCAGTGGCCACGACTGGACTCGGGGTCTCGGTTTCGGCCGAGCCCGCCACCGAGTCCCAATTCGTCGCGGAGATCAACGGGTCCCGCGCGGCTAACGGCCTGCCTCCTCTTGCTGTTGACGGGAAACTCGCCTCATACGCCGATACGCACACCGCCCGCATGATCGCGGAGGGTGAGATCTTCCACTCGACGGGGAGTCAGCTGGCATCGGCGGGAAGTCCAGGATGGACCAAGTTGGGTGAGAACGTGGGACGGGGAGGGACGCCCTCATCCCTCCACCACGACGCCTTCATGAAGTCCCCTACACACCGAGCCAACATCCTCGACCCCGACTTCAACTACGTGGGAGTGGGAACCGCGTTCGATAACGACGACGTGATGTACGTGACGGTTGTGTTCATGGCGCTGCCAGGATCCACGACTACCACCACGTCACCCCCGGCCACCACGACCACGTCTCCCCCAGCCACCACGACCACCGCCCAGAAGACGACGACAACGGCACCCAAGGCGACGACTTCCACGACCACAGCCACACTGCCACCCACCACCACCACGACTCTCGACGTCGGGCCCGATCACCCCGTCACCCCTGGTGAGTCGTGCCTGACCGCGACACGGTTCTGGTGGATGTGTCACGACTAGCGAACTCGCTTTGACCGAGCCCCCCCGGGACGGCAAAACGCCCCAGTGACCTTCCGGAGCCTCCTCCGCACTTCCCCGAACGGACGCTTCTCCGGTTTGCCTCTGGGGCGTTTGCAGAGCCGAATGTACGTCAAAGCAAATCTGTGTTCAATGACCCTCCTCGGAATGCCACTCATCGCTGCCCAACGTAAAGTGGTGTCCCCTAACCAGTGATCGAGCCGTTCGACTCGGGATACCAACAGAATTCGAGGTTTTCCACAGGGTTTGTCCACATGGGAATGTTCACAAGTTTCTAACTAGATTTTTCGCGAGGATCAGGTCTTGTTGAGTGAGAGCCGAGGCTCGAGGGCCCCGACAACCTGATCGCCTCCGAAGACGACCGGCGAAGCCAGAGCTGACAGTGACTGCCGCTGCGATTGCTCCAGTCGTCCCAGCTGGTCCAGGGCCTCGATCACGGCAACCACTGCTACATCCGATCTGCCGTCCCAGCTCTTCGCCCCGATTCCGATCTGGTCGGCTAGCCCGACTCCGAGGCATCCCTCCGCACCAATCTTGGCAACGGCGTTCAAGGCGGTGGCAATGGTCGTGTCCCCCGCACCGTTCTCGCCGACGAGAGCTGGATATTGGTGCATCGCAGCGAACACATCACCCAGGTCACGGGGCACTCGGGCATACATGAGCCCGAGCGCACGCGCGGTGGTGCGATACACCGGGGCCCCGCAGCCGTCGACGCCGATGGGCTCCGGGTCGTGTCGACCGAGTGCGGACAACAGGTCTCTGACCCGGATCTGCAGCGGATGGTCAGCGCTCAGATATGACTGTGTCGGCCAACTCTGAGCCAAACAGGCACGCAGAAACGCAGCGTGCTTTCCCGAGCAGTTGTGGAAGACCCGCTCGGGCCGACTCACCCCGGTTCGCGCCAGTCCGAGCGCGGCATCCCGGGCGAGAGGCCAATCGGGTGGGCAGCCCAGGTTCTCGGGGCCGAGACCCGAGTCGGCCAACATCGCCTCCACGATTGCCACCTGGATCGGGTGGCCCCGCTGTGAGGCTGAGGCAACTGCAAGCTCCAGATTCGAAAGACCGGCACCCTCCGATTGCGAGACATGGGCCTGGAAGGGCTTGGCGGCGGAGCGGATGAAGAAGGGCCGGTCGATGTCTCCATGCGACGCGATCAGTGCGCCATCTGAGTCGCAAACGGCAACCGCGCCGTCATGGAAAGTCTCGACGAGACCCGATCTGACTCTCGCCGCAAGCAAGATCAGCCGCTGACAGCCGCCTCGTCCTGCTGGTTCCGATACCGGCCGACGATCTCGTCCTGGAGTGTGTCGATCACTGCGTGAAGCTCCCTGCGCTGGTTGGAGAGTTCGGTCTCGACCTCGCGGAGCCGATCGAGCGCTTCGTTGATCTCGACAGCCGGCATGTCGGGGAGTCGGATCAGCACTCCCTCGTCCATGATCTTGTCGATCAGACGTCGGCCGGTCTTTGACGGGATAGGGGGCATGACCTCGATGTGCTTGAGATTGGGCTCATTCCCGAGGATCATGCCGCTCGCCAGGATCTCCGGGAGGGCTTCGAGGAGAGTCCTCTCTTCTTGCCCATCGCGGCGGCGCAGCTCGAAGTTGAGCAGATCCATCCGCCCGTGAATCATTCGCCGGTAGTAGGACACTTGCGCCTCGACATCTGCGGCGGTCGTCCTTCGCTGGCGCAGCTCGTCGAGATCGAGGTCGGAGAGTCCCTCCCGGTACTCGGGTTGGAGGACTATGTCGATGCGCCGGCGCTGTTCCGTCACAGGCTCAGGTTACCTGCAAGCCCCTACCAGGGTGGGATAGGGATTCACGGCGGCGCTGCCACGACCTCCGGGATGGATCTCGAAGTGGAGATGAGGGGCGCCGCCCTTGGCGTTACCCGAGTCCCCGTTGAGCCCGATCGTCTGGCCCTGGGTCACGCGTTGCCCGTTGCTCACAGTGAAGCTGTTGAGGTGGGCGTAGTAGTAGGCGACTCCGTTGTCAGCGGTCAGCCAGATGGCCAAACCTCCCAACCCATAGTTTCGGGTGAACACACGTCCATTGGCAACGGCGTACATCGGCTCGTTCCACGCGGCAAACAGGTCTGTTCCCTTGTGCGTACGGCCACCGGACCGGGGAGCTCCCCAGGTGTCCCGGAACGACGTCCGTCCCGGCGTGAAGGGGCAGATGAACGAGCCCACCTGGACCGAACCTGCGGCGCGCTGGGCTTGTCTCGCTGCTTCTTCGGCAAGCTGCACCTCGTACTGACGCTGCAGCTCCCTGCACCTTCCCTGGAGTTTCGCATACGCCTCCTGCTCGGCCTCCATCGCCGCCTGCTGGCGATCTCGAACCGTTTGGGCTTCTGCCTGGGCGACCTCCAGTTCTTGCTGGACCTTGGCCAGCTCCACCTGGAAGCGACCAAGCTCGTTGCGTATGGCAATCAAGTCGTCCATCGACCGCTTGCCGCCCTCCGCGGCCGCGGTTAGGAACTCGGTCGTGGTGAGGAACTCGTCGACGGATGAGGCGCTGAGGATCACGCCCTGATTCGAAAGGCCACCCATCATGTACAGCTGCACCGCCTGCTCCTCGATCAGTGCCTGCACCTCGGCGAGCTCCTCGGCGTGGCCTTCGGCCGAGCTCTTCAGCCGGGCTTGCTTGGCCACCACCTCTTCCACCTCGTGAAGGGCATGGTCGAAGGCTTCGTCGGCTTCAACGAACTCCGCGCGGGCGGCCCGGTACTCAGCCAGCTGCTCGCGCGAGTCGGCGCAGGCCTCGTCGACCTGGTCCCTGGTGACGCCATTGGACGTCATTGGAAAAGAGGTGGCCGCCAAGGCGATGAGGGTGAGAAACAGGACTGCTCGTCGCCCGGCCGATATGGCAGTCATCGAGGCAAGAGGGTAGCCCGGTGCCGGCATTTGACGGAGTTGGCGATGCCGCTCAGAGGACCAGGCGGATGAGCGGGAAGTAAACCGCAGCCGCGAGTACGACACCGTCGAGCGACGCCAGGAGGCCAGGCGACCTCTCTGATAAAGAGATCCGCCCTGTCCGGAGCATCGATGAGAGCCCGAGACCTGCGACGAGTGCGACGGCAATCCCAAGGCCCGCCAGCAGGTAGGCGACGACGTCCAGGTCCCAGATAGCCGCAGCAGCCACGGCCGCGAGCACGGCACCGACCGCGGTCACTGAGAACGGATCCGCCAGTGGCATGGCAGGAAGCCGAGCGACGAGGGATCCCAAGACGATGGCCACGACCGATGCCACCAAGAAGACGTCAACCGCCTGTGGATCGGGTGCGGACGCAGATCGCGCCAAGACCATCGACGCCGTGCCCATGCCGCCGAGCAGCGCGACCAGTGCCACGGGCGCCAGGACGTCCACTTCCCGATAGAAGCGGAACGACACCGCCCAGATCAGGGCAACGGCCACACCCACGCCGGCACTCAACCCGTAGCCGACACTGCCGAGAACGTGGGCAAGCAGTGCCCCGCCCGCTCCGGCCGCCACAGGGACGAGGACCGCGAAACGTTTGCCTCTGTTTGCAAAGGCGATGCTCAAGTCCACCGCCCACACGGCTGCGATGGCCACGACCGCGGCAGCCCATGCCGCCTGCCCCTGGATGTTGGCGAATATCGCCACAAGAGCGATCACGATCGGTGTAAAGCCGAGCAGATCGGCGGGTGCGAGCGTTGCCGGCTGGCCACCGCCGGACACCGGCGGCAGAAGCACAACCTCGTCGGACTCCATGACCTCGGCCTCAGGCCCGGCGGCCTCTCCATTTACCCACACTCGGGCCACCTTGACCCCGCTGGCGAAGTCCGAGCCAAACTTCTCGTTGGCAGCCAGGATCAGATCGCCGACCGTTTCCGCAGGTATGTCGACCCGCGAAGTACCGGCGATCTCTCGAAGGTTGGCGAAAAGGCGAACGGTTGCCACGAGCGAAGGGTAAAGCTTTTTGAGACGACCATGCCGGATGCGCTTAGGCTCGAATCATGGAAGAGGCGGTGCTCGTCGCTGTGGACGTCCCTCTGGCGGGGGATGTGCGGCACAAGAACTGGGCCAAGGTCGTCGACGCTGTCGACACATCCAAGACGTCTGGATGGGCATACGAAGGGGCCTTCGTTGCCACTGGTGGCGTACAGGACCTGCCGGCAGGTTCGGTACTCCTCGTCTACGGGGAGAAGGGCGCCAGGGCCACCCCGCAGATCACGGCGCGTGTCTACAGCGTGAATTCGGATGCCACCCTCAGCCTCGAGGCCGAAGCCAAAGGAAGGGCGTGGGCAAGGACGTTGCGCGATCCCATCGAGCGGCTCCTCGGAGAAGAGCGGGAACGGATAGACCTGTCTCGCGTTATGGACGAGACGCTCGCTAAGGAGCTTCGCGCCCGCGGGTGGAGGGTGGAAAGGACATGAGGGCCATCGTCGTCGAGGAGACCGGGGGCCCTGACGCGCTCCAGCTTCGCGAGGTCCCCGAACCGGTGCCGGGTCCGAGCGATGTGCTGGTCGATGTGGAGGCCATAGGGCTGAACTTCATCGATACCTACCACCGCGGTGGTCTGTACCCCATGCAGACCCCGTTCATTCCCGGCTTGGAGGGAGCAGGCTCCATCGCGGACGTGGGAAAAGATGTGGCTCGGTTTCGGGTAGGAGACCGCGTCGTGTGGAGCTCAGTCATCGGCACTTATGCCGAGCGTCACGTCGTGCCCGCCGACAAGGCGATTGCCGTGCCGGAAGGTGCCACAACGACCCAAGCAGCAGCAGTGATCCTCCAGGGATTGACCGCTCAATACCTTGCCACTTCCACATATCCGGTCTCGGATGCCGATGTCTGTCTCATCCACGCCGGGGCCGGCGGAGTCGGTCTCCTCCTCACGCAAATGGTCAAGGCAAGAGGGGCCACAGCTATCACAACCGTGGGCTCCGAAGAGAAGGTAAAGCTGAGTCGGGAGGCTGGAGCCGATCGGGTCATCAACTACGTCGAAGATGACTTCGAGAGCGAAGTCGTCAGCCTCTACGGGGAGCGGCCCCTCACTGTGGTTTTCGACGGCGTAGGCAACGCCACTTTTGAGGCCGGGCTCCGCCTGCTGAGACCCAGGGGGATGATGGTGACGTTCGGAAACGCCTCGGGCCCGGTCGAGGCGGTGCCTCCTCTGGAGTTGATGAGACAAGGATCGCTTTTCATGACCAGACCCACACTCTTCGACTACACGAGAACTCGTGAGGAGCTGGAGGAGCGTGCGAACGAGGTCTTGGAGGGGGTGGCGACGGGAGACCTGCGAGTCCACATCGGGGCTGAGTATGCCCTCGCGGACGCGGCCATGGCCCATCGCTCCATGGAAGCGCGGCAGACCGCCGGAAAGGTGATTCTCACTCCGTAGCGCCTTTCAAGGGCTGACCGCATCGACGGCCCCTGCAATGGCGCTTGGGTCGTCCACGTGAGCCATCCAGGAATCGCTCTCGACGAGTAACAATTCCGCGATGGCAGCGCGTAGACGATCGATGGTTTCTCGGGGCACACTGCCCTTTGCGCTCCACACATAGGAGACTGGCACCACGATCTCTGACAGCGCGCTCGGGACACGTGAGGACGGCAACGTCTCCAGATGACCGAGGAGGGCATCAGTGGACCCTTCAATGGAGGCGGCGATGGAACGGGCCGATAGCTGGGCATCCGAGGGGCACCATCCGCCGGAATCGCAGTTCGGCGACCATCGATCTGTGCCCAGCAGACCGCCGGCATCGAATGTGAACGTTATGGAGCGGCCGAGAATGGGGAGTCCTTTGGCGATCTCGAGCCAGTCCGGCTGCTCCCAGAAATCCACGTCCACCAACACCAGGCCCCGAACCAGATCGGGCCGCGTCACGGCAATCTCGGAAGCGACCTCGCCCCCGTATCCAACACCCACGATCACCGCCGAGATCGAGAGCCGGTCCTCGAGGACGCCGGCGACCACGTCTGCCATGCCGGCCACCGCGTATGTGTCATCCGGCCCGGTGATTCTCTGGCTGAGGCCAAAACCAGGCAGATCGACGACCACACCGTGGAACCTATTTGGCAACTCTGCCATCGCTCCTTCGAAGACTGCGCCACCGGCAACATCGACATCGTGCAGGAACACAACCGGGATCGGGCCCCCTCCGGACACGGTGACATTGACCGTGAGATTCCCCACCGTTGCAGGTTCTTCCAAGTCGATGGTGGCGTGATCCACGGACTCAACGGCCTCGATCCGTTGATCGGTCACGACCACGAAGAGAACCAGACCGGCGATGGCGACGAGAATGGCGAGAGTCACGAAACGACGGAGTGACCTGGAGGGACCGTGGCGCTTGGGGGGTTCTCTAACGCCGGTCATTGGTACATCACGACGTGAACGTGCCGCGGCCCGTGGACACCCAGATTGAGATGAAGTTCGATGTCGCCGGTCCGGCTGGGCCCGGTGACGAAAACGAGGTTGGCAGTCTCGGACACCCATTCGGGGTGCCTCCGGGCCAAGTCCGAGATGGTGCGGGCCATCCGGTTCACGTGGAGCAGGACTACGTGGACATCGGGGATCAGGCTGGCCATTCGGGGCCGGCCCGGGCCGTGCGACAGAACGACACTTCCACTCTCAGCCAGTCCCGCCTCGGCGCCCGTGACGCCAAGGTCGACGGACTCATATGTGACCTGGTGGGCCTTGCGATCTTGCTCCGGCACCTCGTGGTCGACCCGCTCCAGACCTTCCCGGTCGAGCCCGGACGTCACACCCGGAACCGGGAGGTCATCCCAGGCGAGATACCGGCTGGAGGCGTGACCGGCGGCGATCCCCGAGACCACCTTCGGTACCGCCGTTCGGCCGACCGGTCCGTGAGCGACCCCGTCGACCTCACGAATTCGCTCGCGGAATAGGGCGACGAGGTCTGTCGGGGGAAGCGTCGGCATCTCCGAGTCCAACGCCGGTATATCGGGGAGAGTGGCACTCATCACGGACCGACCCACCCTGGCCAGGAAGTCTTCACGTCTCACGTTCCGTCTCCCACCATTCTGCGAACGATTGCTTTGCCGGGCGAGGAAAGTCCCTATACCTCGTCCACCCCCGCGCCGGGCCGGGCACACGCCGAAGCCAGCCCCTCGCGGCGAAGAAGCCGCTGAGACGATGGGCCCACCTCTTTGCTCTGGCCCATCTGGCCGGCTGGGTTGCTGCCCGCGCATACGCAGACAGGCCCCTTCCCAGCCATCCCGGGAGTCGACTCTCGTCGACTGCTTGTCGGCGCAGGTTGAGCAGCATTCGTGGGATCTCGATACGGACGGGGCACACGTCCTGGCACGCTCCGCACATCGTGGACGCAAACGGAAGGTCCCACCAGGGATCCATCCCGTGGAGGCCAGGAGTCACTACCGAGCCCACGGGGCCCGAGTAGACGGTCCCGTAGGCATGACCCCCGACTGTCCTGAAGACCGGGCATATGTTGAGACAGGCCCCGCACCTGATGCACGCGAGGATCTCGGCGTTCTCCCCCGCCAGGATCTCTGACCTGCCATTGTCAACCACCACGACATGGAGACGGTCCGGCCCGTCGGGGTCACCGTCTCGACGCGGCCCTGTTACGACGTTGGTATAGACGGACATGCGTTGGCCAGTGGCAGATCTGGCGAGGACCTCGAGAATCACACCGGCGTCCTCCCATCGGGCCACGATTCTCTCCATCCCCATGACAGCAATGTGCACCGGCGGCGCGGACGTGACCATTCGCCCGTTGCCCTCGTTGGTCACCAACACGAGAGAGCCGGACTCAGCCACGGCCATGTTGACCCCCGATATGCCCGCATCCGCCTGGAGAAACACGGGTCGGAGGTGCTCGCGTGCCGCGGCGTTCAGTCGCACCGGATCGTCGGTGGGCTCGATACCGAGCTTTTCCGCGAACAGCTCGCCAACATCCCGGCGCGTCTTGTGGAGGACGGGAGCAATGATGTGGCTGGGTGGCTCACCGGCGAGCTGTGCGATGAACTCTCCCAAGTCGGTTTCCACGACTCGATGACCCGAGCGCTCTAAATGCTCGTTGAGCTCGATCTCCTCGGTGACCATCGATTTGGCCTTCACGACCAGCTCCGCAGCCTCAGCTCGCAGGATGTCACCGATGATCTGGTTCGCCTCGGCGGCGTCGGACGCGAAGTGGACTTCGCCTCCCAATGCGGTCACACGATCGGCGAAATGCCCCAGCAGGCGATCGAGGTGACTCAGGGCGTGTATGCGGACCGCCCTGGCACGATCGCGGAGTCCATCGGAGATCGGGAGCTCGTCGATCCTCATCTGGCGCCGATCCGCCATGTAGCGCATCCCGCGGTCGACGGCAGCCGCCTCTCCAGTCCCCAACAGCCGTTCGGCGCGGGAGGTGAAGGTGACCGGCTGACTCACGCTTCCGGGCCTGCCATCAGCTCAGCTATGTGCCTGACCCTGACTCCAGACCCCCGGCGCCTGAGACCGCCTTCCATGTGAATCAAACAGGCCACGTCGCCACCGGCGACCACGTCTGCACCCGAGGCCTCGATGCGGTCCAGCTTCTCGTCCATGATCGCCGCTGACACCGAAGGCATCTCGAGCGAGAAGAGGCCCCCAAACCCGCAGCAATCCGTGTCGCCGTCCAACTCCACCCGTTCGACCTCGGAGAGGATGTCGTCGGCTTGTGACCCGAGCCCCAAACCCATCAGCCCGTGGCACGAATGGTGGTAGGCCACCGAACAACCGTCGCAACGAGCCTTTACGAGGGCTCCGAGATCGTCGACCAGGAACTGCGTCAGCTCCCTGGTCCGAGTCGATACGCGCCGCGCTGCCTCTTCGCGCTCTGTCCCTTCGAAGATCTCCGGGTAATGGTGCACGATCATGTCGGTGCACGATCCGGAGGGAAGGACTATCGGGCCCTCGGTCGCATCGAGGAGGTCAACGGTGTGGGCGGCCATCGCCCTGGCCTGCTCCGCGTATCCGGCGTTGTGAGCGGGCTGCCCGCAACAGGTCTGACCTTGCGGGTACGAGACCTGACAACCGGCGGTCTCCAACACGGACACGGTTGCCCTCCCCACGTGTGGGGCGAGGGCGTCTACCAGGCAAGTTGCAACGAGTTGGACCTGAGGCCCCTCCATAAGGGCCTCACGTTACGCCCTGCGCTCCTCGAGGTCCGACAATGCATCCAGGTAGCGATCGACCATTGCTATGTAGGCCTTCGTGTCGTCGGTGAATTCCTCGCCGAGGTGGCGATGACGCCTCCGTAGCGCGAGGTTGGCGAACTTGGCCCCCCGGAAATAGTGAGGAAGACCCTCGGCCGGCATCGCGGTGGGCCCGGGTGCAGCCGGCCCGGGTGTGACGGCTTCCTGGGTCGTCGCCGGTAGCTCCAATCCCCGCAGATGCTCCAAGACGTCGTCTTCGTCGGGGCGATCTGCGTAATCGCGGCCCACGAACCTGTAGGCGATCTCACCCTGAGGGGAAATGATCACGGTCCCGGGGAGCGAGATCTTTCTGGGGTCCTTCTCGTCATCGAACCCGAGTGGTCGAACAGCCGCCTCCTTGTCCTCGTCCGAGAAGATCGGGATCGTGATCCCCAGCTTGGCCATGACTGCTGAGTTCTGACCAGGGGTGTCCGCCGATAGGCCGTAAACCCGGCCGCCGGCGGCGAGATATTCCTCCTGACGCACTGCCGAGACGGCCAACTGGCCGTGACAGTAAGTTCAGAAGTCACCGCGGTGAAAGGTGATCACCGCCGCGGCGTCGAGATGCTCGGAGAGGGTCCAGGGGATCCCCGCTGGATCTTTGACCGTGAAATCAACAGACATCAGAAGCTTCCTATTGGCATCGAGGCTTCATTGTTAGCGTGATGGCTCCCGTGTTCATTCCCATTCGCGGCAACAACCTCCGTCGCCGCCTCACTCAACTTTCCGTCGGCTTGATCCTCTTCGGCTTCGGAATCGGCCTCATGCTCGAGTCCGGGCTAGGCGTCCCACCCTGGGATGTCCTCCATCAAGGCCTGGCGGTTCAGTTCGGCACGACAGTAGGCATCATGTCCATTTTCGTCTCGGTGGCGGTTCTGCTCCTGTGGCTCCCGCTCCGCGAGAGGTTCGGGGTCGGCACAGTCTTGAACGCGATAATCATCGGAATCGTCATCGACGTCTCGGTTGCCATCCTTCCCGCTGGGGAGGGGCTCGTGGCCTGGCTCATGGTCGCAGGCGGCATGTTGATCATCGGTCTGGCCACGGGCATGTACATCGGGGCCAACTTGGGCCCGGGACCAAGGGACGGGCTCATGACCGCAATTGCGAGGAGGGGACCGTCGATTCGGGTCACCCGTTGGGGCATCGAGATCATCGTGCTGTTGGTTGGCTGGCTGATGGGGGGGACGTTTGGCATAGGCACCGTCGCCTTCGCCCTGGGCATGGGGCCCATCGTTCACATCACGCTGCCGCGGTGGACGATCGACACGGGCAGGGTCGAGGACAGTTGGGCTCACCCCGCCCGCTGAGGCGGGGTCGCGAAAACCTCGCAGCCTGCATCCTCGCCTCGGCGGTGATCGGCCTCTATGGTCAGCCGCACTTCCCCCGGGCGTCCCGAATGCGACGTTCACTTCCCCGGCGTCTCGCTGAGTTCGGTTTGTCGAGCCAGAGTGCTTGACGGGTTCCACGCCTGTAATTACAGTGTTGTAGTCCATACAAGATTTGGTGGTCACTTCCCCGCACACCACAACATCTTGTGGTTGGAGCTTGATAATGGACATGGTCCCCGGTTATCGGCCTCAGGCCCTGGCCGGGGCCAGCTAGTGCGGAGGAGGCACTACAGATGACCAATGGCCTGCGGATCAACCGTCGCTTCACCAAGGCCGGAGAGGACCCCTACACCCAGTTCGAGTGGTCCCGCAGAGACTCGAAGATCACAAATCCCGATGGGTCGGTGGTGTTCGAGATGAAAGATGCCGAGGTGCCGTCGCAGTGGAGCCAAGTGGCCTCAGACATCATGGTCTCAAAGTACTTCCGCAAGGCCGGTGTCCCCCAGTACGACAGCGAGGGCAATCCGCTGGTCGACGACAACGGCGAACCGGTCACCGGTCCCGAGCGGTCGGCAAAGCAGGTCTTCGACCGACTCGCCGGCACATGGCGGCACTGGGGCGAGAAGGAGGGCTACTTCGCCTCCGAGTCCGATGCCGAAGCCTTCGAGGACGAGCTGCGTTACATGCTGGCCAACCAAATGGCGGCGCCGAACTCGCCGCAATGGTTCAACACCGGTTTGAACTGGGCTTACGGCCTCACGGGCCCCGCTCAGGGTTTCTGGTACGTCGACGGGGAAACGGGCCAGATGAAGGAGTCGCCCGACTCATACAGCCGGCCGGCACCCCACGCCTGTTTCATCCTCAGCGTCGCCGACGACCTCGTCAACCCGGGCGGGATCATGGATCTGTGGGTACGCGAGGCGAGAATCTTCAAGTTCGGTTCAGGAGCAGGCTCGAACTTCTCGGCCATTCGAGCGGAGAACGAACAGCTCTCGGGCGGCGGGAAGTCATCGGGGGTCATGTCGTTCCTGAAGATCGGCGACCGGGCTGCCGGCGCCATCAAGTCGGGAGGCACCACACGGCGCGCCGCGAAGATGGTGATCCTCGACGTCGACCACCCAGACATCGAAGCCTTCATCGATTGGAAGAAGGCCGAAGAGGAGAAGGCCAAGCTTCTCATCGCTCATGGCGGCTTCCCCGCCGACTTCAACGGTGAGGCATACGCCACGGTCTCGGGCCAGAACTCCAACAACTCGGTCAGGGTGACCAACGACTTCATCAAGGCCGTCGAAGAGGACCGCGAGTGGGACCTCGTCAACCGGACGACCGGAGAGGTCCGCAAGACGGTCAAAGCCCGCGATCTGTGGAACCGCATTGCCGAGGCGGCGTGGGCGTGCGCCGACCCGGGGCTTCAGTTCGATACCACCATCAACGAATGGCACACCAGCCCGGCGGGCGGTCGGATCAGGGCATCTAACCCGTGTAGTGAGTACCTCTTTCTCGATGACACCGCCTGCAACCTCGCCTCCCTGAACCTGGTCAAGTTCTATGACGACGAGACGGGGGTGTTCGACGTCGACGCCTACAAACACGCCGTGAGGTTGTGGACCGTCGTTCTGGAGATCTCGGTGGCGATGGCCCACTTCCCCTCCGAGTCCATCGCTCAGGGCTCCTACGACTACCGGACCCTGGGCCTGGGCTACGCCAACCTCGGCTCTTTGCTGATGAGGCAAGGAATCGCCTACGACTCCGATGAGGGCCGAGCCATCGCCGGTGCCCTCACCGCGGTGCTCACCGGGTACTCGTACGCAACATCGGCCGAGATGGCTTCAGTGGTGGGGCCCTTCCCGAAGTTCTACGAGAACCGCGAGGCCATGCTCCGAGTGATGCGCAACCACCGCGAGGCGGCGTACAACGGCGACCGCTATGAGGGCATATCAACCAAGGTGATGGGCATCGATTCCGAGCTCTCCCCACCCGAACTCCTCGATGCAGCGCGCCAGGCATGGGACCTGGCCGTCGAGCTCGGAGAGAAGCATGGCTACAGGAACGCGCAGGCCAGTGTTCTCGCTCCTACAGGGACCATCGGCTTGCTGATGGACTGTGACACCACAGGCGTCGAGCCGGATTTCGCCCTGGTCAAGTTCAAGAAGCTGGCAGGGGGCGGCTACTTCAAAATCGTCAACCAGTCTGTGGCGCCGGCCCTGACTCGTCTTGGCTACAGCGCAGAGCAGATCCAGGACGTGTTGCGCTACATCGTCGGAACGAGCTCGGTCGATGGAGCACCTCACATCAATGTTGAGAGCCTGACCGAGCTCGGATTCGACCGGGAAGACATCGCCAAGCTGGACGCAACACTGCCGGCCGTCTTCGAGCTGAAACACGCCTTCAACGTGTTCACCTTCGGGGAGGAGACGCTGCAGCGGCTTGGCTTCGACGTTGACGAGTACACCTCCTGGGAATTCGACCTCCTGAGGGCGCTCGGGTTCACCAGGAGCCAGATCGCCGAGGCGAACGATCACATCTGCGGAAGGCAGACGATCGAAGGCGCCCCGCACCTGAGGGATGAGCATCTGCCTGTTTTCGACACCGCCAACAGGAACGGCCGTTATGGACAGCGGTTCATCCACCACAACGGTCACATCAAGATGATGGCCGCAGCCCAGCCGTTCATATCGGGGGCGATATCGAAGACGATCAACATGCCGAACGAAGTGACCGCCGAGGACATCGAAGAGGCCTACCAGCTGTCCTGGGAGCTCGGGTTGAAGGCAATGGCGATCTATCGCGACGGGTCCAAGGCCGCTCAGCCGCTCAACTCGACCGCCGACGAAGGCGAGGAGAACGAGGACGAGGCACCGGGGATAACCGCAGCAGTAGAGGAGGAGAAAGCAATCCATTGGGGCAACCTCCCCTCCGGGATCTCTCCGACCCAGGCGTACGCCAGGGGTATGAAGCCGCCGAGGTTCATGCTGCCGGCAAGACGCTCCGGCTATCTCCAAGAAGCGCGCGTCGGTGGGCACAAGGTCTACCTCCGAACCGGCGAGTACGACGACGGGACACTGGGAGAGATCTTCATCGACCTGGCGAAGGAGGGTGCCACCCTGAAGGGGATCCTCAGCTGCTTTGCCATCGCGGTCTCGAAGGGCCTCCAGTTCGGCGTCCCCCTCGAGGAGTTCGTCGACACCTTCACGTTCCAGACGTTCGAGCCGAGGGGAATGGTCGAGGGCCACGCCAACATCAAGATGGCCAACTCGATCATCGACTACGTGTTCAGGGCGCTGGGCGTGGAATATCTCCAACGAGACGAGCTGGCCCAGGTGCCGCCCGACCGCGAAGGCGACCTGGCAGCACCACCCAAGGGGCTCGCGATCGACGCGGGAATCCAACTCGACCTGAGTGACGCCGTTGCAGAGGATGACGTGGACGTCGTGGCGAGGGCCGCGGAATTCGCCGACTCTCCGAACGGAACGGTTCCTATCCCGGTAGAGGAGAAGGTGATGGCCGTCGCGGCTGTCGGGGAAGGCGCCGTCGCCGACGTTGCCTTGAGGGAGAACATGGGTGATGCGCCCGTTTGCTCCAACTGTGGGCACATGACGATTCGCAATGGCAGCTGCTACGTCTGCCTCACCTGCGGGGACACGACAGGCTGTAGCTAGACCAGTTGGTCGCATGAGGGTGGCGGTTTGACCCGCCGCCATCCTCCACCCCCGGGGAGCGGCAGTTGTGCCGCGTTCTTAAGGCCTTAAGCCCCTAATACCGGCTGCCAGGCCCTACCTACCGTCGAGTCCATGACTCAACCGACTAATGACGCTCGCGGCAGCGTGTTCGACAAATTCCTTCTTCTCGTTGGAGTGATGGCGGCCGGGGCGATGATTCTCGCCGTCATCGCAGTGGCCGCGGGAGGCTCGGATGAACCGTCCGGACCGGGCGACTCGGGAGATCCAGTTGCTTCACCGCCACCCGATCAAATCCAAACCGCCCATTTCGAGCTGTCGGAGTTCGCCATCACAGGTGACCTGGACATCAGGCCCGGCGAGACTCGGTTCGAGGTCCACAACGCCGGAGCTGTGATTCACAACCTCGAGTTGGTTGGCGGCTCGGTGTCTCCCGACCTGACCACCGGCGAGTCCGCCGTCTTCGACGTCGGCGCCCTGGCACCGGGGACGTACACGATCATCTGCAACATCGCCGGCCATCGGGAGGCCGGGATGGAAGCTCGCTTGGTCGTTTCGGAGGATGCCGGTGAGACGGGAGGCGATCACGGAGACGACCACGAGATCGACTACGAGGAGCTCGATGCCGTGATGATGGAGTCGATGCTGGAGTTCCCAGCGGCCACGGAGGGTAAGGGCAACCAGCCCCTGGAGCCCGCTGTCCTGGAGGACGGGACTCTCGAGTTTGAGCTCACGGCTGCGATCACACCGTGGGAGGTGGAGCCCGGCAAGATCGTTGACGCCTGGAGCTACAACGGAATGGTGCCGGGACCGCAGATCCGAATCGACGTTGGCGACCACGTGAGAGTGATCGTCCACAA
Source organism: Acidimicrobiia bacterium (assembly GCA_033720975.1). Classification (GTDB taxonomy): domain Bacteria; phylum Actinomycetota; class Acidimicrobiia; order Spongiisociales; family ZC4RG35; genus JAWWBL01. The sequence continues at coordinate 8,662 of JAWWBL010000002.1, read as the reverse complement.
CGAGCTACCAATGGGAACCGACGTTCACTGGCATGGCATCGCCACGCCCAACAGCATGGATGGAGTCGCGCCTATCACCCAGGACCTGATCCGGTCCGGGGAGACATTCGTCTACGAGTTCACGGCTACACGACCGGCCATTGGCATGTACCACGCCCATCACCACGCCCAAATGCAGGTGCCCAACGGCATGTTCGGCTCTTTCATCATCGGTGACACTCCCCTGCCCCGCGGCCAGGTGATCTCAGGAATCGAGATCCCGGAGGATCTCGAAATCGACCATGAGATCCCGATGGTGCTCAACGACGCCGGAGTGATCGGGCTCAGCCTCAACGGCAAGTCCTTCCCGGCGACGGAGCCCTACGTCGGCAACGTTGGGGACTGGGTGGTGGTCCATTACTACAACGAGGGCCTCCAGATCCACCCGATGCATCAGCATCAGTTCCCCCAGCTCGTGTTTGCCAAGGACGGGATACCCCTCGACTACCCGTACTTCGCCGACACTGTCAACGTGGCCCCCGGAGAGCGGTACTCGGTTCTCTTCCAGCTCACCGATCCCGGTGTCTGGGTATGGCACTGCCACATCCTCACGCATGTCGAGAGCCATGACGGCATGTTCGGCATGGTCACCGCCTGGATCGTCGAGGAGTAGACGCAAGAGACGTGGTTGGGCCACGGGCCGGGCATTTCGAATGTGTCCGGCCTCACCCGCCCTCTTCGGAGGGTCAGACTAAGCGGCTCGCTCCCAGATGACTGCCTGCCAATTGAAGGTGTTGTCGCGGTGTCGGGCGAGGAGGCCGTCTTCGTCGGCGATGCGCTCAATGTCCTCGACCGGATGAACAAACGCGCGAAATCCACATCCCCTGAGCCGGAGCCATAGCTCGCCGAGTCTCAGCGCCGCCTTGACCCACCATCTCTCACGGGGAAAAACAAGAACCAAATACCTTCCCGTCTTTGACACCAAGGCGGACATCATCCTCTCCATGAACGGGTAGCAGCAGATCACCGCGTTGGCCAGCACGATGTCTGCCGGGGACACGGCGGACTGGATCTCGACGAAGTCGCCGACGCGGCGCTCGATCCGGTCCGATACCCCTTCTTCGGCCGCCAGCGCCGCCGCCACCTCGTCATATCCCGACGACAGCTCGACATTGACCGCGCTGGCCACTCCCCTCTTGAGGAGCTCGATCTGGAACCAACCGATTCCACCCCCAACCTCCAAGAGTTCCAGCCCCTGGATGCCCTCCGACTCGAGAAATTCGACCAACCCTGACGTCATCGGTTTGAGCGGCTTCTTGCGATACCTCTTCAGAACACGGTCCGCCTCTTTGCTGTTGAACAGGCGTCGGTAAGGGACGGGATCGCAACAGTCGGACATCGTTGGTAACGCTATCAGCGGGAGTCGAGTCTCAACAACGCGGAGAAACATCGGCTCCGGGCGACAGCGTTGATTCCGAGCGGATATTTTCACCGTTGCCATCGACAGGGAGGAGTTATCTCGAATGGCTACTGAAACGCCGACCGCTCAGGTCGGCACAAGCGGGCTCGATCGCTACTTCCACATCACGGAGCGGGGCTCGGACGTCGGGACGGAGATCAGGGCGGGCATCACCACATTCCTGGCGATGGCCTACATCATCTTCGTCAACCCGGCGATCCTCTCGAATGCGATCGACTTCGATGGGGCGTTCCCTCAGCTCCTGACGGTCACGGCTCTCGCCGCCGCCTTCGGGACGCTGCTGATGGCGCTGTGGGCAAAGCTGCCATTTGCTCTGGCACCGGGAATGGGACTTAACGCCTACTTCACGTTCACCGTCGTCCTGACGCTGGGTATCCCGTGGCAGACTGCGCTTGGCGCGGTCTTCTTCTCGGGCATCCTCTTTGCGATCATCGCATTGACCGGGCTCCGGGAGTGGATCCTCAACTCGATACCGCTTCACCTCAAGCACGCCATAACCGCCGGGATCGGGGCATTCCTGGCGATCATCGGCTTCGTTGGAGCGGGGTTCCTCCAGGACTCAGCGGCGACCTTTGTCCAGGTCGGTGACTTCACCTCACCGCTTCCATGGGTAGCCCTCGGTGGACTGGTCGTGACCGGGGCGCTGCTGGCCAAGAGGGTCAAGGGTGCGATCTTGATCGGCATCCTCGCCATCACCGTGGTGGTGATCGTTCTCGGCCTCGACGCCTACAACTATGGAGGGGAGAGCCTCGAGAAGTTCGCCGGTATCTCCGGCAGCATCGTCGGGTTCACCTCGCCGACCGACCTGATTGGTGCCATGGACCTCGGTGCAGCGCTGGGGCTCGGAGTGGTGGCCGTGATATTCACGTTTCTGTTCGTCGACTTCTTCGATACGGCGGGAACGTTGATCGGCCTGACCGAAAAGGCCGGAATGCTCGACGAAGAGGGAAACATCGAGGCGCCACGCGCGGCCTTCGCAACAGACGGGACGGCGACTGCCGTCGGTGCATTCCTCGGGACATCGAGCACCACGACCTACATCGAGTCGGCGGCCGGTGTCGAAGAGGGTGGCAAGACCGGGCTGACATCGCTCGTAGTGGCGGTCCTGTTCCTGCTCGGCATGCTGGCTTCGCCACTGGCGCAGTCCATACCGACCGTGGCCACATCAGCGGCGCTGATCATCATCGGCGCCATGATGATGACGGGGGCGAGCAAGATCGACTGGAGCGACTACCGCAAGTCGATTCCGGCTTTCATCGCCATCGTGGGCATGCCCTTCACCTACTCGATCACCTTTGGCATCAGCCTGGCGCTCGTCGCCCACACGGTGCTGATGGCGATCAGCGGGAAGATAAGGGAGATCCATCCCGTCCTTTGGGTGCTGTCGATACTCATCGTGGCCCTGGAAGCAGGCTGGATCGACCAACTGTTCGGTTAAACGACACGATCCACGAATCGAGAAGGGGCCCCCAGTGTGGGCCCCTTCTCCATTCAACAAGCCTATGCGAGGACGGCTCGCACCAGCCAGTAACCGGCCATGCCCACGGCAAGTGTGAGGACGTGGTTCCGGGTCCGATATGAGATGAAGCCGCCCGCCACTAGGCCGAATGCCTCGGGGACTCCCAGAGCAACCTGTCCGGTCTCACCGTCAGTCAACAACGCTACGACCAACGCAGCGAGCACAGCCGGCGCAACGAACTGGAGCACGGTCATCACCGACTGGGGAATGCTTCTGTTCGACAACGCGACGATGAACACCGATCGGCTGAAGTATGTCCCAATTCCCACGATGAGCACCGCTGCCAACTCGGTCATGACTCTCTCAGCTTCTCGGCAACGGTTCCGGCGGCGATTCCGGCCAATGCTCCCACCAGCAGACCGGTCCGGTGAGGCATCCCTGCTGCGACGAATGTCACCCCAGCGCCGACCAGCGCGGCGACGAGCTTGGGGTACTTGTCTATCCCCATGACCACCAAGCCGAGGAACAGGATCGGGACCGCAAAGCCGAGATTCCACTCGACCGGTACGACGGGTCCGATGAACAGGCCGATTGCCACGAAGCTCAGCCATAGCGGCCAGAAGGTGGCAGCACAGGCCAAGTAATAGGTTCTGAAACTGGCCGGGTCGTCGTCAGACCGGAGGGACGCCAAAGCGAATATCTGGTCGATGAGCAAATACGGTGCGAGCCATCTCATCCAGCGGGGTTGGGATTGGAATGTGGGTGCCAGTGCGGCCGAGTACATGATGTGCCGGGCATTGACCACAAGACCTGCCGTTATGGCTGCTACAGCCGCGGTACCGCCTCCCAGAAGCGAAATGAGCACCAGTTGTGCGGAGCCCCCAAAGATGATGGGGGCCGTAGACCAGCCCAGCAACCTGGGGAATCCCGTCTCGACGATCGTCAGGCCGATGACGAACGCAAACGGTATGGCAGGGGCGAACAGCGGCAGGGAATCAAAGATGGCGCGTCTGACGATGCTCCGGTCGACCTCTGCCATCCCAGGATCAGCGCTGTGAATCGATCAGAACGGCCGCCAGGGCGATCTCGACCATCTCGTTGAAGGTCTGCTCGCGTTCGTCGGAACTGGTGGACTCGCCGGTGAACACATGATCAGAAACGGTGCAGATGGTCAGGGCCCTAACCCCCTTCTCCGCGGCGACTCCGTAGAGGCCGGCTGCTTCCATCTCGACTGCCAACACCCCCATGTCCCTCATCCGTGTAAATGCGTCTGGATCAGGCGTGTAGAACAGGTCGGCCGAGTGGACGTTGCCGATCGTCACATCGGTGCCCCTCGCCGTGGCGGCCTCCTCGGCCGCCTTGAGCAGCCAGTAATCGGCCACAGCTGCGAAGTCCAAGCCGCCGTACCTCACTCGATTCACGCCCGAGTCGGTGCAAGCGCCGATGGCGAGTATCACATCGCGGATCTTCACAGAGTCGAGAATCCCGCCGGCTGAGCCGACCCGGATCAACTTCTCCACGTCGTATTCGGTCACGAGCTCGGCCGCGTAAATGGAGGCCGATGGGATGCCCATACCGGTTCCCATCACCGATATGGGAACACCCTGATGGCTCCCGGTGTAGCCGAGCATGTTGCGCACCGCATTCACCTCGGTGACATCGTCGAGAAAATTCTCGGCGATGTGCTTCGCCCGCAACGGGTCGCCCGGGAGGAGGATCGAAGGGGCAAACGCCCCCTTGTCTGAAGATATGTGAGGTGTCGGCATGTGTCTCCCTCTATCGGGGAGTCACAAGATAGACAGCGGCATACCCTTGCCACCATGAGTTCCGTTTACGACTTCATCCTCGGGCTGAGGGCGATACGCGAGTACAAGCCCGAACCACTCTCCGACGAGGACCTCTCCGCGATACTCGAGGCCGCCCGATGGACGGGCAGCTCGAAGAACCGCCAGGACTGGGCCTTCGTCATCGTGAACGATCCGTCCCGCCTCCGCGAGCTGGCCAAACATGGCGATTTCACCAGTCCGGTGCTCAGGTCGGCGGCCACGGTCGTACTCGTTCAGGAGGAAGGGGGCAACATGTTCGATATCGGACGCGCCGCCCAGAACATCATGCTGGCGGCCAAGGCGATTGGGGTTGCCTCTTGCCCCATCACCCTCCACCGCGAGGAGGGTGCCAAGGAATTCGTGGGTGCCGTCGACGGAGCGCGTGTGCGGTACGCCGTGGCGCTCGGGTACCCGGCCGAGGGCGCCAAGCCGGCCCGATTCGGCGGGCGAAAGTCGCGAGAGGAAGTCATTCGGAACGATCGGATCTGAGCAACAGCCGATAGGCGCGGCCGTGGAGGTACCCTCACCCGGCTCATGTCCGAAACCCTCGTAGAGGCTCGGGGCCTCACCAAGAAGTTCGGTGACTTCACCGCGGTCGACGCCGTCGACTTCGACATCCACAAAGGCGAAGCGTTCGGGTTCCTCGGACCCAACGGCGCCGGCAAGACATCGACGATGAAGATGATCACCACGGTCAGCCCCATCACCGACGGCAAACTCACCGTTTTCGGCCTGGACCCAGCGGCGCAAGGGCGTGACATCCGACGGCGCATCGGCGTCGTGCCCCAGGAGGACAACCTCGATCAGGAGCTGACCGTCTCCGAGAACCTCTACGTGTACGGGCGCTATCACGACATGAGTCGCTCGGAGATCAACCCGAGGATCGAGGAGCTGCTCGAGTTCGCGCAGCTCTCCGACCGCAAGGACTCGCGGGTCGAGCCCCTGTCCGGTGGTATGAAACGTCGCTTGACCATCGCTCGATCGCTGATCAACGAGCCGGACCTGGTGATACTCGACGAGCCGACGACAGGTCTCGACCCTCAGGCCCGCCACCTGCTTTGGGATCGCCTCTACCGCCTCAAGCAAGAAGGGGCCACCTTGATCATCACCACCCATTACATGGACGAGGCAGAGCAGCTCTGTGACCGCCTGGTGGTCATGGACAAGGGGAAGATCGTCGCCGAGGGCTCACCACGGGGGCTCATCGAGCAGTACGCCCCCCGGGAAGTCCTCGAGCTGAGGTTCGCCGACGACGACAAGGATCAAGCCGTCATGAAGATCGACGGTGTGGCGGCACGCTCCGAGGTGCTGGCGGACCGGGTGCTCCTCTACACGGACAACGCCGACGACACCCAGATCGCTCTCCATGAGCGCGGGGTGTTCCCCGAGCAGATCCTGGTGCGACGCTCTTCCCTCGAAGATGTGTTCCTGCGCCTAACCGGGCGGAGCCTGATCGACTGATGACAACGTTCACCAGCCCGCTGCGGATCGTCGAGTCAGAGCTGATCTGGTACAAGCGGACTTGGCGGGGGACCGTCATCAGCTCGATCGTCAACCCCGTCCTCTTTCTGGCAGCGATGGGAGCCAGCCTCGGCGCTCTAGTCGATCGCGGTGACGCCGACCTCGGTATCCCCTACCTCGCCTTCGTAGCTACGGGTCTGATGGCTGCCTCTGGTATGCAGAACGGAGCCAGTGACGGGTCGTTCCCGGTCATGGCTGGCTTCTTGTGGCGAAAGCACTTCCAGGGGATGCTCACCACCCCGATCCAGACTCGAGACATCGTCGTGGGGCGCTTCATGTGGACCACGATTCGCCTCACCTTCATCATCACGCTGTTCGCACTGATAGGCGTGGCGTTCGGTGCGATGGAGCTCGGGCCTGCTCTGCTGGCGGTGCCACCATCGGTTCTCTGCGGGTTGGCGTTCAACACCTGCGTGTCGGCGTGGACCACGACCCGAAGAGACGGTACGAGCTTCTCCACCCTGTTCCGATTTGGGATCGTGCCGCTGTTCCTCTTCTCCGGCACCTTCTTCCCGATCAGCCAGCTCCCCGACTTCCTGGAGCCGGTCGCGCTGGCGACGCCCTTGTTCCACGGGGTCGAGTTGGCCAGGAAGATCGCGATCCCTGGAGCCGAAGCCCCGCTAGTCACCTCCCTCCCGCTCTGGCTCCATCTCACGTACCTCGTCGTGATGGCTGCGGTCGGCCTCTATCTGTTCAACCGACTCCTCGACAAGAGAATCAGGCCGTGAGCGTTTCAGCCCCGACCCGGATAACGCCCCTGGGGAGGATGAGCCACTTCCGGGCCCATCGGATCTGGGAGCGGAACTACCGGGTATACCGCCGTCTTTGGAAGGTTGTGTTCTCTGGCTTCTTCGAGCCTGTCTTCTATCTCTTCTCTATCGGGATCGGCCTGGGAGCGATGATCGGAGAGGTTTCCGGGCCCGGAGGAGAGCCGGTCTCGTACACCGCTTTCGTAGCGCCTGCCCTCATGGCAGCTTCTGCGATGAACGGGGCCGTCACGGAGACCACCTTCAACATCTTCTTCAAGCTCAGATTCGGGAACACGTACGAGGGGATCCTGACGACCCCGATGCAGCCCATGGACATCGCCATCGGCGAGATTGGATGGGCGCTCCTTCGGGGTCTCCTCTACTCGACGGCGTTCGTCGGTGTCATGTTCGCCATGGGCTTGACCAGCTCAGGCATGGCCCTCCTCGCCATCCCCGCCGCCTTTCTTGTCGGCTTTGCCTTCGGAGCGGTTGGGCTGGCCGCCTGCACCTTCATGAGATCGTGGCAGGACTTCGACCTGGTCGCACTGGTGACCATGCCCCTTTTCCTGTTCTCAGGCACGTTCTACCCGTTGAGTGTCTACCCCCCGGCCATCCAACAGGTCGCCCGGATCTCGCCGCTGTACCACGGCACCGAATTGATCAGAGGTTTCACGCTCGGCTTGCCCGATGTCACGATGTGGGGCCACGCGGCGTTCCTCCTCGTGATGGGGCTGATCGGGGCTGTGATCGCCAGCCGGCGACTCGACGGGCTCCTCCGAAAGTAGCCGGGCTGGGGCGTCTCAAGGCCCATGACCGGGTCCGACAGACGAGGCGTCTAACACCCGGATTCGTCCTAGTCAGGCGGTGCACACTGCCAGTTATGGAGCTGCTGTGGAATCGGCGACTCACTGTTGAAGTGTGCTCGATTGCTATTGGAAGAGAGCGACCACTCCGATTAGCCCTGTGGCGAGATGAGGGAGCACCGGCATCGTGTTCCGGAAGATGATCAAAGTCGCGATGAAGAGCGCTCCTAGACCGATGGTGGTCCAAGCCGTCCAGTCGGGTAGCAGTCCTGTCTGAAGTAGACCTAAAGCGATTGCTATCAGACCCACAGTGGCGAGTGCGACGTAGGCAACGAGTAGGTAGTTACCTAGATTCCAACTGAGCAGGAACCAGTCCGGCATCGACGCTCCGGCCTTCATCTCTGCGGCGACTGAGGTCATGACGGTCATGCGGTAGCCGAGATGAACCATCCAGAGGGTTGTTCCGACCACAAAAGCTCCGATGCCGAGCCATGCTGTGGTCTCGGCGCCCGAATCCTGCAACAGACCGCACAGCGCGAGGACGCCAAACAGAGCAACTACGAGGCCACCGGCGAAGAGAGCTGTCGCTGTCACCCAGGCCCCCTTTCGGTCAGCGATGAGGAGTAGTTGGGTGGGTGGACGTTCGTTCCACACCGGACCCAAAGAGGGAACCCACGCTGCAGCGAGCCCGAGGGTCAGTCCAATAGAAAGAAGAATTCCGACCGAACGCAATGGACGGGCCTCCTGAGTCAGTCTCCAGACCCTGGGAAGCTACACGCCTGGGATACCAGCTAGGAGAAACACCCATCGCTACCTGTACACAACGGCACCAATGCAGAGAGCGT
>JAWWBL010000001.1:0-86803 GCA_033720975.1 Acidimicrobiia bacterium | reverse complement strand
TGCGCCCCAGGGGAAGTTGACGCAGAGTTGTGGCAGGATGAGCGGGATGACAAAGACCGCCTACCTACGGGTTTACTCACCGGGTGTCGACGGCTCCCAAGATCCGGTGCCGAGCTTCGTGAAGCGCTTCGGGATACTTTCTGAAGCCGAGGGCGAGGGCCACTGGGTCGCGGAGTGGGAGGGCCGACGAGTTGTCTGCCCGAGGAATCTTCGGCTCCGGGTGCTGGAGTCCACGGTTGCGTTCGCAAGCGCCTACCGGGGCCTCGGTGCCGGACTGATCCCTGAGGAAGTCGCTCAAGCCGCCGACCACGAGTTGGAGGTGTATCGGCGAGAGCATCCTTCTCATCGGTCCCACATTCTCACCTCCGCCTGGCACGTGCCCGTGCGTTGGTTCGTTGCCTTCGATCCCGACGAGAAGGATGTCTATGACGGGCCGACCGGCCCGCGCATCCGATTTCGCACCGGGATAGACGAGGCCCGGACCCGAAGTGGTCTAGCCCATGAGATCCTCCGGAAACTCGAGGTATTCCCCGGACCCGCCGAGGAATTGGGGCAGTTCGTCGAATGGCTTGGGCAGTTTCCGCGCGGCTCGATGGTGGAACTCGACTACGCGGACGTCTCCGACCTCTTCGAGCCTCAAGATCTCGTTTTCGACGACTCGTGCGAGTTGGTTCACGAATCCGTGAAGGCACTCGCGGCCGGGGACATGGTCCGAGCCGGAGAGTTCTACGGAAAGGTGGTCACCCGATGGGCGCCCGCCTTCAGCGTCACTTTCTCGAATTAGGCCGACACTCTTTCGAGCAAGATGCAGCGCGGGTGGCTCAGCCTTTCGCAGTGAGCTCCCAAATCCTCGCTGTCCAAAGCCAACGGCTCCCACGCTGGGTGATGCTTATCACCTTCTCCTGGGCAAGGCGAAGGAGAGAGGGGCTGCCGGCCAGCGCAGTAGGTAGCGGGATTCGCTTCTCAGTCATCTGACGAACCGCGCCAAAGATGCCGCGGGCCTTGTCGAGGATCGACCTCTCATCCTGGATGCTTCCCGTAGGGAGAATCAGCCTGCCTCCCCTCTTGAGGAACTCCCGCGCTTGCTCGAGCATCCTGATCGGGAGCTCGGAGCCACGGGGCCCACCGCCCAGGCCGGCGGGAAACCACCCAGACTCCACTGCGATCGCGTCAGGCACCCCCGATACGTCCCCGATCACGAGGTCGGCCTCGACGTTGCTCGGAAGCGGGTCGAACAGATCGCCCTGGTAGAACCTCGTCGTTTTGGCGACACCGTGGGCGGTGGCGTTGTTTGTCGCGACTTCGACAGTCTCGTCGGCGGCGTCGACTCCGTAGACGCGCTTTGCGCCAAGCTTCGCGGCGATGATCGACAGGACTCCCGATCCGCATCCCACGTCGATGACAACGTCGCTGTCGCGAACGTCAATGGCTTCGGCGACGAGCTTGGACACAGTTGTGGGTCGGAACGTTGACCGTCCCACCTCGAGGTCGAAGGGTCCGAGTCTTCCCTTCCACGTGACCGTCTCGCGGCTCATTGGCGACACGCTACTCGCGTCCCGCTCCTGGTTTCGCAGGACTCTCGCGGGCTATCGTCCCGTCGCAGCGAGGAGGTAGGACACGACCACAGCCGAGGCTCGTCAGGACGTCGGTCCCGTTTTCAGGTTCTTCCTGGCCTATCAGCGCTGGGCCGACCGGTTTGCTGAGAAGACCGGCGCCATTTCGATGTGGTTGGTCATCCCGACTGTGGCGATCGGTGCGATCACCGTTCTGTTGAGGTACATCGGGCGGCAGATGGGGACCGCTCTCACCACTCCGGGATACACCGAGATACAGCTGTATCTCTACGGCGGCATCTTCCTCTTCGGCTTCGCCTACATCCTCAAGCATCAGATCAACGTTCGGGTCGACTTCTGGTTTGCCCACCAGCCACAGCGGAGGAAGGCGTGGATCGACTTCGTCGGTCACCTCATCTCCTTGGTCCCGTTTTGTCTGTTGGCAATTTGGGTGTCGGTCCCGCAGGTGGTCACTTCCTGGCGGCTCAATGAGCAGTCCACTGACGCAGGCGGTCTCCCACGCGCACCGATTAAGACACTGATAGTCGTCGGGTTCATCCTTCTACTGATCCAGGCGGTCGCAGAACTTGTGCGACTGATCGCGGTGTTGAAGGGGCGGCCAGATCTCGTCGATCTGGAAGAAGTCGAAGAGCCGTTGCGGATCGAGTGACAGAGAGATGAGTCTCGAACTCTTAGCCATCATCATGTTCGCCGTCTTCCTGGTGATCATCCTCAGTGGTTATCCGGTGGCGTTTTCCTTTGCCGGCACCGCCATCGTGTTCTTCGCGATAGGAGTCGCCACCGGAGGGGTAGGAATCGAGATCACGAGAGCTCTCTTCACCAAGTGGTTTGGCGACTCGATCAACAACACCACCTTCCTGGCGATCCCCTTCTTCGTATTCATGGGGGCGGTGTTCGAGAAGTCAGGTCTCGCCGAGAGGCTGCTGAGCACGATCGGGATGCTGATGGGCCCCCTCCGCGGCGGCATGGCCGTCGCTGTTGTCTTCGTTGGCACGCTGCTCGCTGCGGCGACCGGGGTGGTCGCGGCGACGGTGATCGTGATGGGGCTCTTGGCGCTTCCGGTGATGGTCCGATACAACTACGACCACAAATTGGCAGCGGGCGTGATCGTCGGCTCGGGCACTCTGGCCCAGCTGATACCTCCCAGCCTGGTGCTGATCGTTCTGGCCCAGTTCATCCCGGTCTCGGTGGGCGAGCTGTTCGCCGGAGCCCTCATTCCCGGGGTGATGCTTTCGCTCATCTTCGCTGTTTATGCCCTTGTCCTCGCCTTTTTCAAGCCGGAGAAGGCTCCGGCCATCCCCAAGTCGGAGCGAACGCTGACCCCAAGGCAGTTGGCCCGGGAGACAATGAAAGTGGTAGTGCCGCCGCTGTTTCTCATCTTTGCCGTGCTCGGGTCCATCTTCTTCGGACTGGCGGCGCCATCCGAGGCAGGAGCCGTGGGAGCGGTTGGGGCGGTCGGCCTGGCACTTGCTTATCGGCACTACTCCTGGAAGATGATCAAGGATGCAGCCCGCTCAACGGCCAACATCACATCGCTGGTGCTCCAGATCCTCTTTGCCTCGACCTTCTTTGCATTGGTGTTCGACCAGCTGGGTGGGCAGCGACTCATCACCGACTGGCTGACCTCGATTCCAGGTGACAAGTGGGGCTTCATAATCGCCGCCAACATCATCGTCTTCCTGTTGGGCATCAACCTGGAGTTCCTGGAGATCTCGTTCATCGTGATGCCCTTGTTCGTTCCCGCAGCGCTGGCTCTCGATATCGATCTGGTGTGGTTCTCGGTGATGATGGCCATCAACCTCAACATGGCATTCATCTCGCCCCCCGTGGGGTTCTCGCTGTTCTATCTGCAGTCGGTGGCGCCGCCCGAGGTCAAGACAAGCGACATCCACAAGGGCGCCCTTCCGTTCATGGCGCTCCAGGGCTTTGGCCTGATCCTGGTCATGCTGTTCCCTCCGACCGTCACCTATCTCGTGGAGTTCTTCGGCCTGAGATAGAGAAAGGGCCCGCCTTTAGGCGGGCCCTTCCAGTGGATGGTGCCGGTGTCTAACCGACGACGCTCTGGTAGGTGAGCATCGCGTTCTCGGCCGTGGCATGCCAGTCCTGGATGTCGGACCGGAACCTCGACCAGTGGTCGAGCACCGAGTCGAAGTCGGAGTCCGCCGCCGCGTTCTCGTCGTACAGCTCGAACGCAGCTTCCTCGGCGGCGTTCATCACGTCCTCCGGGAACGGCAGGACCTCGACGTCGTTTCCGTTGAGAAGCTCCTGGAATGCCGGCGGATTGAGGTTGTCGTATCGGGCCATCATTGTGATGTTGGCCTGATGAGCAGCAGCTTTGACGATCTCCTGGTATTCCTCCGGGAGCTCGTTCCACCTGTCCAAACCGATCTGGACCTCCAGCGAGGGTCCCGGCTCCCACCACCCAGGGAAGTAGTAGAAGTCGGTCACCGACTGGAAGTCCAGCTTGGTGTCGTCGTAGGGGCCGACCCACTCGGCCGCGTCGACAGTGCCGGTCTGCAGAGCAGGGAAGATCTCGCCACCCGCAAGGGTCACCGTCTCGACGCCGAGGCGCTGCATCACCGCGCCACCGAGGCCTGGAATCCTCATCTTGAGGCCCTCCATGTCGGCAATCGAGTTGATCTGCTTCCGGAACCAACCGCCCATTTGGACTCCCGTGTTCCCTGCTGGGAACTGGATCGTGTTGAAGCGATCGGCGTAGATCGCCTGCATCAACTCGAGGCCACCGGCTTCATGCAGCCAGGCGTTCTGCTGCCGGTAGGTCAGGCCGAACGGCAGTGCCGTCCCAAACGCAGTCACCTGGGCGAGTCCGACGTAGTAGTAGGACGCTGTGTGACCGATGTTCACTGCACCGGACTGGACGTTCTGGAGCACTTCCAGGCCGGGGAAGAGTGCACCGCCCTCCCGAGCGATGATCATGAACTTCCCGCCCGACATCTTGGAGACGGCGTCGGCGAATACTTCTGCTCCTCCCCAGATCGTGTCGAGGGATGTTGGCCAACTCGTGCCCATCTCCCACTCGAGCTCGGGCAGCGTGTCGTCCTGAACGGCGCCGTCCAGGTCTGGGTCCCCGGTGGTGCATGCCGCTAATGCGACCGCCCCCAGCGCACCTGCAGAGGCCAGCTTGAGGAACTGCCTCCGCTCCATCATCTGGGCATATTCGAGCTTGTTCATATTCCTCCTGTCCCGTCGTTCGGGGATTCGGGCACCCTACACATTCGGAGTGAGGGCGTGTGCTTCAGATCGAATTGGTCCTCAGGAGCTTGTGGGAGCGTGGGCGATGCAGTCGATCTCGACCGAGGCCCCAAGCGCCAACTCGGCCACTCCCACGGTTATCCGAGCCGGCGGTGACTCCCCGAAGTACGCCAGATAGGCGGTGTTCATGTCCGAGAATCCACTCATGTCGGTGAGGTACACGTTCACTTTCACGATGTCGTCGACCCCCGCACCGCAGGCGTTAAGGATGGTTTCGATGTTTTGGAGAGTTTGCGCCGTCTCCGGCCCTATTCCACCGGGCGCAAGGTCCATCGAGCCGGGGAGCGTCCCCAGCGACCCCGAAACGTAGATCGTGTCGCCGGCGATGGTTGCATGGCTGAAGGTCGGGAGCTTGGCGATCCCCTCGACGTTGATCTTCTTCACTCGAAGCCTCCACGAGATACGGTTGCCGGGTGAGGCTACAGAGACATGGCTGAGACACGGCCTACGGGCTGGCCGGGCGGTCCGGTCGAGCCACCAAGGATGGCCGACGTGGAGGACGCCGCCCGCAGGCTCGAGGGCACCATCGTCCGCACTCCACTTGTGCCACTGCTCGACCATGAGCACCCGACAGACATCTGGCTGAAGCCTGAGGTTCTCCAGCCAATCGGGTCGTTCAAAGTGCGAGGAGTGGGAAACTGGGCCCTGTCTCTCGACCCCGCTGAGGCGGCTCGTGGGCTGGCCACGACAAGCGCCGGAAACACTGCGCAGGCTCTCGGTTACATGGGTCGGGTGCTCGGAGTGCCCTCACGCTCGATGGTCCCCAACGATCTTCACGGGGGGAAGAGACAGGCAATCGAGGCTTATGGCACAGAGCTGGTAGGTGTCTCGATGACCGACCTCATGCTCTACATGTTCGAAGAGCGCTGGCGGGATGAGCCGTATGCCTATCTCAACCCGTGGGGAGAGCCGAAGATGATCGCCGGGCACGGGACCATCGGCCTCGAGGTATTCGAAGACCTTCCGGAGGTGGACTCGGTATTCGTCCCTGTCGGGGGTGGCGCACTCGTCTCTGGCGTCGCCTCCGTGCTTCGTTTTTTCAAGCCCGAGATTCGTGTCTACGCGGTGCAGGCCGAGGTCAACTCTGCACTCGCGGCTGCGTTCGAGGCCGGGGGCCCGGTTTGGATCGAGTGGAACAAGACCGTCGTGGAGGGCGCCTCCACCCCTGTGATTACCCACAACATGTATCCAATGTTGAGGAATCTGATCGACGAGGTCGTTCTCGTCTCCGAGTCCGAAGTGATGGCCGCGATCAGACGGTTGATGCTCAACGACAAGCTGGTCACTGAAGGCGCAGGTGCGGCGTCCGTCGCCGGCGCTCTCAAGGTGCCAGCCGCCGAGCGGGGGATGACGGTGTGCGTGGTGAGCGGGGCCAGTGTCGATCCGGGGCTTCTCCATGAGGTCCTCTCCGGGGTGTAGCTTCGGCTCAGTGACCATCACGGATAAGGACACGGCCGCCTTCCGAGCGATCGCCGACACGCTGCTTCCTCCAGTGGACGGCCCCGGTCCAGCTTGGACAACGCCGGGAGGGGAACTGGGGCTCGAGGGGCGCCTATCCACCATCTACGAGCGGTTGCCCCATGACCAGGCCAGGAAGGACCTCAAGCTCTTCCTGGGTCTGTTGCGCAGCCGGGCGGGTGGTCTGCTCCTCTTTGGGCGGCCGGCACCATTCACAGAGATGAGCCGCGACGATCGCAGCGCGGCATTCTTGAGGATGTCAGGTCACCCGTTTTCGTTGATACGCGGCGGGGCGAAGGCGCTGAAGACGCTTGTTGGGTCCCTCTGGGTCTCGACTGAGGACCCCGAAGACCCTCCGGTCGCATGGGATGCCATGGGCTACCCGGGCCCTGACGGTCCTGCGCCCGAAGTTCCCAAACCGATCATCACCCTTGACGTCGAGAGCGACGTCACTCTCAACTGCGATGTCGTGGTCGTGGGTAGTGGCGCCGGTGGCGGAACAGCAGCCGGGGTTCTCGCCGGGGCCGGCCTCGACGTCATCGTCCTGGAGTCGGCCGACTATCACAACGAGGCGGACTTCACCCACCTCGAGGCGGACACGTACAACCGCATGTACCTGGACAAGGCTTTGAACACGACGGCCGACGGTGGGATCGTGATCCTCGCCGGTTCGACGCTTGGAGGAGGGACGGTGATCAATTACACCACCTCGTTTGGGCCGCAGGTTGCGCTGAAGAAAGAGTGGGACGATGTTGCCGGTTTCGACGGTGTCTTCTCCGGGCCCGGCTTCACCGACAGCGTGAACGCAGTTGAGGATCGTCTCAGCGTCAACAAGGACCACAACTGGCCCTCGAGTCGTGCTCAGCTGATGGAGAAGGGCCTCAGGGAGCTGGGCTGGCACGTGCACGACATGCCGCGAAACGTGGACGGGTGCACCCAGGAGGACTGCGGGTACTGCACGATGGGCTGTCGGATAGGATCCAAGAGGTCGACGCTGGTCACCTACCTCCAGGATGCATTCGAGGCCGGCGCCCGAATCGTGACCGGTGCCTGGGTCGACCGTGTCGTGACGGCCGACGGGGTGGCGACCGGAGTTGTGGCCAAGGTGGGCTCGTCCACGCTGATCGTCAATGCACGCGCCGTTGTGCTCGCCGCCGGTGCGCTGAACACTCCCGCCATCCTGCTTCGTAGCGGTGCGGGCGGTCCCGCTGTGGGGGACTATCTCCGCCTCCATCCGGTTAGCGCCGTGTGGGCGCGGTTCGAGGAGCGGGTCGATCCGTGGACCGGGCTCCTCCAGACCCGGTATTCCGACGAGTTCGCCGACCTGGACGGCAAAGGTTATGGCTTCAAGTTCGAGACAGCGCCCATCCATCCCCTCTTCCCGGCGGCCTTCCTCGGGTGGGAGGACGGGGCATCGTTCAAGCGAGATGTGCTCGGGCTGGGTCACGTCAGCGTTGGTGGGATCCTCCTGCGAGATCGGGATCACGGAAGGGTGGCGATCCGCAAGGACGGGTCACCGGTATGGAAGTACTCGATCTCGAAGTACGACCAGGCTCACATCCGGGAGGGGGTCAAGCGGGGTGTGGAGCTGTACGCCGCCGCGGGCGCTGTCGAGGTGATCACGTCGACTGTGCGGCCGGTTCGCTGGCGCCCTGGTGACTCGCTGGACGACTTCATGGATCGGGTCGATTCGATTGGCTACGGATCCAACCAGACCGCTTACTTCACGTTCCACCAGATGGGCACGGCCCGGATGGGCTCCGATCCCTCTAGGTCGGTTGTCGACCAGGAGAATCGGGTCCACGGGAGGCGCGGCCTCTACGTCATGGACGGGTCGTGCTTCCCCAGTTCGTCAGGCGTGAACCCCATGCTCACCATCGCCGCTATCGCCCACCGCGGCGCCACCATGCTCACCAACTCGATTCGCTAGGAGCACGGGCCCCCGCCGCTGGTTTGCGCTGCATACCGTCGTCCTTGGACCAACGCGGTGCAGCGCGGTCGAGGCTGGAATCGCGGCTAAGCCTCCGTCTCGATGATCCCGGCGGCTGCGGCCTCCGCCTTCGCCTCCTCGATTCTCGCCGTGTTCAGACGAGGCAAGGCGTAGAAAAACAGACCAACCGTTATCAACGCCGCCACGAAGAACGGCCCTCTGAGTGCCGTCTCCCTCCCGAACCCTGGTTCCATCACCGCCACGACAACACCACCCAGGATCGATCCGACCGGCATGATTCCCCATCCCAGGAACCGGTAGACCGAGTTGACCCGGCCCAGAAGGCGATCCGGGATGAGGGTCTGGCGCAGCGAGACAGTTATCACGTTCCAGACGACGGCGAATCCCGAAGTCAGGATCCCCATGGCCCAGAACAGCCAGAAGTCGTTCGCGAGCCCGGAGATCGCCAGCGAGATGGCCATAACCGCCACCGACGCGAACAATGATCCGCCTTGGCCGAGTGCGGCGGTAACCCGGTGCGCAACCACTGACCCGAGGATTCCGCCAATTGCCGCACCACTGGCGAGAAGCCCGAACATCGTGGCATCGAGCTCGAGCACCTCCTGCGCGAAGAGGACCATCGTCGAGAAGGCGATCATGGCCGAGCCGTTCAGGACACCGAGGGCGATCGCCATGGGACGAAACAGCTTGTGGTCCCAAAGCCAGGAGATCCCTTCCCTCATCTCAGTCCAGAATGGCTTTCTCTCGTCTATCTGCTCGCCCTTGGGTCGGAACTGGCCCCCGATGAGGAACACCAGGGCTGCCGCCACGGCGAAGGATCCCGCATCGATGAAAAAGGGCAGGGCGAAGGCAACCGCGAGCAGGATGCCGCCTAGTGGCGGGCCCACGAACGAGTTCATGGCCATCTCTGCGCCCCATAGCCGGCCGTTTGCCTTCTCCAGGTTCTCCGGGTCGACAACGGCGGGCATCAGGGTTTGGGCTGCGTTGTCTCGGAAGACCTCGGCAGTCCCGAGCAGCGCAGCCGACACGTAGATCATCGCCAGCAATAGCCCGGCATTGGCCGGAATGGGTGCCGCCCCGGTGGCGATCAGATCTGGTGAGGACAGGTTGGCCTGTGAGGCGAGGACGATCGCGGCCACACCGAGCGTGACGGCGAAGCGGAGGATGTCCATCCAGGCAACGAGTTTCCGGCGGTCGACCCTGTCGGTGATGACCCCCGCAGGTAGGGAGAAAAGCAGCCAGGGGAGCCGGGTCACCACCACCACCGCTGCGATGTGCAAAGGGTTGCGCGTGACCGCCGAGGCAAGCCATGGATAGGCGACGCCGGCGATCCCGTCGCCGAGGTTGGAGACGACCGAGGCGGTCCACAGCTTCCAGTAGTTGAGCCCCAGTGGTGTCTTGGCCTTGGCTTCGGTCATGTCTTGTCCTCCAGGTGGGGCCGGTCAGTGGGGTAGAGGCCGAGGACCAGCCCGTATGTGGTCTCTCCGCCGCGTGTCTCCCCTGTGAACTCCTGGGCGAGCTCGGCAAGCCGTGATGCCCATTCGACGGCCCGGCCGTCAGGAATCCGGGCGTAGCGGAGGGTGCTGAGCCAACCCTGCTCTTCAGAGTGATGGCCACGTCTCACGGCGTCCTCGTACTCGCTGAGGGCGGTCCTGAAAAAATATCCGGGAGCCATCGCGAGCGACTCGTCGTCATCGGTCGCGGGTGCGATGACATAGGTTCGGGCGGTGCGCCCGTAGTACTTGGCCTCGATGGCACGGATCATCTTGGTGCGAACCACTTTGATCAGACCGTTCTCCTCGAGGACAGAAACGTGGTGTCCGATGGTCCCCTTGGGCCGGCCCAGGGCATCGGAAAGCTCTTTGATGGTTGCGGCGCGCTCGAGGAGGAGGTCAACGATCTTGATACGTGTGTCCTCGAAGATCGCCTTCAGCTGGGCGGGATCCTCGATGACCAACTGGTCATCGAGTTCGTAGTCCGGAGCCTTATGGTCGGCCATTCCCGTATGGTCGGCTATTCCCGACCATTTGTCAACCCAGTTCCGGTTTCCTCAGGAGCACCGGCCAACTATTGGGTCGGTGGCTGCCGACAATGGTCTACCAGCCCCCCATATGGACAACGTCCTCGAATTCGCGCCGCTTCGGTCGCTTGACCGGTTTCAGCGGTCGATCCGCTGGGTAGCCGAGGGCGATCAGCCATGCGCACATTCGGTCCTTCGGATGCCCGAGCACCTCCCTGGCCAGATCCTGATTCTCGACCCAGGTCTGACATGACCCGATGCCCAGGGCCGCTGCTGCCGTCATCATCGCCATTGCGGCTTGCCCCAGGTCGAAGTTGATTGAGTTGATGATGTGGGGGTCCTCGGCGACCGGCGCGATCAGAGCGATGGTCGCGGCCGAGTCGGCCACCATGTGCGAGCCACGCCACACCTGGGACAGGGATTCGAGTTGTTTCCTATCGGTGACGACGACGAACTCCCATCTCTGCATG
Source organism: Acidimicrobiia bacterium (assembly GCA_033720975.1). GTDB lineage: Bacteria > Actinomycetota > Acidimicrobiia > Spongiisociales > ZC4RG35 > JAWWBL01. Next base: position 76,057 of record JAWWBL010000001.1, on the reverse strand, counting down.
TTCTTGGAGGATGGGGACCGTCTCCCCACCTCGAGGATGGCCCTCAGATCTTCTTCGGAGATGGGTTGGTCCGTGTAGGTCCGGACGTTGCGACGGGCGTGGAGTGTTTCGAGGGTGTCCATCGGCTGAAGCTACCCCAGTCGCCAACCAAGGAAAAGCGCCGGTCCCGAACCACCTTTCTGACACCATGGCCCCGACCGAGATCTGGAGCGCGGTTGATGAAAGTCACTTACGACCAGCTACTCAACGAGAAGGCCGCCACGGCCCGTCGAAGATTCGAGCTTCCCGTTCTCATTGCCGCTCTTGCCGTCGTACCTGTCATCTACATCGAGGAGACCTCAACGTCGACGACGATGCTGGCGATCGCCGACATCGCCAATTGGCTCATATGGCTTGCCTTCGCCGTCGAATACACCGTGGTCATGACCCTCACCTCGCCCGGCCTTCGCTGGGCCTACACCAAGAAGTCGTGGCTCGACGTACTGGTAATAGTTCTCTCGATGCCACTGCTGCCGGCGCTCCTGGCGTCGAGCAGGTTGCTCCGGTTGACCCGGCTGGCTCGGGTGTTTCGACTTCTCAAGTTGGTCCGGCTCGCTGCGGTGCTCACACGGGCCGGCCGGTCGGCCGGCGTCATCTTCAAAAAGCGCGGGCTCGGCTACATCGTCCTTCTCACGGTCATCGTTGCTCTCGGCATAGGCGGCGTATTCGCCATCATCGAGGGGGTCAACATCTTCGACGGGCTCTGGTGGGCGGTCGTGACGTTGACCACCGTCGGGTATGGGGATGTATTTCCCATCACGCCGGCCGGGCGGGTGGCCGCTTCCCTCCTCATGCTCCTGGGCATTGGCTTCGTGGCGGTCATCACCGCCTCGGTGGCCGCCTATTTCGTCGAGGACGAGGAGGCTCAGCTTGCGGATGAGATCCGGATGCTCGGGGAGCGATTGGACCGCATCGAGAGGGCAATCGGTGGAACAGATACGATCGATGACGACCGTGATTGAGATGTGGAGAGCAGCTACTCGGTCGAGTCGACGAAGCTGATCTCTACCTCGCTATAACCGAGACCCATCAGGAAGTTGGTAAGGACCTTGACCGCGTTGGCCTCGGCGTGCTCGAGGATCCCGGCGGCGAGGGCCTGGTCGAGGAGGACGGTTTCGGCCGCTCTCCGGGCGTCGGTCTCCAGGTTGGGATCACCCTTTGTGAAGAGCCCCACTTCGCGGTCGATCACCACTGTGGCTTCGTTGTCCACGGCGGTGTAATGGACCTCGGCCCTGGGTAGCTCAAGGGAGACCACACCGTCTTCACTCACCTCGAAGTCGCTCATGGTCAGGCTGGTCAGATCGACGCCTGCGCCGATCTCCGCTACCACGAACATCGAGAGGCTGTCTCCTCGCGCCCACTGCAGCCATCCGCCGTCGGTTCCCTTCTCGATGTAGGTGTGCTCGATCATCTCGACCGTGGTCAGCTCGCCCAATTCCCAGATGGCGGTGACGACGACGGGGCCGATCTCCTCATAGGGCTCTGGGGCAAATGCGGCCTCGATGTCGGCCACCGTGGGGACGGCGTCTATTGCGCTACTGATCGCTCGCCACATGAGATATCCGGCGAAGCCGACGATGGCGAGCAGGGCGATGCCGACAACGGCGGGAAGCGTGACGCGACGCGGCTGTCTCTTCAGGGCGGAGGTGCGTGGTTTGGGGGTTCGGGTGAGTGTGTCCATGCGCGCGAAGACCGTTGTAGGTCAACCATTAGACGTTTCACGAGGGCTCACAAGTTCCCAGGACGCGCGTTCGCAGTTCCCTTGTGAAGGGATGTGAGGAGCGAAGCCCTGATGGGCTCTCGCACGATGAATTCGCCGCCGCCGGAGTTGATCAGGTCACGGGCTGCGTTGAGCAGATCTCCGTCCACGACGGTGGTGTACCCCTCTTGATCCTGGAACTCGAGCCAGTCGTCTGGGCTTGGGAAGTGGGAGACAAGGTCGAAGACTCGTTGCTCCTGGGTCGAGTACCAGCCTTCGTCTTCGAGTTGGCGGAGGCGACCTCGGGCATCATGTATGTCGGCAAGGTCCTCCTCGTTGGCGGTCCGGCCAATCTGACGCACCGTGCCGTCCTGCCACACCTCCAAGCCGGCGTGCTCCGGCTCCGGATGGAGGTCGAGGAGAACTCCCCTCGGTCGCAACCATCGGTGGATCTGCCTCAGGGCGTGGACCACGCCCTCCAAGTCGATGCATCACAAGGAATGAGCCAGGACAGCGACATCGAAGGATTCGGGGGACAACTCGAGCTCGGTGACATCAGCGACCCGGAACTCGACCTTGGATGCGAGCGATGCAGGAGTCGACTGTATCGCCAACCGGATCTTGTTCGGGTTGGTGTCGACGGCTAGGACCGAGCTAGTTGGTTCCGCGTACCGCCAGGTCATACGTCCGTCCCCACAACCAACCTCGAGCACGTCCGCGCCTGAGAAGTCCACCATCCCGTTCAGTGCCCGCGTTTCGATGCCTTCCGGATCTATGGAATAACTCACGGTCAGCTCCAATGTCGGCCTCGACGAATCTAGCCATTGGGTCAGCCTCGAGCTCAAGAACTAGGCTCCCGCGAGGAGGCTCTGGAATGAGGGGTCAAATGGGCGCCGTTGCGTGCCGATGCTCACAGGAGGTACGCGCACTCATGCCCAACCAGACGCCATGATGCAGCCAGAAGATCGAGGCCGCACATAGCCATGACTGTCATTGATTGGCTATTGGACTCCGACCCGGCAATTCGTTGGCAGGTGTTGAGGGACCTGACTGACCAGCCATCGGACATGGTGGATGCTGAGAGGGAGCGGGTAGAGCGTGATGGCTGGGGCGCACAGCTACTTGCGCTGCAAGACGCCGACGGCAAATGGGACGGCGGAACTTACCGGCCGGGTTGGGTAGACGAGTCGAAGCCATTCTTCGACGCGTGGACGGCGACACATTTCTCCCTCCAACTTCTGCGTGACTTCGGATTGGATCCTGATAGCCACGCGGCGCGGCACGCCCTCACCCTCGTCCGCGAGAACGTCCGGTGGGACGTGAACGACGCCCCCTACTTCGAAGGAGAGACGGAGCCGTGCGTCAACGGCATCGCGCTTGCGGTTGGTGCCTACTTCGGTGAGTCGGTGGAAGGGATCGTGGACAGGCTGGTCAGCGACCAACTCGCCGACGCCGGCTGGAATTGTTGGGCCGAATACGGGGCAACGGTGTCTTCGTTCCACACAACGATTTGTGTCCTCGAGGGGCTGGCTGCCTGGGAGCAGGCCGGAGGCTCGTCTGACGTCGTTCGAGCAGCTCGATTGCGCGGGGAGGAGTACCTCCTGGAACGAGGATTGTTCCGAGCCCGATCCACAAACCAAGTCGTTGATCCGAGATTCACGATGTTCTCGTTCCCGACTCGCTGGTATTACGACGTGCTCCGCGGCCTGGAGTACTTTCGCTCGACGGGAGCCGTCGTCGACGATCGGTGCGCCGAGGCCATTGACCTGGTCGCAAAAAAGCGCGATGCCGCGGGGCGCTGGCCACTGGAGAACACCCACCAGGGTCCGACCCATTTCGAGATGGAAGGACCGGACGGTTTCCCCAGCCGCTGGAACACTATGCGGGCTACGCGTGTGTTGGACTGGGCAACAAGCGGGTGACGAGACAACCTGCAAAATGCAATTGAATGTCGCACCCTCACGAAGAACCTATGGTCGAAGCATGAATGACGCGGCTGGAACAGAGCTGACGGTCAAGGCCCTGGATCGATCGACATGGCCTGCCTTTGCTCACCTAGTGGAGACATCCGACGGATTTCCCAGTGGGTGCTGGTGTATGGCGTTCCACCCTGAGGGCGATGGAAAGGACACGAGCGCCGCCCTCAACAGGAAGCGCAAAAAACAACGTGTATTCCGGGGTGATGCTCACGCCGCGCTCGTCTTCGAGGGAGACGACTGCATCGGCTGGTGCCAGTTCGGTTCGCCGGCCGAACTACCCCGAATCAAGAATCGGGCAGCCCACGAAAAGACCGTAACCAGCTTGACGGACTGGCGTATCGCGTGCCACTACGTTGCCAAAGGGCATCGCCGCAGCCGTGTAGCCACGGCTGCCTTTGAAGGAGTGCTCGAGCTGATTACAGAGATGGGAGGCGGTGTCGTGGAGGGCTATCCCGAACCCGCCGAATCCGTCCCAGCAGGATTTCTGTTCATGGGGGCCCTGTCCACCTTCGAACAGTTGGGCTTCCAACGTGACCTAAAGATCGACAAACACCGTTGGGTCGTCTCTCGCCTTCTCGCGCCACGCTGAAGCGCTCACGTCCCGTTGCTCGAGTCGTGAAAGATGGTGGTCAGGGACGGCGTCGATCCGTCGACCTCCGGTTTTCAGACCGTTGAGCCACTTAGCCTCCTGTGTCGCAATGTGCCCTCGCATGAGGCAGGACAAGAGGATTCGGCTGTGCTGACGTGCCGCTTGCGTGATCCTGTGCCCCTTGTTTGCTCCAGTGCGTTTGCAGATTGGTTTGCATCCGCACTGCCTCCCCAAACAGTTGGCGGACCTCAAAGCCACCCGGCGTCCGAGTCCTGATGTCCGGATGAGCCCGCGTCGTGGTTAACCTTGAACTGTGCACACGCCATTTGTGTGCCACGCCTTGCTTGCTTCTTCGTTCCGTCGGATGTTGCAGCCTGAGTGAGTCGTCAAATTTGGCGATAAATCCGGCGCTCGGTGATCCAACGACGGTACGAGCTCAAAGGAGCATGCAATGTCAGCCAATATCTATGTTGGGAATCTTTCATTCCAGACGTCCACAAGCCAACTCGAGAGTCTCTTCGCTGAGCATGGGCAGGTAACTAACGCCCAAGTGGTGACCGATCGTGACACCGGCAGATCAAGAGGCTTCGGTTTCGTGGAAATGCAGAGCAGAGAGGCGGCCAACTCGGCCATCGAGGCCCTCAACGGACGCGATCTCGACGGACGGTCGCTGAAGGTCAACATCGCCAAACCCCGATCCTGAACCGCGCCGGTCTAGATGGGGAACCGCGGTCGCGAGAGCTTCCAGAAGCGGAATCGTGAGAAAGCCCGACAAGAGAAGCAGGCCCGGAAGCGGGAAGCACGCTTTTCCCGGGAGTCGGACGGCGATGAGATGACCAAGGCGGAGGAAGATGCCCTCATGCAGCAATTCGCGCGCCTGAGTGCTCGGTACCAATCGGGCGAGGTGTCGCACGACGACTACAGCGACGAGCGGCATCGTATCTTTGTCGAACTCGGACTCGAGGCCGAGTAACGGACGTCGTGAACCAATAGGAAAAGGACCTGCGCTGTCTCCTACGGCATGGAGATAGCGAGGTCCAAGCTTCCTAACTCACTTTCGTGTTTAACGTCGCCGAAAGCATCACGACATGGTGTGATTGTAATGGCGCTCCACCGCTACCAGGGATCCTGCCAGTCAAGAATGCCGGGGGAAGGCTTGAGACACTCGAGGCCTAGAATCAACGAGGAAACGGCCTAACCAGTGGAAACAGACTCCGAACGCTACGAGCGAGAACGCAAAGAGGACGCAGAACGCCACGAACGTGAGCGAAAGGAATCGCACGCACGCCACGAACGGGAACGTCTCGAGGATCGTGAGCGGAATGAAAGGGACTCTGAGGACGCCGAAGATCGCTGACCGCTAGGCGGGTTCTTCCTCATACCAACCCGTACCGCCAGCGGTGATGGTGCTCTTCAGGTACTCGCTGACTGCAAGCGCGTCGTCGGGAGTGATAATGAGGGAGGTGGACGGCGCTCGTTCAGAGCGAGCATTGATTTCGGCCACGACCTCGTCGATGGTAGCTAGTTGGGCGGTTCGGTTATCAGGATCGATCTCGACGGTCATCGCCCGAACCCACTCGGCGCTCAACTCCTGGTCGCTCATTGCCCTCAGTTCTTGCTCTCGGGCAAACATGGCTCCTGTGGTTGACGAGTGGTCAGGCATAGCCCAGCCCTACCCGCTTCTCGAAGACCTCGGCTTTGCGCATTATCAGGTCGGGCAGCGCCATGATCTTCTCCTGCATCTCGGCCGCATGCGGGGTTAGACCGGATAGGCGGGCTATCCCCCAATCTTTGATCAGCGGCGTGAGCACACGGTCGTGGTGGATGCGGAGGTTGTAGACCCCGGCCTTGGCCACCTGAATCGATCGACGCAAGAAGTTGGGCATGGCGACGCCAGGCATCTCGAAGTTGTCGAACACGCGGAAGATGCTGTCGAGGACTAGCTGAGGGGCGCGGTCGAGCATGGCCCGCATCACCTCCTTGTAGAAGATGAAGTGATGGTTCTCGTCTGCGGCGATGTTCTTCATCAGTTCGTATGCGGCCGGGTCGTCGGTGATCTTCCCCGCATTGCGATGGCTCACCCGCGTCGCCAATTCCTGGGTCGCGGTGTAGGCGAAGATCTCGGTGGGGTCGTCGTAGGTGGGCTGGTAACCGTTGATCATCGTTGCCTTGCGATCATCTTCGAGTTGGTAGGGGTCGGTGTTGCGGGAGGTAAGTAAGTAGCTACGGATCGCGATCGAGTGCTGAGCCTCCTCGGCGGTCCACAGACGGTTCCACCGCACGAAAGCAGAGCCCTTCGGCATGTGTTTCTCGATGAGTGAGTGGTAGTAGGGAAGGTTGTCCTCGGTGAGAAGATTGAGGACGAGCGACGTTCTGGCGTTCTCGGAAATGGTCACCTGGGAGGGATCCCACGGCTTGTCCCTGTAACTCTTTCCGCGCTCCCAGGGAACGATGTCGTGGTAGTACCAGTCGGAGCGGCGCTCTAGGTGCTCAGCGGTGAGTCTTTCGACTTCGTGCTCGATGGCCTTGACGAGTTCGAGCTTCTCGGTCTTGGCCAACGGAATCCTTGCAGTGGGTGGGACCAGTCTACGCGCTTCGAGCTGAATCCCCGCATCCAGGAAGCGGGCCTGTGTCGTCGTGAGGCAGCGAGTTTGGAACACGTTCGATGCGCTAGCTTCCCGGGATGGACTACTCAGTTGCCGACGTATGCGGATGGCGAACCGATCTCGATTCCGACCAGAGGGCCGAATTTTGGGTTGATCGCGAGGCCCTCACCCAGCGTATGTCGAGCCTGTCTTCGACGCAGCGTGCGTTCTATCGGTGGGGGATCGTCGAAGAGTTCAATAAAGGACTCGAGCGGATCCTCACCCATGATCAGGCTGTCGGGGAGATGCGCGAGGACTTCCGCGACCAGTGAACTGGGAGCCGTCGTCCGGGCATCCACCGGGTAGTGGTCAGGGACGGCGTCGATCCGTCGACCTCCGGTTTTTCAGACCGGCGCTCTACCAACTGAGCTACCTGACCTCCTCAACCGAAACCTCTCGATTCCGATGGGGCGGGAACGACGGGATTTGAACCCGCGACCTCCGGCTTGACAGGCCGGCGAACACTCCAGACTGTTCTACGCTCCCTGGAATTCCCGGTAGTGCCGGGCGACCGCCGAAGTATATCGACCGCCCTTGGCTCCTCAAGACTGGGAAGGGAATAGCGGTCGCGTCGAACCGGGGCGATTCTCATCAACGACGATGCGGGTGACGGGTCTGGCGAGCCCGCGGAGGCAGGCCATCATTAGGTTTGGCGTCTAGTTGCTGATGAGTGGAGGATCTGGTGGCAGTTGAATCGATTGTCGACGGTGTATATCAAATCGGCTCTGCGCCAGTTAACTCCTTCCTCATTGATGGCGATGAGGGGATCGTTCTCGTGGACACGGGTCTTCCCAGGACTGAAGGGCTGATAGCGAAAGCCCTTGCCGGGATCGGTCGCTCTGTTGGAGACGTGACCGCGATCGTGTTGACCCACTCCCACAATGATCACACTGGCAACGCAGCCGCCGTCAAGGACGAATCGGGCGCGGAGGTGTACGCCTCCAGAGCCGATGCCCCGGCGATACAGGGTGAGGAGAAGACGCCGGCGCCCCCCGTTCCGTTCTACGCCCTACCGTTCAAATGGCTCGTGCAGGTCCTCCCCCGTGCCCATCCGGTGACGGTGGACCACCTCGTCACCGAAGACCCGAAACTGCATCTTCCTGGGGGCTTACGTCCGCTGGACACTCCCGGCCATACACCTGGGCACACCTCGTATCTGCTGGGTCGAGGCGGCGGTGTCGCTTTCGTCGGAGATGCGGCCAAGGCGACCAAGAGCGGCCAGGTGGTTCGCGGCTACTTCAACCGTTCCACGCCGTTGATTGACGCAAGCATTCGCCACCTTGCGGAGCAGGACTTTGGCGTTGCAGTCTTCGGGCATTCTCCTTCGATCCGTTCCGGTGCAGCGGGAGCATTCCGTCAACTCGTCGAATCGATCGCTGACTAGGCGCCACAGCCGGCTGCGGGGGCCCGAGCTGAACAACGAGAAAGAGAGGTAGGGAATCCCTACCTCTCTTCTGTGTGGCTAGGTGTCTTGATCGCCCTTGAGGACGGCCTTCACGCCATCAACACCACTGGCGGCGACGTCGCGGACCGCGTGAACCGCGGCCTCGCCGATCTCCTCGGCGGCTTCGAGAGCGCCTTCCGCAGCTGCGGAGACCGCATCCTCGGCACTGAGGCCCACCTTCTTGGCGCCATCAATTGCACCCGAAAGAGCGCCTGACGTCGCCTCGGCGATGTCAGCACCCACCTCCCCGGCACCGGAGATGATGCCCTTGGTCGTGGCCTTCACGGCCTCCAACGTATCTGCACCGACTTCGGCAACGCCCGTCACGACGCCCGAAACGGTGCTCTTGGCGACGCCCATCACTTCGCTGGTCATCTCCCCGAGACCACCAATGACGGATTTGCCCAGGGTGAGAGCCGCGTCGCCGAGACTGATCCCGGTTCTCTTGGCGGCGGTGACGACTCCCTCGGCGATTGCCGACGCCGTGTGGGTCACGCTCTCGCCAACGTCACGGGTGCCCTGGAAGGCAGCCCGAACCGTGTCCGCGATAGTCCCGGCAGACACCGTCGCGACCTCGCCAACACCTTCGATGATGCCGACGATCACACCTTTCACGGTTCTGACCAGGCCGGTCCCAACATCCTGAACGGCACGCAATGCGCCACCCACGATGCCGGACGCAGTGCTACCGATCGCGCCCGCAACATCCTTGGCGTTTCCAAGCGTGGTCACTGCGACGTCACGTGCGACGTCAGCTGCGCCCGATACGATTCCGCCGGTTCCCTTCAACACACCGGAGATACTCTCTTGTACCTTTCCGGTCGCTGACTCTTCAGCCATTTTTTTTCTCCTTTCCGATTCCACCAATTGGAATCGAGGCCGACGAGTAGATCTTCGGGGCATATGAGCCTGCCGGTCAATGACGCGACCCAAGGGGCACCTGACTGTGTTTGGCAGTCGTCTGCCAGCGTGAGCCGAAGCGGTAGGTTCAATGGATGTCCCACAAGATCGCGGTCGCCGGAGGATCCGAGGCATGGCGTCGTGGTATGGCGTCGATGCTCGAGGAGTGCGGTTATGAGACAGCGTTCTTCGAAGCCTTGGACGTGTGGCAGCCCGGGATCGGAGGGAGCGCGGTCGTGGCCCTCGTCGAAGGCCGGGGAGACGAAGGCAAGATCCAGGCTCATGTCGACCTTCATGAGGACATTCCGGTAGTGGCGGTTGTCGACGATCCGTCAGTTGGGCGCGTCGCCAGGCTGATGAGGGCGGGCGCGGCAGCAGTCGTCGATGAGCACGATGACGCTCGAGGATTTCAATCTGTGGTCGGTGAGGCACTTGATGGTCGGGTCTCGTTGCCCTATCGATTTGCACGAGCCATGGCGGAGACCACGCCTGACAGCGATGACTTCGAGGGGTGGCTGACCGACGATGAAGCTGGATGGTTACAGGCTATGGCGGAAGGACAGACCGTCTCCGATCTGGCGGCTCACAATGGGTACTCGGAGCGGGCGATGTTCCGGCTCCTCAGGAGCCTGTACACACGAATCGGGGTGCGCAATCGCACCGAAGCGTTGATCTGGGCGAGCCGTAGCGGGCTATTGACACCGGAAGTCGACAAGGAGTGAAACTTCAAACCCCCTTGACATGATCCATCTCATGTGCTTATCTACAACCATATGGTTGTAGATACTGCTCTGAGTAGCGACGAGGTGGATCGTCTGTTCCGTGCCCTCGCCGATGCCACCAGAAGGGACATCGTCGTGCGGGCCGCGATCGGCGACCTCTCGGTCTCGGCCCTGGCCCGTAACTACGACATGAGCGTCACTGCAGTGCAGAAGCATGTATCGGTGCTCGAGTCAGCGGGTTTGGTTCGTAAGCATCGGAGCGGCAGAGAACAGCTGGTCAGACCCCAACCCCGAGCCCTGGACACGGCACGAGAGGTCCTCGACGAGATCGAGCAACTCTGGCGAGATCGAATCAACCTCTTTGGCGAAGTCCTCGCTGCTCAACTCACCGAAGGAGAAACGAGATGACCCCGACGGTCACAACCGACAGAGATTCCGCGACCTTCACTGTTGCGGCCGTGTACGAGGCCCCCACAGAACGGATTTGGCGACTTTGGTCCGATCCCCGTCAGCTCGAGAGGTGGTGGGGGCCGCCTTCCCACCCGGCGACAGTGGTACATCACGACCTCACCGCAGGCGGAGTTGTCAGCTATTACATGACATCCCCAGAAGGGGAGAAGTTCCATGGGGGTTGGCGCGTGTTGGGCGTCGAGGCTCCGAATCTGCTCGAGTTCGAGGATTACTTCGCAAACCAGGACGGTTCCGAGAACGTCGATCTCCCAATATCGAGGTCAACGGTTGCAATCGAGGACCAGGGCGACGGCCGCACTCGCATGACGATCACGACGCGATACGAGAACTCTGCGGCGATGGAGAAAGTGCTCGAGATGGGAATGGAAGAGGGCATCACCAGCGCGCTGGGCCAGATCGAGGAGATCTTGGCTGAAGACAGATCACGATCTTCGAACTAGTCCGTTCGGGCGATCGCCGATTGATCCTCTAGACACTGTCGGCGCGCCGCCGATCTTCATCGAGAACCGTCGGTGTTCCGGTGGGCCAATATCGGATCATTGAAAGCCGACAGGTATCTGAGCGGCGCCGCCCGGAGGGGTGCGGCGCCGTTCGCGTTTCAGGGGCTCGCCCGCCGGACCACCGAGATCTTGAATCTGGCCTGGTCCCCGGGACTCAGCCCTTCAGCAATCCGGATCTCCTTCTTCACCGGAAGTACGAACGAGGCCGACTTCTTGTCCGGAAACAGAGAGGTGCTCCAAAGGCTCTGGCCACAGTTGACCTCGACTTTCACAGATCCGAAGCCACCTCGAGGGGCTTGGTCTTCGATCTCGTCAGCGAGGTCGGCCGGGAGAGTGACAAAGACCCACGGCGCCTCTCCCTCGTACTCCCATAGTTCGGCGCTGAACTCGTGATCCACACGAGCAACCATAAGGGAGCGGGGATAGGGTTTTCCGCATGGAGCCGCTAACCGGTTACGCCCGCCTCGGCGATCAGGCCATCTATTACATGACGATGGGGGAGGGCCCGCCCGACCTGGTCGTAAATGCAGGTTTTTGGGGCTCCATCGACATCGAGTGGGAGGACCCCGGAATCCGGCTCTTCTATCAGAAGGCGTCTCGGTTGGGCCGGACGATCGTTTTCGACAGACGAGGCTCGGGGGCTTCTGATCCAGTCCCACTCGACGCCCTTCCCCCATGGGAGTCATTTGTCGAGGAGCTTGAATGCGTGATGGACGCCGTTGGGAGCGAGAACGCGACCCTCTTGGGTGGCGGCGATGGAGGACCCACCACACTGCTTTTTGCGGCCAATCACCCAGAACGAGTGCACTCCCTGGTTCTCCATTGCACCTATGCCCGCCTCTCCGCGACTGACGATTACCCAATTGGGTATCCCGCCGACGCTGTCGAGGAATTGAGCCGGAGGATCGGTGACGCATGGGGCACACCTGATGGCGCCAGCCTCTGGATACCGAGCAAGGTAGGCGACCGTGCGTTCATGAACTGGATGGCGAAGGTCCAGCGCTCGGTGGCTAGCCCAGCCGCAGCGCGAGCCTACATGCAGCAGAACTTCAGTTCCGATGCACGCGCGCTGCTACCCGCGATCCAGGTGCCGACGTTGGTCACCCATGTCAAGGACAATCCTGCGATCCCCATTGAGCTCGGCAGATACGTCGCCGAGCGCATCGAAGGCGCCGAATTCGTCGAGCTCGAAGGCACGGACGCCACTCCGTACTGGGAACACCCGGACGAAGTCCTCTCGATCATCGAGAAGTTCGTCGTGGGGTCCGAAGCGTCACCAGGCGTGACCGACCGGCGTTTGGCGACGGTCATGTTCACCGACATCGTCGACTCAACCCGCCGTGCCGGGCAACTGGGTGACCGCGAGTGGCGCGCCCTTCTCGATGTGCACGACTCGACCACGCGACGAATCGTGGAGATCAACAGCGGCGAATTGGTCAAGAGCACCGGCGACGGAGCGTTGGCGATTTTCGACGGCCCCGGACGAGCGATCCGCTGTGCTGAGAGCTTGAGCCGGGAGATAGCCAGGGTCGATGTCACGCTTCGGACCGGTATCCACGCGGGCGAGGTTGAGGTGCGGGGCGACGACGTCGGAGGTGTGGCGGTGCACCTGGCGTCGAGAGTGATGTCGGCGGCCGCACCGGGCCAGATCATGGTCTCTAGGACGGTTCGTGACCTGGTCGTGGGATCTGACATCGTCTTTGCCGATCGAGGATCCCACCATTTGAAAGGCTTCGACGGGGAGTGGCAGCTGTACTCGGTCGAGGCGCCTTCTCTGAACTAGCGGGCTAGGACGACCTTTCCGATCTGCTCGCCCGAGTCCAGATAACGAAGCGCCTCGGGTAGCTGGTCGAAGGGGAACACGCGGTCGACTATTGCCTTGGCCTTGCCAAGCCTGATCCAGTTGAGGGCCCTGGCGAACTGGGCATGGTTGCCCATGGACGATCCCACGAGCTCCAGTTGGCGGAAGAACAGGATCGGGATGGTGAGCTCGAATCTCGATCCGCTGGTCCCACCTGAGATGGCGATGCGTCCCCCCTTCTTGGCAGCCCGCATCGACTGCTTGAGGGTGGCTGGCCCGACGTTCTCCATGATGAGGTCCGCTCCACCCAGAGCAGCCATCTCTTTGCCGAACTCGCCGGCCGAGTCGAATCCGCCCGCCGCGCCGTTCTCAACGGCCCAGTCGATCTTCTTCTGGGATCGGGAGGTGACGTAGACCTTGGCTCCGAACGCCATCGCCAGTTGCATCGAGGCGGTGGCGACTCCTCCACCGATCCCAACCACGAGCACCACCTCGCCTCTGCTCAGCCTTGCCTTCTCGAGCTTCCGCAGAGCGGTGACATTGGCCAGCCCAAAGCTTCCGGCTTCCTCCCATTCGACCCTCTTCGGTTTCCTGACAGCGTTGATCGTGGGGATCACGATCTTCTCTGTGAAGGTTCCCGGGGCGTGCTCACCGAGAATCCCGAAGTCCTCGCAGTAGACGATGTCGTCATTGAGACAGAATTCGCAGCGTCCGCACGACAGAGAGGGATCGACTATCACCTCGTCGCCGATCTCGAATCCGTCGACACCCTCGCCAATGGCGTCGATGGTCCCCGCGGCGTCAGCCCCCGTGGTGTGTGGAAGGTGCTCGGGTGCGGGGAGACCCATCGACACCCAGATGTCGAGGTGGTTGAGCCCAGCGGTCTTGATGTCAACCCTCACCTCCCCCGGCCCGGGTTCGGGCTCGGGCACGTCATTGAGCACGTAGGAGTCGATGCCGTTGGTGTCGGTCAGCTGCCACGCCTTCATATCGGCGAGAGTAGCTGGGGTAGCCTCACCGGCCTTCCACCTGAGGAGTGAAGCCTGACCCTCGAGCTGCCCACTGATCGGGACGTCCACACGACCCGGCTCAAGGTCCGGTTCTACGAGCTGGACCCTTACGACCATGTGAACCACACCAACTACTTCTCCTACTTCGAGACGGCCCGTATCGAGTATTTGGCGGACATGGGTTGGGGGTTGGACGTCCTCAAGGAGCGGGGATGGCAGTTCGTCGTGGTCGAGGCCAATGCTCGGTTCCTGGCTGCTGCACGGTACGGAGAGGAGCTGACCATTCACACCTGGGTTCACGAGGCGGGCCGCGTCAAGTCGACCTGGAAGCAGCTGATGCTCAGAGGAGACGAGCGGGTCGCCCAGTTGACCATCTCGGCAGCGTTCACTGATCTGGACGGCAAGCCGCGTCGAATCCCGCCCGAGTTCGCGGCGCGGATCGACCAGCTCCGCCCCTGATTCTCCGATTCTCCGTGCCACGCCTAGTCGGACCAGCCCGAGAAAGTGCCCCAACCCCGAACTTCTGCCTCACCGCCTCTTAACAAGCCAGGGCGACATTGGTCATGACAACAAGACCAAGGAGTTCGAAAATGCGAAACAAGATCATCGCTTCCCTGGCAGCGGGCGCGATTCTCGTTGGAGCGGGATTCGCCACCGCTTTGATCTCGTCGCCGAGTGCGGCTATTGCCCAGGAGACAGATGAGGTCAGCCACGCCGGTCGAGGACTGGCCTTTCTAAGCGGGGTCCTCGCCGATCTGGTGAGCGAGGGCGAGATCAACCAGGAAGACGCCGACACGGTGCTGGCCGCAGTTGAGGAGGCCATCGCCGAAGCCAAGGCCGAGCGAGAAGCGCTCCGGGCGGCCATCGAGGAGGCTTTCGAGGACGGCGAGATGACCTTGGAGGAAGCCGAGATACTCCCCGAGGGCAATTGGTTGCTCTCCGAGCGCTTCGAGGAAGCATGGGAAGACGGCGTCCTCACACTCGAAGAGGTGAGGGCAGAGCGGCAACATCCTCGGCGAAACGCTTTTCGGCACGGGGCCAGGTTCGGAATGCTGATGGACGACGGGGGAATCGACCAGGACGAGTACGACGCCATCCCAGATGAACATCCGTTGAAGCAGATGGACATCGGCGATGCTCTCGATGATGGCCTGATCACCCCACCCGAGTTGCGTGAGCTCTTCCAGCAGTACAAGGAGTCGATGGATTCCTAGGCGGTCCCTCTCACTTCCTCCTCCCCGCACCGCCCAGGTGGAGATGGCCCCCGAATTTCGGGGGCCATCTCGGCATTCTTGAGACCGGTAGCGCCCGTATAGGGCGCTACCTACCTGAGGTTTGCGATCAGGAGACGAAGGCGCGGACCCAGTCGTTCGCCGGACGGTCCAGGATCTCTGACAGAGTGCCGGTCTGAACAATGGTCCCTTCCCTCATGAGGGCTAAACGGTCGGCCATGGCAACCGCCTCGTCCCGATCATGGGTGACGACGATCCCGGTGACCTCTCGCTCGGTGAGTATCTCCCTCATCTCGGTCATCAGCATCCTCCGCAGGTTTCGGTCCAGGGCTCCGAGGGGCTCGTCGAGCATCACGAATCGGGGCTGCGGGGCGAGAGTCCGGGCGAGGGCCACGCGCTGTTTCTCCCCGCCCGAGAGCGAGTCGACCTCTCGATTCTCGTAGCCCGCCAGCCCGACCATCTCGAGAGCCTCGGATATCAGGGGGCCGGGAGTCGCGTTCCGTTGCATGCGCAGCCCGAACCCCACGTTTTGTGCCACATCCAGATGAGGGAAAAGTGCGTACCCCTGGAACATGAGTCCGAGCCCACGACGGTGGGTAGGCACATCGAGGAGCGATGCGCCATCCCAGCGGATGTCACCCGACGCCACGTCGACGAGACCCGCCACCGCCCTCAGCAGTGTCGACTTCCCCGATCCAGATGGTCCCAGTAGTCCCACGACCTCACCGTTCCCGACCGTCAGGTCGGCCTGACGGAGTATTGGTGTGTCCTCGATGGAGACGTCGATCTGGTCGATTTCGAGCATCAGAACCTCCCCAACTCTCCCACGCGAGCTCGGTCCAGCCACATGACGACACCAGCGGTGATCGCAGCGAGGAGAACCGAGAGAGCCATGGCCATCCCGAAGGACACCTCGCCGGGACGTCCCAGCAGCCTGAAGATCATGGTGGGCACCGTGTGGATGTTGGGACGGGCGACGAACGACGTCGCTCCGAACTCACCGAGAGAGACGACAAATGCGAACCCGGAGCCGACCATGGCTGCTCGACTCACGATGGGCAGGTCGATCTGCCGCCACACCCTCCATGGGGAAGCCCCCAGTACTGCCGCCGCGTCCCGCATCTCTTGGCGGATCGACCGCAGGGTGGGAAGCGTTGTCCTCACCACGAACGGGACGGCGACCAATGCGTGCGCGATTGGTATCAGCCAGAACGATGCGCGCAGATCCACAGGCCAATCGAGTGCCACAATGAATCCGAAACCGATCGTCACCGCTGATGTGCCCAGAGGAAGCATCAGGAGCATGTCGAACCACTTGGACAGGGTTCCTCGGCGGGCGGATATCGCCGCAGCCGCCATCAGGCCAACGATTGTCGAAATGAGCGTGGCGATGGCGGCGAATCGGAGACTGTTACCGACCGACGCGATCGGGCTGCCGACCACCGCATCAGACCCGAACAGACCCGTGTAGAACCCTCGGCCCAGGCTGTCAGAGAAGAGGGAGATCAACGGGGCCATGAGCACGGTAAGACTGGCGATCACCACCGATCCGACAAGCCATCTCATTGCTCCCCGAGGCCTTGGGAGGAGGCGGGCACCGGCAACTTCCCATGACGCCGATCTCGACTCCTGATAGCGGGAGTAGACGTAGAGGGCGGTGGTGACCCCGATCAGTTGGACTATCGCCAGCGAAGCAGCCAGAGGAAGGTCGAAGAGGTTCACGGCTTGCCGATAGATCTCGACCTCCAAGGTGGCGAAGCGGAAGCCACCGAGGATCAGAACTACCCCAAAGGACGTAAATGTGAAAAGGAAGACGATCGAAGACGCCGCGGCGATTGCCGGCCGCAGCAAGGGCAGCGTCACAAGGCGAAAGGTCTGCCAGGGGCCGGCGCCGAGGACTCGGCCAGCTTCGATGAGCCGAGGGTCGATCCTGGACCAGACTGACGAGACAGTTCTCACCACGACCGCCACGTTGAAAAAGACGTGGGCGGCGAGGATCGATCCGATCGATTGGACGAAGCCGAGAGACAGAAACGCGGTGCCGACCACCACCGTCGGGAGGACGAAGGGGACAGCTACGAGAGCGGTGGCGAGACGACGACCCTTGAACTCGTATGAGGACACAGCCCAGGTGAGTGGGGTCGCCGCCAGAAGGGTCAGGACGGTGGACAGCGACGCCTGCCAAAGGGTGAACCACCCCACCCTGAGCAGCCGTGCCTGCAGCCCGGAGGCCCCGATGCTCAGTTCGGAGAGGCCCACATCGAGGATCCGGACGACCGGGTAGGCAAAGAAGTAGCCGACGAAGAGCGCGGGGACGGTGGCGACCCCCACCCAACCCCACCGTATCGAGCGTCTCAGCCTTCCATCACCTGTATCCATTCATCGATCCAGCGGTCCCGGTTCTCCGCGATGTAGGCCGGCGACAGGCGCGCCGGATCGTCGGGTATCACGACGTGTTCGGCGAACACCGATGGGAGCTGGGCGTCCTGGTTGGCGGGGAACACGAACCAGGAGAGAGGAATCTGCTCCTGGAACTCGAGCGAGAGCATGAAGTCGATCAGCTTCCCAGCCGCCGCCGGATATTGGGTCCCGGCCAGGATCCCGGCATATTCGACCTGCCGGTAGCACCCGGCCTCGATCACACCCGTGGGAGGGCTGTCGATCGGCTCCTCCGAGAAAACCACCTCGGCTGGCGGCGAGGACGCGTAGGAGACCACCATGCTGGAGGGGCCGCCATGTGTGAGGAAGTCCGTGTAGTAGGCAGTAGTCCAATCGGATGCCACGCGAACACCGCCATCTCTCAGGTCAGCCCAGAAATCCAGCCATCCCTCCTCTCCAAATTCGGCAATGGTCGCAAACATGAAGGCCAGTCCGGGCGAGGAGGTTGCAGGGTGCTCCACGCTCAGGTGGCTCGCGTAGAGCTCGGCACGCAGACTTTCCAGACGCTCCGGAACCGCGATCGAGGTCGACTCGAACCATGCCGTGTCGTAGTTGATGCAGACATCGCCGTAGTCGATCGGCGTGACCCGATATTGGGTGTCGACCAGCTCCGGATGAACCTTGTCGACCTCAGTGGACCTGTACACCCTGAAGATTTCCTCATCGAGAGCCCGAGATAGGTAGGTGTCGTCGACTCCGAACAGGACGTCGGCAAGGGGATTTCCTTTTGAAAGCACGGCTTGGTTGACCATCGAACCGGCATCGCCGGCAGCCAGGACCTCGACTCGAATGCCGGTCTCTTCTGTGAATGCGGCGAAGGTGTCTTCGGTCACCCCGTCGGCGAAAGAGTCGTGGGCGATCAGGGTGAGGGTGCCAGGAGCCTGTTCGGCTGAGCAGGCAGCTATGGCCAATGCCAGCGCCGAGATCCCGATCGCGGTGAGTTTGGACAGTCTCATCTTCTCCTCCTTGGGAGCGATGAGCCTGGGTCCCTGCGCCGGAATTACCCGTATCAGGTTCTGTCGGTCGGAGCCTTGAGGCTCCCTCTCAGCCCGGTCTCACCGAGCTCCCGTCGGACTGAATCATACAGGGGCAGCCGCTTTGCTCAGACAGGCCCTATGGCGAGAACCGTGTTGTGCCCCCCGAACCCGAACGAGTTGGACAGAGCAGGCCCTGGTTCCCATGGACGCGCTTCCCGCACGATGTCGTTGAGCGGGATCTCAGGATCCTGATTCACCAGCCCGATGTTCGGCGGCAGTTCCTTGCGCCTGATTGCCTCAACCACAACGGCTGCTTCGATCGAACCCGACGCCCCCAGGCCATGCCCGGTCGTTCCCTTGATAGAGGAGACCGCGGGCTGCGATTCTCCGAAGATCCGGCTGATGACCAGACCCTCGGTTCGGTCGTTGAGGTCGGTGCCGGTGCCATGGGCATTGATGTAGGCGACATCAGACGGCTGCAGGCCAGCGTCTTCCATGGCGAGCCTCATGGCGCGTTCCGCTCCTTCGCCTTCGGGATGTGGTGCCGTGATGTGGTGCGCGTCGGCGGTGGATGCTGCGCCTAATACGACGGCCAGCGGCGTTGCCCCGCGCGCCTGAGCTGCTTCTTCTGCCTCGAGAACGAGCATGGCGGCGCCTTCCCCCATGACAAACCCGTCGCGATCGACATCAAACGGTCTGGCGTACCCGGAAGTGGAGAGAGCCCGTGCCGCCTTGAATCCCTCCCTGGCGGGGCGCCGCGCTGCGGCTTCGCTCCCCCCCACGACGGCGACGTCGGCGTATCCCCACTGCAGCTGACGAAGACCATCGAGGACCGACTGCGATCCTGCGGCGCAGGCCACGACCGGTGTCGACACCTGACCGCCAAATCCGTACTTGATTGAGATCGCGGCTGCCGCGGCGTTGGCCATCATCATGGGGATCTGGAACGGGGAAACCCGCGGCGAATCCTCATCGGAGGCGTGCACAAGGTCCTCGAGCGCCTCCAACCCGCCAATTCCGGTTGCCACCGAGACTGTCACGCGATTGGGGTCGACATCGGGGATGCCCGATTGGCTGAAAGCCTCCTGGGTTGCAACCAACGCAAACTGGGTGAACTTGTCCAAACGCCGGGACTCCCGCTTGGGGATCCACGGCTCCGGATCCCAGTCCTCTATGAGCCGTGGGGCGGGACCGGGCTCCCGCTGAAGCCCTTTCCAAAGATCGTCCATGCCGATGCCTGGTGCTGCCACCACTCCAACGCCGGTTACGACGACCCGTCTCTTGCTCATGACCCCAATTCTGCCCTATTCCGCGGATGGGGGGAAAAGATTGCGCTGCAACTTGCGCATCCCGCCGATCCATCGGTCGTAGTCATTTGCTTTGTTCTTGAAGTACTGAGCCACCTCGGGATGGGGAAGGATCAGAAACTCCTCGGCATCGAGCCCGGCCACGACGGACTCGGCGACCTCCTCCGGCTCGAGCAACGGGGCGAGTTGGGCCAGGAGCTCGAACTCGTCCGCGCCCTCGACCAGCGCTGTGTTGACGAATTGAGGACAGAGACAGCTCACCTTCACTCCTGCGTCGCCGTATGTCACTGCCAGCCACTCGGCGAAGGCAACCGCAGCGTGCTTGGTCACCGAGTATTGGGCGGCTCGGAGGTTGGTGAGTAGGCCGGCAGCGGAGGCTGTGACCAGCAGGTACCCGTCACCGCGCTCGACCCAACCTGGAATCAGATGGCGTGCCGCATGGACGTGGGACATGAAATTCACATGCCACATGCGGTCCCAGTCCTCGGTGGGGCTCTGTTCGTCTCCCACCGCGCCGTATCCGGCGTTGGCACAGAAGAGGTCGACGGGCCCAAACCGATTCTCCGCAAGCCCGATCAGTTCGGCGTTTGCCTCCGAGGAGGAGACGTCGGCCTCGAAAGGCACGCCTCCGACCTGTTCGGCCACTTCGGTGACCGCCTCGAGGTTGAGGTCGGCCAGGATGAGGCCCCGCGGAGACTCGGCAGCGAATCTGTTTGCCAGCGCCGCTCCGATTCCGGAGCCCGCGCCCGTGATGACGATTGTCTTGTCGGCGAGGCGCATGCCTCAGAGCCGGGACTCGGCGAGGAGCGTGTATCCGGCCTTGATGGTGGGAACGAGCCCGTTTGCCTTGGGAAGAAGATGCTCGCCGTAGAACCTTGCGGTGGTGATCTTGTCGGCGAGGAAGCCCGGGTCGACGTTGGCCGGTTGTCTCAATGCGGCCACGGCAGCCTTGGCCATCAACCAGCCCCCGGCGACGGTGCCGAGTTGGGTCAGGAATGGTGTTGCCCCAGCTAATGCGTCATTGGTGTGGCCCTCGGCAATCTGCCCAATGAGCCAACCGGATGTGTCGGCCAGCCCTTGAACTGCTGTCGTCAACTGATCGCGGAATAGTGCCAGCTGCTCATGGTCGTTCATGTCGGAAAGGGCCTCGGTCATGTCGGTGATCAGCTCCTCAATGACCGCCCCGTCCCTGAGCGTCAGCTTCCGCAGTACGAGATCGATCGCTTGTATCCCGTTGGTCCCCTCGTAGATGGGGGCGATCCGCGAGTCGCGTAGATGCTGGGCGGCGCCGGTTTCCTCTACATATCCCATGCCGCCATGGACCTGGATACCCAGCGAGGCCATCTCGACTCCGAGGTCGGTACACCAGGCCTTCACGACGGGTGTGAGGAGTGAGAGCCTCTCTCCCGCCCGCGACCGTATCTCATCGCTTTCCCCGTGTGCAGCGAGGTCTCCTTCTTGGGCGGTTACATACACGAGGGCCCTCATCGCCTCGGTGTAGGCCTTCATCGTCAGCAGCATCCGACGGACGTCGGGGTGCTCCACAATGGAGACGCTCTCTTTCGCCGAGGCGCCTACCGGCCTCCCCTGGATTCGCTCGTGGGCGTACCGGAGGGCTTGTTGAAGGGCGCGCTCGGATATAGCCAGGCCTTCTTCCCCTACACCGATCCGCGCCGCGTTCATCATGGTGAACATGTTGCGCATCCCCTCCATCTCATCGCCGATGAGGTAGCCAACGGCTCCCTCGCCCCCGTCGCCGAAGGAGATCACGCACGTCGGAGAGGCATGAATGCCCAACTTGTGCTCGAGTGACACGATCGTGTAGTCATTGCGCTCACCGGGCTCGCCGTTGGCGTCGGGCACGAACTTGGGGACCACGAACATTGAGATCCCGCGGGTGCCCGGCGGGGCGTCCGGCGTCCGGGCGAGAACGAAGTGGATGATGTTTCCGGCGAGGTCGTGGTCGCCCCATGTGATGAAGATCTTTGTTCCGAACAGGCGGTATGTGCCGTCCTCTTTGGGGACGGCTCGAGTGCGGAGGGCCCCGACGTCGGACCCCGCCTGGGGTTCGGTCAGGTGCATCGTCCCTGTCCATTCGCCGACTGTCAGCTTCTCGGCGTAGGTGGAGACCAACGCGTCGTCGCCGTGGTGCTTCAGCGCCTCGACGCTGCCGTGGGTCAGCATCGGACAGAGGGAGAAGGCGAGGTTGGCCGACTTGAACATCTCGTTGAGGGCAACACCCACGATGTAGGGAAGGCCGCCGCCACCCCACTCGGCGGGCATGTGTGCTCCGGCCCATCCAGATTCGACGTACATCTTGTAGGCATCCTTGAACCCGTCGGGGGTGCGCACAGAACCGTCGTCGTCGAGGACAGACCCGACTTCGTCTCCGATCCGGTTGAGGGGGGCGATTACCTCGGAGAAGAAGCGGCCGGCCTCCTCCAATAGTGCGTCGACCGTCGCTGGATCCGCATGCTGAAAGCCGTTCAGCTTGGAGATTGCCTCCAGGTTCGCCACGTGATTGAGGACGAATGACATGTCGGCAAGAGGAGCGGTGTAGCCGGACATGGGTGTGATGGTACCTGGCCTGCTAATAGCAGAAGCTCGGACCTTGCCGTTCGGGATCTCGATCGCGTTCGATCGCTTTAACTATCCAGGACTCGCTCGACGATTCGTGGAAGCACATCACCGATACCGGCGTCGATCTTGACCGAGGCGAGACGGTCGGCCTCGGTCTCGCCGCGGTTGATGATCACGATGGGCTTGGCCTGCTGGGCCGCTCTCATCACGAAGTCAGCGGCGGGCCACACACCGACGGTGGATCCGACCACCAAAACCGCGTCGGCGATGGAGAGGAAGACCGATGCCTTGCGCAGCTCATCCTCCGGGAGAAGCTGGCCAAACATCACGGTTGCCGTCTTGACGATCCCTCCACATTCGGTGCAGTGAGGGTCTTCCTCACCGGCATCAACCCACTCGAGCACTTCGGTCGTCTCCCACTCATGGCCACAGCTGAGACACCGGCTGTCACGGACATTGCCGTGAAGCTCTGCGACGTGCTCGGTGGAAAGACCGGACTTGAGATGGAGGCCGTCGACGTTCTGTGTGATGACTCCGGCCAAGCGCCCCGCCCGCTCGAGTGACACGATCGCCTCGTGGCCCGTGTTGGGCGAGACTGTCGATCTCGCTCCCCACAACTCGCCGTCGGCATGCATCCTCCAACCTCGAACTCTGAGATCGCGGTTGACGACGAAGCGTTCGATGGTGAAGTCGTCAGGATCGACCTTGCTCCACAGCCCATCGGGCCCCCGGAAGTCCGGGATACCGGACTCGGTGCTCAACCCGGCGCCCGTGAACACGAGGATCTGGTCGGCCGCAGCAAGAGTGTGCGCTGCCTCGGCGATCAGCGCTTCGAGGTTCAAACCTTGTCGGACCGGAAAGTCCGGATCGTCGGGTAGGCAAGCTCGATCTTTGGTTCTGCTTCGAACGCGTCGAGGACGGCGCGCCAGATCCGGTCGGCGCGTCCACGGCGGGTGCGCGTCTCCACCAGATAGCGGGCGGTGAGGAGAACGCCGCTGTCCTTCACTGACACGTATACGACAGGTGTCAGAGTCCCGATCCGGATGTTGTAGAGCCGCGCCGTTTCTCGGATCCTCGTGCCGGCTGCGCCTTCGACGTCTGGAGCCTCAGCCTCCAGGATTCCCGCGATCAGCTGTTCGGCGAGCTTCCAGTCGGATTCGAACGTGACGAGGATCGGGATCTCGTCCCATACGTAGGCGAACCCTTCGGTGTAATTGGCGACAGGCTCGTTGAACACCAAACCGTTGGGAACGTGGACTAGACGTCCCGTTGACTGCTCGGCGTCGACCCATCCTCCGATCTCGAGCATCGAGAATCTGAATAGGCGGACGTCGACGACGTCTCCGATCAAGCCCTTTACCTCGATGCGGTCTCCAACCTGGAAAGGCTTGCGGGTCAGGATCAGGACCCACCCGGCCATGTTCTTCAGCACATCGGCCAAGGCGATGGCAATACCGGCGGAAACGAGTCCCAGGTAGGTGGGGAGACTGTCGAAGGCCTCGACCCATATGAACGCCAGTGAGATGAGGAAGAGGACCGTTGCGACGTAATTCACGATCTTCCGGGCCCGGTATTGAGCCTCCGTGTCGTCGACGCTCGAGTCGATTATCCGCAGCAAGGTGTAGCGCACGAGCAGCACCAGGAGGAAGACGGCGGCCGAAAGCAAGACATTGTTGGCCGCCGCGCTATCGCCGATCAGGTCAGTGAGCCACTCCACACTCGATTATCCCACGGAGACCCCGCCCGGATCGGTCTACATGCCAACCTAAGGTTCCACGTCCGGTATCCCGGACTTTGGCCGCGTAGAACGCGCCAGGCTTTATTCCACGTGGCGGGGTGGGAGACCCATTCGTTCGTTGAGCGCTTCCTCGCGGTCCTGGACGATCCGGTCCGCGATGGTCTCGGCAGCATGGCGGAGCCACATCGCGGTGTGTGATCCCTCCGAATAGTCGGCCTCCCCGAAAGCGTCGACACGGTTTTGCTCCAGGAGCCGCGCGGCTTGCTGAAACTGCCGCTCCGACCCGGGTTGGTATACCGCGTAGGTCCGACCGCCGTTCTCGTTGATGATGGAGAACACTGGAACGTCCGAGGGGCCGTCCGCGACGTAGATCATGTTCTGGAACGGAACCCGGCGGTCTTCCCTTGCGATCTTGGCGTTGACGTCGATGGTTGGATTCTTGTTGGTCCCCTTGTTGATCTCGAAGATGGCTCGGGTCTTCGAGGTGTTGTCGATGGTGTAGATCAGCTGGCGGATCTCGCCCTCGGGTGAGAAGAGCCGACCCTGGTGCAGTTCGTAATCGGGCGGGGCTACCTGCTCGGTGAACTCGCAGGCCCAGACGAACTCGATTTGGCGAGCAACCGAGGATCCAAGGATCATCTCGCGCAGCCCCGTTGACACGATGTAATGCTCAATCCGGATCTGGTGCTCGGCATAGTGGGGGTTGGACTCGATCGCCTTTCGCGCCATCTCCAGGTAGTCGGGCATTCCGCTGTAGAACTCGATCTCTGCGCCCAACTCCCGTAGCAGTGCGTTGCTCAGCCCTGGCATGCGGCCCTCACGCACGTAGGTGAGGATGTGGTGAAGATAGAGGTGGTCCCTTTGGATCAGCTTCGCTCCCCGGCTGCGGTAGAACTCCTCCAGCCCGTCCACCTCTTTCCAGAACTCGGTCTCGTCGATCCCGTAGTGCCGGAAGAGGGGTCCCTGCATGTTGCCGGGTATAAGTGTCTTGTCGAAGTCCCAGATCATGGCGATTACGTTCTGGGGGAAGAGCTGCCTGTTCATGGCAACCGAGAAGGCTATCCCAAACCGGCCAGACCTCAACCGGGTAGGAAGCTGAAACGCACTTTTCGGATCGGGTTGTCGACGTTGGTGTCGATCAAGACAAGCGACTGCCAAGTTCCGAGTTGCATGGCGCCGCCGACGACCGGGATCGTGATCGAGGGGGCGATGAATGCCGGCAGCACGTGATCCCGGCCGTGACCCGGCGTTCCGTGCTCGTGAGACCACCTGGACCTGTCGCGGGGCCATAGCTCGTCGATCGATGAGAGTACGTCCCTGTCCGACCCTGCTCCGGTCTCGAATATCGCCAGTCCTGCGGTGGCATGGGGCACGTACACCGAGAGCAGCCCGTCTCCCTGATCCCGGCAGAAATCAACGGCGTCCGAGGTGAGGTCGACGGCTGCTGCGTGCCGGTCGGTCTCGATGGTGATCTCCGCAGTTCTCACCTAACCGAAATTACCGGGTCGAACGTAGGATTGAAACGTGATCAGGTGGCACAACGAGAGGCAAAGGAGCGTTCCGATCTCTGTGTCCGGGTTGACCGTGACGCCGGTGAGCGCTCACTTTGGGGTCTCGATGTCGACGCCATGGTTCCGCTTCGGAGTCGAGTACAGCCGTCCAGGGTGGATCGAGCTACACGGCGGCCGGAAACGCCGCATCCATGACTTCACAGGGCTAGCCCGATTGGCTATCGCTGTCGCTGTGATGTTCGTCCTCAGGAGGTTGAACGATGAGTGAGGCAAGAGAAGGACTCGGCTACGCCGCCGGTGGTGATGCTGCGGCTGCCGCACTGAAAGGGATATTCGGCGAGGCCAGACCCGACACCGTGTTTTCAGAGCCCGAGAAGGTCGGTGACTCGGTGGTGATCATGGCCGCGGCGTGGGAGAGAGCAGGCGGATACGGTTTTGGCGGAGGAGGCGATGACAATGGTCGGGGGCTTGGCGCCGGCGGTGGGGGTAGCGCTCAAGGAAGACCGGTGGCTGTGATCAGAGTCTCCCCGGCTGGAATCGAGGTTCAGCCGCTGATCGATGTGACCAAGATCGGCGTCACGTTCCTGCTGGCCCTCTTTGCCCTGCGAAAGGCGCTGCGGTCGTGAGAACCGGGCGTCTCGTCGAAGGCGCTCCCTAGAGTTTCTCCAGTGAATGTCAGTTGCCCTTCCTGTGGTGCAGAGGCAGCGGAGGGCGCAAAGTTCTGTGCGAATTGCGGATCGTCACTGGCCCGCGCCTGCCCCAACTGCGGCGCCGAGGCCGCGCCGGGTGCGAAGTTCTGCGCCAACTGTGGGGAGTCTCTCGCCTCCAAGCCTGACGATGCCCATCGCGCCGCCGAGGAGAAGAAACTGGTTTCGGTGCTGTTCGCCGATCTCGCCGGCTTCACCGCGAGGACCGAGCGATCCGATCCTGAAGACGTCAGGGCGCGCCTGACCGTGTATCACCGCACAGTCCGTGAGCAGGTAGAGGCTCACGGTGGGAAGGTCGAAAAGCTCATGGGTGACGGTGTGTTCGCCGTGTTCGGTGTACCCACCGCCCATGAGGATGACCCGGAGCGCACTGTGCGCGCAGCGCTTCGAATCCAGGAGCAAATTGGCGCCCTCAACGAGGCTCAGCCTGATCTCGGGCTATCCGTGCGCATCGCCGTCACTACTGGGGAGGCCATCGTCCAGCTCGATCCGGACAACAAGGACCGGGAGTCGATCGTGGGCGATGTCGTCAATACTGCTTCCCGGCTCGAGGCGGTGGCTCCCGAAGGCGGGATAGTCGTCGATGAGCGCACCTACCTGGCGACCCGAGCCGCCATCGAGTTCGTCGACCTCGAATCGGTCGAGTTGAAAGGAAAGGCCGCACGGATTGCGATTTGGCAAGCGACCCACGCCAGGGCGCGCCAGGGGGTTGCGGTCACGGAGCGCCACAAGGGCCCGTTTGTCGGCCGGGACCGGGAGTTAGCGGTCTTGGTTGACTCGCTTCATCGAACCCAAACGGCTTCGACAGTCCAGATGATCACGATCATTGGCGAGCCAGGCTCCGGAAAGAGTCGGCTTCTCCACGAGTTCAAAGCGGTCCTCGACAGGATGCCGGACGTCCTGTGGTGGAAACAGGGTCGCTGCCTGCCCTACGGAGAGGGCATCACCTTTTGGGCCCTTGGTGAGATCGTCAAGGCCCAAGCAGGGATCCTGGAGACTGATTCCGATGAGGAAGCCAGCCGCAAGCTGCGACACGCGGTGGTGAGCCTCATCGCCGAGGAGGCACAGGCAGAATGGGTGCAGAGACGTCTTTCCCCTTTGGCGGGCACTTTCACCGATGACCAATCCGTCGAGCAAGGCGAGCTGTTCTCGGCATGGCTCCGTTTCTTCAGTGCCATGGCCCAGAAAAACCCTCTCGTGCTGGTGGTTGAGGACATTCATTGGGCCGACGATGCCCTGCTGGAATTCCTGGAGCATCTCGCCGAATGGGCGATCGATGTGCCGATCCTCCTGGTTACAGCCGCTCGGCCTGAGCTTTTGTCGAGTCGGCCTGATTGGGGGGGAGGAGTTCGGAACGCAGTAACTTTGACGCTCTCCCCGCTGGCCAACGCCGCCGCCGCTCAGCTTCTTGCCGCACTTCTCGAGAGGGCTGTGCTGCCTGCCGACTCCCAGCAGATGATCCTCGAGAAAGCAGGCGGAAACCCTCTTTACGTGACCGAGTTCGTTCGGCTGGCAGAAGAGGCGAACTTGCTAGACGAAGCCGGCCGAATCAGCGATCTCGGTCTGCCGGACTCGGTCCAGGCCATCATCGGGGCCCGCTTGGACCTTCTCGAGGGTGAGGAGAAGGACCTTCTTCAAGCTGCGGCAGTTGTGGGCAAGGTCTTCTGGTCGGGCGCGGTTGCCGCGCTGAGGCCGTCCTCTCACTCGCGAGGGGCCTTGCGTGAGCTGATGCGCCGAGAGCTGATCCGGCCAATACGCGACCCGTCGATGCACGGACAAGAGGAATATGCGTTCGTTCACGCCCTGGTGAGGGACGTGGCCTATGGGCGTCTGGCCCGAGACGACCGGGCACATCTCCACCAGGCGACAGCCAGATGGATCGAGACGGTCAGCGGAGAGAGAGTCGTTGACGTATCGGAGCTACTCGCCTATCACCTGGGAGAGGCCATAACCCTTACCCAGGACCCAGATGAGGAGCTCCGGCAGCGTGCCTATCGAGCCCTCATGCAGGCCGCTGAGCGCGCAAGGGAGCTAGATCCGCGCCGAGGAATAGCCTATTACCACAAGGCTGCAGAAGCCGCGATGTCCCCACTGGACCGAGCCGAGGCCCTCAGATGGATAGGGGTGCTTGACCAGGACGATGTGGATGGCGGGCTGCGCCTGCTCGACGAGGCAGTTCGGCTGTTCCACGAGGCCGATGATCGCGAGGGCGAAGCCCTCGCGTTGGGAGACATGTCGAGTTGGCTCTGGTGGAGAGGGGAGGTCGACGAGGCGTTCGAGAAGGCGGACCGGGCGGCCCGCCTTCTCTCAAACCGGCCTGATAGCCAAGCAAAGGCGCAGGCGATGCTCAACCGCTACACACTCCTCGACCTCAAGGGCGACACGGCCGAGTCTCTGCCGGAGAGCAAGCGGATTGCCCCACTGATAGAGGCCCACGGATCGGCGGAGAATAAGGCCGAGTTCCTAGCCCGTTCCTCATACTGGCAGGGAGATGGGGGTTTCGACGGGATGATGCGCGCCATGCAGATGGCGGATGAGGGCAACTTCTCCGGTCTGATGATGCGGATCCGAAACAATCTCGCCACGCTCCACTACATGGTCGGTTCGCCCGCTCGGGCGGTTCCGCTCATCGACGAGGCACTCGCAATCTCGGTCGAGCGCGGCCTGCCCACCAATGAGGAGTGGGCGAAGCTGACGAAGTCGGAGATTCTCCTATGGACCGGTGACTGGGACGAGAGCATGTCGCTCGCGAACGAGCTGATTCGGTCGGATGACGAACGCGGCGGTAGCCAGGCGGGTCAGGTTATAAGGATTCAAAGGAACTGGATGAGGTTCGTTCGGGGAGAGGATGTCCGTCGAGAGTGGGATGAGCACATTGCCTTCGCGACCGGCACCGGGGAGCAGCAGACGCTGGGTCCAACCCTTGCGCTCGGTGTGACCGTCTTCGCTCCGTCGGCCGACACGTCACGGATGCTCACACTTGCTGACCGGTTCGGATCGGATGCGATCGGCATTCACCGAGACATGTTTATCCCATACGTGACGGGACCGCTCGCCTCGCTCGGCGAGACTCAGAGGATCAGTGCTCTCATCGACGGTAGTGAGCGAGGTACTGGGAGCCTTCCCGAGGCTGGAATAGCTCGAGCCCTGGGGCACATGTCCGTGGCCAGGGGCGAACCAGATGAAGCGGCCAACCACTTTGCGACCGCCGTGACGATCTGTGACCGCTATGACCAGACGTATGTGGGGCTCGAAGCGCGGGTCGACCTTGCTGCGGTTGTCGATCAGGGGGATCAGCGTTTCTCAGAGATAGTGGAAGCCGCCAGATCCACAGCTTCCCGGATTGGCGCGACCCGACTGTTGCATCAGTTGGACGACATCGAGGGACTCGAGGAGGCCGAAAGGGCTCGGGCCTAGCTCGCCGTTCGGGTTCCGATAGCCACCAAGGTTCCGGCAGTCAGCGCGGCAACTGCGTAGAAGGCGCCCAGCATCGCACCGTCGCCACCGAAGAAAACCGCGGCGGCGCTAGCAAGGGTCAAGGGGAGGAACCAGGCAACGATCCAGGCGCTCCGATCGTTCCTCCGGAGAACCGTTGCCGACATCCCGGCCGCCACGATTCCCAAAAACGCGAAAGAGACCCCGAGGAGACGTCCCTCCCTCTCCAGGTACGCAGCCGGCTCTGGGTTGGCATTCTGGAAGTCGGACCACACCACGCCGGTGGTTCCCTGGAAGTCGTTGGCATCGACCGGTTGGACCACGATGTAAAGGCCAGCAAGAGCCATTAGCACTCCAATGATCAGGAGCGACCTGCGGGCCAGGACAGATCCTCGTTCCTCCATGGCCTGAGAGTACGAATGATGTGCCTGCCGCAACACCAGGGACGCCTCCGTTCTAGGGTGAGGCCTGCCTCACTGCCCGTGCTCGGCGAGGTCTCTATTCCTCGTTGAACAATCGGCCGAGCAGTTCGAGCAGGTCGTCCTCCGCCTGCTCCCGGGCCTCCTCGTCGTATCCGTAGGTGACTCCTCGCTCGACGCACGTTGATCCGACACCCGCGGCCTGGCCTGTTTCGGGATCGATGATGGCTCCTTCTTGCTCCATGAATTCACAGCCACGGGGGCTGAGAGCCCACAGACTCATGTGGATCGGCGACCAGCCGAGCATGACGTTGTCGAACGAGTGGGGCGCACCTGGGTACTCGTTGATCTCTGCGTCCACACCGAGCGCCGACATCCGATCAACCATGCGGTGGCATTGATCTATTGGCGTGTAGTCATCAGCAGTTCCGTGGAAGATCCGCAGCGGTCCCCCGACGACCTCGCCCTCGTCCTCCAGCTCGATGAAGCAGGTGGAGGGGTAGAAGGCGATGTAGCCAACGAATGGATGACCCTCGTATGCCTCCTGGAATCGGGCGAACTCCGCCCAGATGGCGGTTCGTCCTCCGAAGGAGAACCCCATGACTGCGAGCCTTGAACCGTCGACGTAAGGGTGAGCGTCGAGGGCCTCGGCTGCCCGGTACACGTCAACGATTGGACTCGCCACATTGATCGTCTCGGTTCCTCCGCAGATGTTGGTGATGCCTCGTGCCCCGAAGCTGTCAACGAGGAAAGCTGCGACGCCTGCTTCGGCCAAAACGTCGACCCAACCCCACTCTGCGCCTCCAAGGCCTCCGCATCCATGGGCTATGACCACAGCTGGGACGGGGCGGTCCGTTGCAGGCACGGTGAGGTGGCCGGCGATTGTCACCGGCTCCCCCTCTGAGATGTCGGGGAGGAATGGGTCCCACAGCCGTCCGGGGAAGCTCACCGACTCGTACTCGATCGTCTCGGCCAGGGGTTCGCTCAAAGGTGTCAGTGCCGAGCACGAACCGATTAGCCCTGCAGTCGCCGCGATCGAGACAAGCCATCGTGTCGCCCTCCGAGTGTCCATTCAGAGGACCTGGGTGAGGCCACCGTCGACCACGAGGATCTCCCCGGTGGTGTACGCGTTGGTCGCCAGCATCACCACGGCGTGTGCCACGTCGTCGGGCGTTCCGGAGCGGGCCATAGGAGCGGTTTGGGACACAAACTCATGCATCTCGTCCCAGCCCTCGGTCCACGGAGTGGCGATGAGCCCGGGTGCCACCGCATTGACTCTCACAGGGCCACATGCCTTCGCGAGGAGAACGGCCAAGTGGTTCAGGGCAGCCTTTGACATGGCATAGGCCAACGAGCTTCCGAGTGGACGCAGCCCGGCGATCGAGGTGACCATCACTACATTGCCGTTGGGTGATTCGGAAAGGGGAGGCATGGCTGCCTTGGTCAGCCACCAGGTCCCATAGACGTTGACTTCGAAGGTCTGTATCAGGATCTCGTCGGTCAACCCTTCCAAGTCGGAGTGAGGGACGACCGTCGTCCAGCCGGCGTTGTTCACCAGCAGGTCGAGCCGCCCAAACTCGTTCAACGCCGTATCGACGAGGGTCTGGCCCTGGGTCTTGTCGGAGATATCACCCTGGACGTACACCGAGCGCGTGGCTAGAGACTCGGCGACAGCCGTTCCGGCTTCGATCGAGCGCGCCGAGTTGACAACGACGTGCATCCCTAGCTCGGAAATCTGACGTGCGACCGCCTCCCCGATACCGCTCGACGATCCGGTGACGATCGCCACCTGACCCGACAGGTCGACCATGGGTTCTCCTCAGCTCGATCTCCGGGGGCATGTTGACATGACCCTTGTCGATCGGGGTGTTCGCTGGTTGCGATTTATCCTTCTTCCATGCGGTTGGGCAATGTCCTGATTCTCATAGGTGCGGTGCTCGTCGTCGTCGGCGTCCTCGTTCGCTTTGTCCCAGGGCTGTTCGCCTGGTTCGGAAACCTCCCCGGCGACGTGCGGATCGAGTCGGAGAATTCTCGTGTCTTTATCCCCATAACCTCGATGATCGTGGTCAGCGTCGTCCTGACAGTTGTCGCCAATCTGATCGCCCTGCTACTGCGAGACCGCTGAAATCGCCTCGAGCGGGTGTTTCGCGGTGCTGCTTATTGGGTAACGACTTATCTACGCGATTTACGGGAGTCCAGATGGCCAAGGATCATGGCCCGTCCATCAAAGACAACGAGCAGTATGAGGCCTTGCGTGAACAGGGTATGAGGAAAGAGAAGGCTGCGCGGATTGCCAACACGCCGCGGACCGAGGCCGCCACGAGGGGTGGCCAGTCCGATCCGTATGAGGAGTGGACCAAGGACGAGCTCTACGGCAAGGCCCAGCGTCTCGAAATAGAAGGCAGGTCGGAGATGACCAAAGATCAACTGATAGACGCCCTGAGAGGGAGCTGACGGATGGCTCAAACCAAGCCGAAATCAAAGACCGCCAAAGAGGAGCGAAAGCGAAATCGCAAGCTACAACAACTCAGGGAGAGCGAATCGCGCTGGTGGCAGCGGGTTCTCTTTGACTTGACCAAGGCCCGGGCGGCCCGTGACTCGCTGGCAGAGTTCAACGGAGAAGTGGTGAATCCCCTGATGACGCTTGAGGACGGAACGTCTGTGGATCTCAATGACCTGGGGAGGGTGATCGAGGGACGGGTCGAGGAGCTCATGGAAGCCCTCGGGAAGAGCACCTACGGGAGGCGCAAGGGTTGAGACCCGTGCATATGACCCAGCGAAATCGGTCGAAGCCAGGCGACCTGCCGCCCTCTCACACGAGCGACCCCCCGTTCTTGACTGGAGGAGCCTCAAAAGCATCAACTCGGACCAAGACCTGTGGCAACGGCCCCTGCAGTTGCGAGATCGCCGACGATCTGGACCACTGCGGCCCAACCTGCCGGATGGGGATCGGCGGCGACTCCGAGGAGAAATGCTTTTGTGGTCACGCCCTGTGCTCGGCTTCGACCGGTGAGGCGCCGATAGACCACTGATGCCGTCGGACGTTTCGTCCGGCAGGTCGTGTTGCCCCGAGTGAGGCGTAGGTGGGCCTTGCCTCTCTAGCGCCTCGTCGCCAAGAAGTCCCCGACGGCTTCTAGGAACTCGTCGGGCTGTTCCAGAAACGGGAAGTGGGAGGCCTCCTCCAAGACGTGGAGTTGAGCCTCGGGCACTAGCGATGCGAAGTAGGTCGCACTCTCGGGAGTGGCCTCGTCATGTCGGCCACACACGAAGAGCACCGGCACTTCAACCTTTGTGAGGTCGTTAGTCCTGTCGTAGTCCTTAAGGGTGCCGGTCGAGGTGAATTCGTTCGGGCCCCACATGGCGTTGTAAACGGGCAGACCGAAACCCTCTCTCGCCTCCTTCATTGCATCAGGTGCTTCGTCCAGTCTCAGGATGTGCCGCTTCCTGAACTCCGTGTTCAGCAGCTCGATGTCCTTTTCTGTTGCGTCGGGATTGGCGTGGATCGCTCGGAGCTCGGGCGGCATGCCGGAAATGAGGCGCCCACAGTCGGCGATCCATCTCGGCGTGCTGAACCAGGGACCGACCATGACTATCGATGCCACACGGCCCGGGTGTGCCAAGTAGAACTCGAGTGCTAGGAGCGTTCCCCACGAGTGCCCGAGCAGGTGAACCTCGTCGTAACCCAGGTGATCGAGGAGCGACTCCAACTCATCGACAAAACGATCGACCGCCCACAGGCTCTCATCCTCGGGGCGGTCGGAGTTGCCGCATCCCAATTGGTCGTAAAAGACCACGGGCCTGTCGGTCGCGAGCGCTTCTAGCGGCTGCAGTGAGATCGATGGGAAACCAGGGCCCCCGTGGAGAGTCACGAGAGGAAGGCGGTCACCGCCTTCTAGGACCCGGTACCAGATAGAGCCGCCCTGAACATCAACTCGACCCTCGCGGGAACCGTGAGGCATCCCAGGAGACTATCCATGAGTTGGAACTGGTGACGTTGACGGGTTATGACCCGGACGGGCGAGCTATGGCCAGCATCCAGATGCCCAGCGCACCGGTGCCCATGAAAACCAGGGCCGGAATTGCGGCGCCGACGATTTCCAGGAAGATGCCAATCACGCCAAACACAACGAGGAGAGCTCCGAGCCCGCCCGCGCCGTATTGAAGGGCGGCTATCCCAAAAAGCACCAGGGCGACGAACGCTATCAATATGAAGCCTTGTATCAGGCTCTCGCTCAGCTCGTACAGGCCTTCGAAGACGACCGTTGCTGCGGGCTTCCCCTGTGCCGCTGCCCATGGGTAGACACTCATGTTGAGCGTTCTGCTGGTGATCTCGAGACCGGTTGCGACGACAAAGGTCGCAAGTCCGGCGAGGGCGAGAGGACCGTCGGACCAAAACAGGCGTACGGCGCCGGCAAGACCCAAGACAGTGATCAGTGCTGCTACTGCGATGAGGCCGTTGGCCCAACGCCACAATCCGGGACCCCGTGCCACCGCAGACATCACTTCACCTGGCAAGCCGGTCCAGGCCTCCCCGCCCAAATGGGTGAGGAACGGTATGGCCGCTCCTGTGAACATCACGATTGCTCCGAGAATCAGGAGTATTCCCCCGATGCGCCCGGCCAGCAGCTCCGTTTCGACTGACATGATCAGGTCGGCGCCCAGATGATCTGCACTGCGTGGCATCTCAGATTCGGCCCATACATCCCGATTGGTTCCTTGGACTCGTCTCTAACACCGTTAGAATATCCTAACAATGTTAGATATGCAAGAGGCTTCCGATCGGAGAGAAAGCCGTCATGAGAGGGTCAAGTCGGAGATTCTCGACGCGGCCTGGGATCTGGCGAGAGAGAGGGGCATTGGGCGTTTCGGCCTCCGAGAGCTCGCCGCGACCGTTGGGATGAAGGCTCCTTCTCTCTATCAGTACTTCGAGACCAAGAACGATCTGTACGACTCGATGTACCGCTCGGCGTACTTACAGCTGAGGGAACGTCTTGAACGCGACGGTGGCCAGCTGGACCTGACCCGCTCGTCGATCAAGGAGACGGGGAGGCGGTATTTCGACTTCTGTGTCGAAGACCCGGCGCGATATTCGCTGATCTTCGACAAATCTCTTCCTTTCACACCGTCGGCTGAATCGGTTGCCTTGGCAGAGCAGGTGGCTGAGGTCCACGTATTCGGGATGCTCGCCGATCTCGGTGTTGAGGATGAAGAAACGGTCAGGCTCTTCATCGCCCTGGGCAACGGAGTGGTCGCCCAACAGCACGCCTACAACCCGGGAGGCAGCGACTGGCTTCCTGTGATGGATCTAGCGATCGATCTGTTTCTGGATCACATCGGGTTGGACTGATGCCGGATCGCCGGTAGGCGTACGGGCCCTCACGCCTTGTGGCTGGTGGGGCTGCCCTCACATTGCTGGTTGTGTTGGCATGATTGACGGCCCGCCCCAGGGCCTGGACAATTGGCTCGAGATGGGTTGTTCCGACGTCGAGGCCTCGCGGGGTAGATCGCGTTTTCGAGGTGCGTCGCGATGACAGACCGACGGTTGATCTCTCTTCTGCGGACGGCGGCTGTGGTCGGGGGTATTGGCGCACTGATCGGATCAGCCGTGATCATCGGGGTCGCGGATTTCGAGACTTGGTGGTCGATCGACGGCGGGTTTCTGGCCTTCGTGTCGATTTCCACGGCCGTGTTGATGTGGTGGGTCCTACCGCAGCAGCCGAAGAACGCGTTTGCTTGGGTGATGACGGTGGTGGCATTCAGCCCCGGCGTCCATCTACTCGGCATGGCTGGTGCGGCGCTCGTTGTGCGTGAGAGCTCCGAAATGGTGGCCCTGGCGGTGAGTAGCGACTTGGTGCCCGCTCAACTTCCGACATCGGCAGCCCTGATCAAGGCGGTGACCTTTCCCATCGGGGTAGTCACACCTTTGGGTTTGTTCGCCTTTCTGGTCTTCCCGGACGGAAGGCTTCCGTCACCCCGTTGGCGTTGGGTGGTGGTGCTGGCCCTGGTGGGTATTGCCGCGCTAGTAACGGGCGCAGCCTGGGGCATGCGACCTGGCAACACCTCGATGAACCAGGACCAGTTCCTGTTTCGGGCGGGACAAATGATCGTTGCAGCCGGCGCGGTCCTGTCCCTGGCTGCGCTAGTGGTTCGGTTCAGGCACAGCTCCGGAGAGGTCAGGGAACAGTTCAAATGGGTGGTGTGGGGAGCATCGATCTTCGTTCCCATGGCCGTGATGTCCCTCGTCATCGACGCGCCTCGCTTCCAAGGTTTGGAGAGTGTCTTGCTGATGATCGGCGGAGTCGTTCTCATCGCCGCCCTGGGCATCGCCGTCGGCAGGCACCGCCTCTTCGATATCAACGTCGTCATCAGTCGCACCGTGGTGGTGGCCGGGCTGGCCGGGTTCATCACCGTCGTGTACGCGGTCATTGTGGGAGCGATCGGCTTTGCCGTCGGATCGCGAGAAGAGGCAACGCTTCCGCTATCGATTGCTGCCACCGTGGTGGTAGCCATTGCCTTCCAGCCACTTCGAGTCAGGATGCGAACCTGGGCCGACCGGCTCGTGTACGGGGAGCGGGCGACCCCCTATGAGGTGCTGAGTCGGTTCTCGGCGCACATGCGGGACGCCGTCGACGTCGAAGAGGTCATTCCGCAACTGGCACAGTTGCTGGTTGCGGGAACCGGTGCCAGCCGGGCGGTCGTGTGGACAAACTCGGATGGCCAACTGACGCCCCTAGCGATCTGGCCAGGCGACGAGATAAATGAGGTTTCTGCGGTCCTCGTTGACGGAACACCGTCAATCACAGGAGTCGATCACCTCGCCACGGTCGAACACGAGGGAGAGCTGCTCGGGGCGATGACGGTGACGATGCCCGCCAACGAGGAGCTGACGAAGTCACAGGAGCAGTTGGTGGACGACGTGGCGTCGCAAGCCGGGCTGGTGCTGCGCAACGCAAGACTGGTGCGAGAGTTGCGTGCCTCCAGGCAACGGCTGGTCTCGGCACAAGACGAAGAGCGTCGCCGACTCGAGCGCGACCTCCACGACGGCGCCCAACAACAGCTGATCGCGATCAAGATGAAACTCAGCGTTGCGCGCCAGCTCGTGGCTCGTGGGGACGGGAACCGTGCGGAGGCAATGCTGGGCGAGGTGCTCACCGACATGGATGAGGGTGTGGAGAGCCTCCGGGAATTGGCTCATGGGATCTTCCCGCCTCTTCTCGAGAGCGAAGGTCTGCCCACTGCGCTTCGAGCTCGAGCTGCCAAAGCTCCGGTTCGTGTCGCCGTATCGGCGACCGAGGAGGTTCGGCGCTATCCACCGGAGGTCGAGGCCGCCGTCTATTTCTGCGTCCTCGAGGCTCTTCAGAATGCGGCCAAGTACGCGAATGCCAACGGCGTAGAGGTGAGCCTCACTCAAGACGACGGCCATCTTGTGTTTCGGGTCACGGATGATGGTGACGGCTTCGAGATGGGTGCGGATGCAAAGGGCCGCGGCCTCACCAACATGACCGATCGCATCGAGGCCCTGGGAGGCACATTGGAGATTCGATCGATTGTCGGAACGGGCACAACTGTCAGCGGGAGCATCCCAGTGACCGTCACAAGCTAGGACCGGTAGCTCGACGCGATCAGGCTTCTCTCTCTAGACCCGAACTGTGACCCTGTCGGGTCCGAACTGATTTCGATGACCGGGTCCGCTTTGGCCATTCCGATGTCGACCCTCCGACGGGGGGTACGATGGCGAAGCCCGCGTGAGGAGCCAACACTGAGCACGTCCCAGCCTTCACCGCGGCATCCACGCAATGACCTCGACCAAGCTCTCGCAGATGTTGCACGAGGCGACAAGGCCTCGTTCTCGCGCTTGTACGACGAGCTCTCACCGGCCGTCTATGGAACGGCTCTTCGGATTCTGCGATCGAGCGAGCACGCAGAGGAGGTCACCCAGGAAGTCTTTCTCGAGGTATGGCGGAAGGCGGCCGACTGGAAGCCTCATCGATCGAGAGCCCGAAGCTGGGTTTTCATGATTGCTCGCGCTCGTGCGGTCGATCGCGTTCGCAGCGAACAGGCTGTCAGGGACCGCCAGAGCAGGGTGGGACCCGGCTGGGTAACACCCATTCACGACGATGCCGCCGATGATCTCATCGTGAAGGCAGAGCACGGTGAGGTGCGCGACGTCCTAGGGACGCTCACCGAGAAACAGCGTGTGGTTGTCGAGCTCGCCTATTTCGGCGGAAAGACGTACGTTGAAGTCGCCGAGGAGCTCGGCCTTCCGCTGGGCACGGTCAAGACGAGAATGCGCGACGGTCTCATGAAGATGAGACAGCACTACGAGGTGGACCGGTGAGTGATCTTCACGACCTCGCGGCTCCTTATGTACTCGGCGCTCTGACCGCCGCGGAGCTTGCCGCCTTCGAGGAGCACCTGGATGGGTGTCAGAGCTGTCAGGTGGAGGTTCGAACCCTCAGCGAAGGAGCCGATGCCATCGCCATGGCTGTAGCCGAGTCGCCACCGGCCCACATGCGTGAGAGCATTTTGACGCAGATCGGGGCAGGTTCAGCGGTCACCCGGTCGACGGTGTCATCGAGGCCTCTGTCGAGGTCGATTCTGCTGCCCGCGGCGGCCGTCGCTGTGGTTGTGATTGGTGTGTTGGCGGTGTTCGGCCGTGGGGACATCGGGAGGGTGCTCGACGCGCCGGACGCAGTTGCTGTGGACCTCGTTGCCACCGCCGATTATCCGGGTCAGCCACCTTCGGTCGCAAGGGTGGTCTTCTCCCCGGCCCGAGAGCAGGCTGTTGTCGAACTCGAAGGTCTTCCCACGCTGGATCCTGGGCGCACCTACCAACTGTGGCTCATAGGAGCGGAAGGCCCGGTGCCGGCCGGGACGTTCAACTCGACCGGAGGCAGCGCCGTCGTCCTGCTAGACGGAAGCCCGTCAGTTGGGCTGGTAGTCGGCATCACCGAAGAGCCACGTGAGGGTTCACCGGCTCCGACCGGCCCAGTGCTGCTGTCAGCTGAGCTATAGCCCAGCTCAGAAGACCGACTTCGGCGCTCGCCGGATCAGTTCTCAGCGTCCGCCAACAGCTCCGCGGCCTCTGCCTCAACCCAGGGGTCCAATCCGATGTTGACAGCCTCGAGGATGAGAGCAGTCCCGCCCGCCGTGTCACCAAGTGCCAGGAGGATCGCTCCCAAGTGGTAGATCAACTCGGCGTCTTTCGTTCCCAGGGAGAGGGCAATCCTCGAGTGGCTCTGAGCTAGTTCGTAATTGCCGGCGTGGTAGAGCACCCATGCCATCGTGTCGTGGGCATAGATGTCGTCGGTCCGGTCCAACCCCTTCTGGGCGAACGACATCGCCGTCGGGTTGTCCAGGCTGGCGTAGTGGAGGGCAAAATCGCGTGGGTGGATCTCGCCGAACGTGGCCACTGTGCCTACGGCGAGTTCAGTGTATGTGGCCCCGGCTTCCAGGTTGCCGGCCAGTCGATGCAGCTCAGCGAGTGTGAAGTACCAGTCAGGATCGGTTGCCACCGATGTCGCTCTCTCGTACCACGTGATCGCCCCATCGATATCACCGCGTGCGACGCCCACATCTCCCAAGCCGGTCAACGCCGGTGCGTAATCGGGCAGGGCGAACAACGCTGACTCGAACCGTTCCAGGGCGGGATCCGTCTGTCCGTCGTCGAGGTATAGGTTTCCGAGCCTCGTGGCGAACCAGGCGACCTGCTCGCCTCCCCGAGCCTCGGTTACGACCAAGGCAAAGGCGTCTTCCATGATTGCGATTGCGGCCGCGCGGTCACCTCGAAGCTCGGCGAGTCTGGCGAGGCGCGCATCGACGGCAGGCGAGTCACTCGTGAGCTTCACCGCTCTGAATGTGGCTTCAGCCAGGTCGTATTCACCAAGGGCCAGCAGGGCATCGCCGACGGTGAGCTGCGCACTCGAGTCACCTCCGGACTCGACCACGGCGGTAGCCAGGGCCAGGCCCTCTTCGAATCGGTGGAGGTCGATGAGCACCTGTGCATGGGCGAGGCGGGCAGGAAGATATCCGGGGATCGCCCGGATCGCGGCCGAGAGGATCTCATCGGCTTCGGCGAGTGAAGCGATGTCGCTTGTCTCTCTCTGATGCTGCCGCAGCGCCTGTGCCAGCCGGGTTGCGCTTACGACATCTCTCGGGTTTTCGGCGACGCGGTGCGAGAAGAAGTCGATCTCGCTCTCGGCGATGCTACGTGCGGAGGATGGGTGCTGAACCGGTCCGGCGCCCAAGATCATCAGACCTGCCGCTAGTGCCACCACTAGGACAGCGGCGAGCCGTCGCAGCTTGGGGGAGGGAGAGGCGCTGGCGCGCCTCTCCCCAGTCGAGGTGTTCAATGCTTCGGTGCCAGGTAGGGGAACGTTGCTGAGAACGCTCGGTCGTTGGCGTCGACGCAGTCACTGGGGATTGCTCCACCAGTGATGATGTTCAACTCGATGTCGATGACGTCATCCGCGAGTTGACGGCCGTTGAACACCTCGAATCCGGCCGAGCTCGCCGTGTCCAGCGGCAGAATGTCGGGTAGCAGTACGCCGTCGAACGGGGCCAAGTATTGGCTGAACTTCTTCGAGTCCAGTCGCGGCTTGGTCTCGTTGTAGGTGTTCTTCACACCAGATGGGATGAAGACGGTGTTGATTGCGGGAAACCCGATGCGGTCGACCTGGTCTTCGTCGAGGACGGTGCGGGCCCACACTCCGACTTGGCTATCGCCGGTTCCGGCGACAGTCGCCGCAGGGACCTTCAGCACGATGGCCGACACGTTGGCGCCTGCAAGAGTGTCAGGAGCCGGGTCGACCGTGCAGAAGTTGAGGTTGTCCAGGAACGAGATCAGGTCGAAGAAGAACGGATCGTCATAGACATCCGCCCTGATCCATCCGCCGCCGGCCACTTCCAGTGTGGTGCCGGTCCAGCCCTCGGCGATCACCGAGCCACCGCCGTCGGCGGGCAGCTGGCGGAGGGTCATCCATTGCTCACCGTCGGGCCGCTGAGCGCCGAACTCGACGCTGTATCGAAGGTCAGGCTTGGCATTGCCGGTCTGATCGACCATGAACTCGTAGCGAGCACTCGGGTGGAACCCGTGGTTCAACCCCGGCGCGGTTAGCGGGTTGACGGTCTGGATCATCGACGTGTACGAGCCGTCCTTGAATGCGTACAGATCACCGATGTCGAGCCGACTATCCCCTCCCGGGGATGTAAGGCCGGGGGCATCGAGGTGATCGGCCGCTGAAAGCGCACCTGGCATCGCCGCCAGGGCCACCAGCGCCAGGGCAACCGCCCCAACACCGAGCTTCTTGATGAATGAGCTCATCTAACTTCTCCTCTCGCGACCCGTCTTTCGAGCCGCATGCAGGGTTCGTGGCAGATGGCGCTCAGGTTTGGAGGTCTCGGCCGGCGCGGAATCGTCCAACCCAGTCATGCTTGGGCAGCTCCGGGCCGGTTCGGTGGGTCCCGGAAGGGATCCTGATTTCAGATAGCGGCCCTTCATGGGGGGCGGTCCCCCCCGATCAACGGTCGAGCTGGTGTGCTACAACTTTGGAGAAGGCCAGACTGACGTGAGGTGACGTGATGCAACCGCAATCAACGACGAAGACCGGGAAAGGCTGGCTTCTTGTAGCCGTAGTCGCTGGTCTCATACTGCTCAGCGGGATCTATCCCGCGGTCGCAGAGCCGGAGGATCGAGTGATGGGGATCGCGGTTATCGTCATCTCGGCCGTTGCTCTGGCGATGGCGGTGCGTCCCCTCCGAAGTGGTGACGCTTCCGCCTGGAGGGCACTGTTGCTCTATCCGGTCGCATTGGTGTTGATCGCAATCTTCCTCCTCGGAGAGGAGTTTCAGATCATCTTTCTGGTCCTGGCCGCAGTGGCGATAATCGGCCTCTGGCTGTCACGCCCATCCCGCTCGATGTGAAGTCCGGATCCGGAGACGAATCGGGCGGGACAGTGCTGTGGGTCCCGTGGGACTCGAACCCACAACCAACGGGTTAAAAGCCCGGTGCTCTGCCAGTTGAGCTAGGGACCCGGACGAAGGGTAATTCCCCGACCGTGGTTGGCCGTAACCTGCATTACCAATGCTCTCGCTGCGATTCGGCATTTCTGAGCTGCCTCCCGACGACGGGGATGACGTCTCGTTCCTGGACGGCCTGATTGAGCACGGTCACCGTGCGCTGGAGCTTCCCTTCACCCAGGGTTTCCCCTGGAAGGAGAAGCGTTGCGAGGCATTCGGGGAGCTCGCTGCCGAGCGGGGCATCCGGTTGTCGGTGCATGCCCCATATTTCGTTGGCCTGACCATCGAGGACGAGGAGCGCGGCCGGCAGTCGGCCCATGCTCTCGAGCACACCATGAAGCTGGGCCGTGCCCTGGGGGCACCGGTCATCGTTGCTCACTTTGGCGCCACCCATGGGGAGGAGCCCGCCGTGCTGATGAATCGCGTGCGTTCCCGCATCGAATTCATAGCGGCCAAGATCGAGAACCTTGGGGTGGGGCTGGGCCTGGAGACGGCTGGCAACAGGGGCCAGTTCGGCTCCCTCGGCGACATCGCCCAACTGGCGGCAGAGTTCTCATTTGTCAGGCCGGTGGTCGACTGGGCCCACATCCACGCCATGACCCAGGGCGGGCTGATCTCCCAGGATGCCTTCGAGTCTGTGTTGAGCTTCGTCCGCGACAGCTTCCCTGGATGGATGATCACCCCCCTCCAAGCCCAGTTCTCCGACAACGAGTTCGGCAAGTCAGGGGAGATCCGCCACGTCCCTTATGGGGAGGGGAG
The DNA here is from genome assembly GCA_033720975.1 of Acidimicrobiia bacterium. Lineage (GTDB taxonomy): Bacteria > Actinomycetota > Acidimicrobiia > Spongiisociales > ZC4RG35 > JAWWBL01. Next base: position 33,136 of record JAWWBL010000001.1, on the reverse strand, counting down.
TTTGCGGGTCGGGCCATTGATCAGGGCCGCCGAGCAGATGGCGATGCCGATGGTCCTCATCTCCGAGGCGCGAGACAACGCCAGCCATGGGCTGATCTGGGAGGAGATCCAGGCTCACATCGGGAGCGTTGGCGCTACGGATGGGCGTCCCTTGGCAAGTGCACCAATCGAGTTTCCCAACCCAGTCAGGGTTTCCAAGGATGGTGAACGTTTTGTGCCTCTTGCCATCGACCGCCCCATCACGTTCAGCAACATCGACAAGGTGTTCTTCCCCGATGAGGGTTACACCAAAGGCGACCTCATCCAGTACTACACATCGGTGGCACCAGTGCTGCTTCCCCATCTGGCGGGCCGTCCGATTTCGATGTCGCGATACCCCGACGGGATTGGCGGCCCTTCCTTCTATGAGAAGAGGGCTCCAGGCCATCAGCCAGACTGGATGCGGACGACTCCGGTTGAGTCGGACTCCCAGGGTGGGGTGATCGACTTTCTCCTCGCCGACTCGGCCGAGGCGGTGATGTGGTTCGCCAACATGGGGTGTATCGAGTTCCATCCCTTCCACTCGGCCGAGGGGTCACTCGAAATGCCCTCCTATGCCGTGTTCGACTTCGACCCCGCCGATGGATCTGATTGGGACCAGGTGTGCGCCGGGGCGAAGCTGCTCAGCGTTGCCCTAGGGCAGTTGGGCCTCAAGGGATATCCCAAGCTCTCCGGCTCGAAGGGGCTGCATGTCTATGTCCCGCTGGACCCTGTGCACGATTACTCGAGAGTTCGCCGTTTCGTCGGGGAGGTGGGTACCTATCTCGCCGCAGCCAACCCCGACGACATCACGATGGACTGGGAGAAACCGAAGCGAAAGGGAAAGGTCTTCATCGATCACAACCGGAACGCTTCGGGCCAGACGGTCGCCTCGGTCTATTCAGTCCGCCCGCTGCCGGGTGCGCCCGTATCAGTTCCTTTGACATGGGACGAGGTCGGTTCCGTGGCAAACGGCGAGATCACCATCGCCAACCTATGGGACCGGCTTCAGCGGTACGGCGACTTGTTTGCACCGGTTCTCGACGGAGGCCAGACCCTCGACGCTGCCGAAGAGGCGCTCGGGATCGCCTGATCCGCTTTCTTGAGACTGTTAGCGCCCGTATAGGGCGCTACCTACCTGAGGTTTGCAGTTTCGACCTTGTTAACCCGGTAGAAATGAAGGGCCGGTACGGTCTCTTCATGGATCTGTATGCCCGCATCAACATTCTCGGTGGGCTTTCGGTGCGGCTCCCACACGGCGACATCTCCGACGCGATCCCCCTCGACAACGACCCGATAAGCCGTGCCAAGAACTGGGAGCAGCAGGGTGTGGACGCCCTCCTCATCGTCGATCTCGATGCTGCCGCGTACGGCGACTACCGCAACAGAGAACTGCTTTCGCGGATCGTCGAATCGGTAGACATCCCGGTCCAGCTCGCCGGTGGCGTGCGCTCCGAGGGCGAAGCGGAACGGCTCATCGACTTCGGCGCCTGGCGGATCGTCATGGGTACCGCCGCCATCGAGAACCAGCTGATGGTGTGGGACCTCTGCCGGGATCATCCCGGGAAGATCGCCGTCTCGCTCGACGTTCGGGACAACGACGAGCTGGCGACACGAGGATGGACCAAGAACAGCGGTCGATTCCTCGAAGAGGTCCTCATCGAGATGTCCTCGGCCGGCGCTGTTGCCTTCCTCATAACCGAGGCGGGTCGCGACGCCCTCTCCGAACCACCCAATTACCGGATCCTTGCCGAGGCGATGGACATCGTCGAGGAGCCGGTGATTGCCTCCGGGGGAGTCCGCAACCTCGAGGACCTCACGAGGCTCACTCAGCTCGAAAGCTCCGGCCGCCGTCTGGGGGCGGTCGTCGTGGGCCGCGAAGTGACGGCAGGGAGGTTCACGGTCGAAGAGGCCAAGGAGGTCCTGGCGGGGCGAGGGCCGTCGGTCGCTCCAGGTGGGGTGACGGCAGTGCGAACCGCGATTGGCGTCAGCTCCATGGAGCAGGCGATCGATTTCTACATCGACAAGCTCGGGTTCACCCGGGTCCCGCGGAGTCGGGATGGCGACGCCGCGGTGGTCGAAGCGAGTCAGGGTCGTCAGATCGAATTGATAGAAGGTGTTTCAAACCGGCCCGAGGCCCTCGTTTTTCAGGTGGAAGATCTGAGCCGCTGGAAGGACCATCTGGGCACGATCGGGGTCGTACCAGACGCACGAGAGGATTATCTCGAGATCATCGATCCGGACGGGCTCACCATCAGACTCCAGGAGGGTTAGGGCCTGATCAGGGTGCGGGACTGCTCCCTGAGGTATTGACGTAGATACCACGGACCGCCACCACCCGCTCCTGAGGTTCCCGATCCCTTCCATCCTCCGAAGGACTGAATGTCTGGCCACGCTCCGGTGGTCGCGCCGGCGGCCCTGTTGACATATGTCACCCCCGCCTGAATGCGGGAGAACCACTTCTCGATCTCCTCGTCATCGCTGGAGAACAGCCCTGCTGTGAGGCCGAACTCAGTGTCGTTGGAGAGGGCGATGCCCTCATCGAGGCTTCTGACCTTGGTGACCGTGAGAAACGGCATGAAGAGCTCTTCGCGCCAGATCCACGAGTCGAGGGGTGCCGTCACCACGGTCGGCTCGACGAAGTACCCCCTTACGAGGTCGCCGTCGGTGAGGACCTCTCCACCGGCGAGCACCTCGCCGCCCGACTTCTCGACTTCCTCGACGGAGCGTTGGAAACGCTCGACTGCTCGTCGATCGATGACAGGACCAGTGAAGGTGTCCCGTTCAAAGGGGCTTCCCACCTTCAGGGACTCCGTCGCCTCCACGATACGGTCGACCATCTCGTCGTATACGTCGTCTTCGATGTATACCCGGGAGGTGGCGCTGCACTTCTGACCGCTAAGCCCGAAAGCCCCCCTGATGATCCCCTGGGTGGCCGTGTCGAGGTCGGCGGATTTGGTGACGATGACGGGGTTCTTCCCACCCATCTCACAAGAGACGGGCTTGGGCCGCTTGGCGCTCGCCGTGTTCAGCAGGTGCATGCCGACCGGATAGGACCCCGTGAAGGTGATGCCGTCCACGTCGTCGTGGTGGGTCAGCAACTCCCCGGCGACACTCCCCGCGCCCGAGAGAATGTGGAGAGCGCCAGGAGGCAGGCCGGCCTCGCGCATTACCCGATAGAACTCGAAAGCCATCAGGGCGCCGGTGTTGGAAGGCTTGAGCACAACGGTGTTTCCTGTGATCAGCGCGCCGATGGATGGGCCCGCTGCCAGGGCCATCGGGAAATTGAACGGCGCCACGACGGCCCACACGCCGTAGGGCCTGAGAACCGAGGTGTTCTTCTCGTTGGGGCCGAGCGCGTTCAGCTCGATCTCGAATCCGTCGTGGTCGGTGATCTGGCTCGAGTAGTAGCGGAAGAACTCAACCGTTTCCGCGACATCTCCCAGCGCCTCGAGACGGCTCTTCCCGATCTCGTAGGACATGAGCGCGGATATCTCGAAGGTCTGCTCCTCCATGATGTCAGCGGCACGGAGCATCAGATCTCTCCGCGCCTCCCACCCCACGTTCTCCCACTCAGGCCCGAACCGCTTCGCCGCTGCCACCGCATCATCAACGTCCTCTTCGGTCGCCTGGGCATAGCGTCCGACGAGGATGTCTCGGTCGAGCGGGGACAACTCCTCGTAGAGCTCGCGATCGGTGCGTGACTCGCCGTCGACTATGACCCCGTGGGTCTGGCCCAATTTCGACTCGACCTCAACCACTGCCTTCTCGTACGCAGTGTTCAGCTCCTCGTTGTCGGCCGACATCGTTGCGTATGTGATTTTGAAAGCCATTGGCGCCTCTCGATCTGGAGCTGCGAGACGCGACGATACAGCAGATCAGATCGGGCAACTCAAACGTCGAAACCACCCGTCGTGAATGGGTCTAGCGACCGGTGTTCTCCCGCTAGGGCTTAGTCGATAAAGAGCCATGACCTCTCCACTTCCGGAGTCGCTGATCGGTGCCGCCGGCGAGATGGCCCATGTCCACCGTCGGGTGGTGCGCGTCGGGGCCGCTTCAGCCTGGGCAGCATCGGCGATCTTCCTCGTTTCCGGGTTCCTCTCGGGACAGACTCATCTGTTCGTTCAATCCGTCGCTCCTGTCCTCGCTGCTTCCTTCATGACCGCCCTTGTGCTGGTCAGGCGTGAGAACGCCGGAGTTGCCATGGTCGGCGCTGCCATTGTGGTGATGGTCTGGGTGGTGGTCGCCGGGACCGAGGACACCTTGCTCCCCGCCGCGGTATCTCTAGTGGTGATCTGTGCGATAGGCATGCTCTTCGTGACCCGCGGCCAACGCATAGCGTTGGCTGTCATTGGAGTGGGGCTATTCGCCGCTCCCCAACTTTGGATGACTGCTTCAGGCGAAGGATTTCGGCTTGGTCTGGGGATGTCGCTCAGCTTCCTGCTCACGGCTGCGATCTTCATGACGGTCAGCAAGGCTGCCTCGGCTCTGAACGCCCGGTTTCAAATGCTCTTCGAGCACTCGCCCACAGCGGTGATGGAGGAAGACTGGTCGAAGGCACTCGCCTACGTTCGCTCCGAGTACACCGGCAAGCCTGAGCGGATCCGACCGTTCCTGATGGCATATCCAGAAGTGGTGCGCCGAGCGGTCGGCAGGGCGAGGATCGTCAGGGTTAATTCGGCCGCGGTGACGCTGCTCGAGGCCGATGGGCCTGAGGAGCTCCTCGGGTACCGGGACGGGGACAAGATCACCGACGAGACACTTCCTGCGTTTGTCGACGCGCTGGTTGCCCTATACGAAGGGTCGTCCGTGTTTGAGCAGGAGACACCCGCCATCAGCATGAAAGGCACACCGATGTGGCTGCAGCTGAGGTCGGTAGACGTTTCGTCTGGCGTGCCGGGTTCCACAGTCTTGGTGGGAATGGCGGATGTAACCCTCATGAGGTCCCGTCAGGAGGCGATGGCCGACTTGGTCCGCTCCAAGAGCGAATTCATAGCCCGGGTGAGCCACGAACTTCGCACGCCCCTCACGGCGGTGATGGGGCTGACTCGGGAGATGACAGGGTCCTCACTTAGCGAGGGTGAGCGCGATGAGCTGATGCACCTGGTGAGTGGGCAGGCCGAGGAGATGTCGCACATCGTCGAAGATCTGCTCGTTGCGGCCCGGGTCGAGAGCGGCAACATCACGATCGAGTCGGAGCCGGTCAGCCTCGGTGACGCCCTTGACACCACCTTGCGGGGAATGACCGTTCGTGTATCCGAGATCCCGGAGTCGTCAGATGTCGTTATGGCCGATCCAAACCGACTCCGCCAGATCATTCGAAACCTGCTCACCAACGCCGAGCGGTACGGCGGACCGACCCTCAGAATCTTGTCCGGTTCGTCAGAAGGAATCGCATGGCTCGAGGTGAGAGATGACGGAGATGGCGTTCCGGACGAGGACACTGAGCGGATCTTCGAGCCCTATGCCAGCTCGCACCAGGGAGTTCCTGGCTCTGTGGGCTTGGGTCTGTCGGTGGCTCGCCAACTGGCTGAGATGATGGGCGGGTCCCTATCGCACTTCCGCAGCGACGGAGAAACCGTTTTCCGCCTCGAGCTGACGCTGGCTCGTGTACAGGAGCAGGCGCTTAGCGGGAAGGCCTGGCCCAACTAGCTAGATTCCGCTTCGATGGACAACCCATCGATGCCGTTGGTGTATTGGCCCGCCCTCATGCTCGGGGCCTATCTCTTGGGCTCCATCCCGTTCTCGCAAGTGATGGCGAAGATCAAAGGTGTCGATCTCAGGACCGTGGGGACTGGCAACGTCGGAGCGGGCAACCTCAAGCGTGAGGTGGGTCTGCCGTGGGCGATTGTCGCCGGACTCCTCGACGGACTGAAAGGCACGGCCCCGGTGTTGGTGGCGGCGGAAATGGGTCTCGGCCCCGGTGCATCCGGCCTGGCCGGCATTGCCGCTGTAGCGGGTCACAACTGGTCGATATTCATGAGGGGCCGATCAGGTCGTGGGTTGGCTACCTCGGCAGGGCTGATTCTTGGCCTCTACTGGCCGTATCTGATCTGGACCGCGGGCTGGTCGATCGTCGGATGGAAGATCGGTGGTGGCCTGGCGGGATTCCTTGGTTGGGCTCTGCTTCCGATCCTGGCGGTGGCATTGGGGCGCCCTGCCACGGAGTCGCTGATGTTGGCGCTCCTGGCGTTGATCCTCATGGGGCGTCGGGTGCAGGGGAATCCCGATAGCCCCCGCGAGTCCGGATTCGCGATGAGGCGGATCTTGTACGACACAGACCAGGATCCCAATGCCCCCGGCGATACTGCAGAGGACCCTCTGACTTCATGACGCTGAAACGGGTCATGTGGATTGCGGGAACGGCCGCAGCCCTCTACATCGCCGTCGGCTACTGGGTCGTCACCAATTTCGAGGTCCCTCCCCTGAGCAACCTCGCAGTGGCGCTGGTACTTCTGGCGGCGCTCTCTCAGATAGCCGCCAAATGGTTCTTCGGCCTGTTGTTCCGCGAGTCCATTCAGGAGTCGGGTGAGGATGTCTCACCGTGGACCGCTTTCAAGGCCGCTCTGGTCGGGGCGGGAATCGCCCGTCTCATCCCGGCGGGTGGGGCGATCACCCCGGTGGGGATGGCATGGACGTTGCGAGACCAGACCAAGGGCTCGACGGCAGGGCCGGCACTGCGGACCGTCCTTCTCAACTACGCAGGGCTGCTCATGCTGACGGGCCTGGGCCTCCTCTTCGCTCGGCCCCTGGAAACCGCTGAGATCGGAGGATTCTCGATAAGCCTCGTCATTCTCGCTCCTGTGGTTCTTGGCATCGGGCTGATCCTCATGTTCGGCTCAGGGCGTCTCGGGACCATCTCGAACTACCTACCCAGGTTCGTTCGGGACAAGGTCAAGGACTCGATGGTCAACCACTTCCCCAAGCTCGAGTCTCAGCTCTATGTGTGGGCCCGTATCGGACTCGAGGCGGCCGCTCTCTATCTGGTGCTCCTCGCCTTCGGGATACGGGTAGACGGCTTTCAGGTGATGGCAGCCTTTGGAGGCTCGGCCCTCATCGGCGGGCTCCCCGGCACCCCCGGAGGGGCGGGGATAACCGAGCTCGGTCTGGCCGGCATCCTCGCCGCATACGGCTTTCCTGCAGCTACCACTGTGGTGCCGATTCTCGTGTTCCGAGTCGTGTCCTACTGGCTCCCCGCCGGTCTGGGATTCTGGGCGGGAGGGTCCACTTTCCTGCGGTCCGACGAGGCGAAGGCCGCGGACGCTGCGTCATAACGATCGGTGTCGTTGACTTGGCGGTGGCGGTATCGTCAGACCCATGACAGACAAGGTCACTTTCTCGTTGGTGAACCAGGACGGTGAGACGGTCACCGATGGCGACTTCACCGGGAGCAAATATGTGATGTTCTTCTACCCGAGGGCGATGACGCCCGGGTGCACTGTCGAGTCGTGTGACTTCCGGGACTCCTACTCCGAGTTTGCCGACGCCGGCTACCGGATCGTGGGTGTGAGCCCTGATCCGCCGGAGCGAAACAAGAAGTTCCAGGAGAAGGAAGGGCTCAACTTCGACCTGCTCTCCGATGAAGACCACGAGCTCGCCGAGAGCCTCGGAGCCTGGGGTGAGAAGAAGAACTACGGGAAGATCTTCGAGGGAATCATTCGGTCGACCTTCGTCGTCGACGAAAACGGTGAGCTGGAGAAGGAATATCGAAATGTGCGCGCCACCGGACACGTTGAGCGTGTGAAGGCCGACCTGCTGGGCTAGCCGCTCCCGTCACCGACCTCATGCCCGGCGAGCTGCTCTAGAGCCTTGACCAAGGCATGGTTTCCTTCATGTCCCAACCCCCGCGCCTGCAGAGAGCGGTATAACTGATACACCATCGCGACGCCGGGCAGCGGGACCCCTAGGGCGTCTGCGGTCTCGAGCACTATTCGATTGTCCTTCTGCTGAAGGTCGATCGTGAACCCGGGTGTCCAGTCGCGGTCGATGACCTGTGGTCCCCGGTTGGAGAGCATCCAGGATCCAGCCGCGCCGTTCTCCACAGCGCTGAGGGTTGTCCTCAGGTCTAGCCCGGCAGCATCAGCCAGTAGCAACGCCTCGGACAAGGCGAGAGCGTGAAGAGCCACCAGGACCTGGTTCACGGCTTTCGCCAATTGGCCCGAGCCTGGTTTTTCGCCGACGTGGACGATCGATGCGGAGAACGCGTCCATGAACGGTCTGGCGCGTTCCAACGCCTCGGCGGGTCCGCCCGCCATCACGGCGAGCGTGCCGTTGACCGCTCCTTCGGATCCGCCCGAGACCGGGGCGTCTACCCAGTCGATGCCCAGACTCGAAGCCTGAGTGGCGAGCTCAGCAGTGGCTACCGGCGAGATGGTGGAGTGATCGACCAACACGTCGCCTTCTGTCATCCCGTGGATGACACCAGCGTCGCCAAAGACGACCTCTTCGACGTCCGATGTATCTGAAACGCAGACGAACACGATGTCGCTCTCGGGCCCTACCGCCTGAGGCTGATCAACGACCTTCGCGTCCAAACCCTCTGCTCTTCCGGATGTGCGGTTCCACACAGTCACTTCGTGCCCGGCCGAGATCAGGTTCGCTGCCATGCCTCTCCCCATGATCCCGAGCCCGATGAATCCCAGTCTCGTCATGACCGTGACGTTATCGACCTGCTAAACCCGGGGCGATGCCACACGACCGCCTCGACGAGGTCCTCGCTGAAGAAATCGCTTCGCTGCTGACGTCGGGAACGGCGAAGGGGCCCGAGTCGGTGATCACAGGGACCATCGAGCCCAAGGGCGGCAGAGGACGGCGCTACCTCCTCGAGGGCTCTGAGACCGAATTCATCAAGATGAACTCGAACAGCTATCTAGGCCTCTCACATCATCCTGCCGTCGTAGGCGCTGAAGAGGGAGTGACAGCGCGCTTTGGGTCCGGGCCAGGGGCCGTCCGATTCATCTCCGGCACCTATCGAACGCATGTCGACCTGGAGAGGAGGCTGGCCGGATTCCACGGACGTGAAGCGGGGATCATCTTTTCGTCAGCGTATGCCGCGGTCGTATCGACGATCGTCTCACTGATCACGTCTGAGACGGCTGTGTTCAGCGACGAGTTGAACCACAACTCCATCATCAACGGCGTGCGCTTGGCCCAGTCTGGGGACCGCCATGTCTATTCCCATCTCGACATGGATGCCCTCGACGAGCTTCTGGTAAGCCGCGCTGGCGAGGCGCGTCGGGCGGTTGTCGTGACCGACGGCGTCTTTTCCATGAGAGGTGACTTCGCCGATGTCGGCACGATCATCGATGTGGCCCGAAGGCATGATCAGTCTTATCCCGAAAATGTGCTCGTCGTTGTCGACGACTCACACGGTGTCGGGGCGTTCGGCGCCACCGGGCGGGGCACGGAGGAGGTAACCGCCGGCAAGGCGGATGTCCTGATCGGCACACTGGGCAAGGCGTTCGGGGTCAACGGCGGCTACGTGGTGGGCTCCGAGCGCCTCATCACCTTTCTTAGGGAGAAGGCGCCGATGTACATCTATTCCAACCCGATCACCGCAGGTGAGGCAGCGGCGGCCGACATGGCCGTCGGAATCGTCGACTCACCGGAGGGTTTGGAGATGCTTGCTCATCTCGGTGACATGACAGCCCGGTTTGAGTCGGGATTGGTGGAGGCGGGGTTCGAGACCATCTCCGGACCCCACCCGGTGGTCCCTCTGATGGTGAGAGACACCGCCCGCACCACGGATCTGGTCACCCATCTGTTCGACAATGGGGTGCTGGCAACGGGTCTGAACTTCCCTGTGGTGCCCAAGGGCGATGAGGAGATCAGGTTTCAGGTGAACGCGGACCACACTGCGGATGACATCGAGGAGGTCTTGGAGGTCCTCGCAGCCTTCCCGAGATGACCGACGAAAGTGAGGGTGGGTCAGGCCTCGTCGACGACCGCCAGGACGGCATCACCTTCGACCTGGTCCCCGACCTGACAGCGCAGCTCTGTCACGATGCCGCCGTGGGGTGCACGCAGCGTGTGCTCCATCTTCATGGCCTCCATCACGATCAGCACCTGGCCGTCCTCGACCTCATCTCCCACGGCGACCCCGATCTGGAGGATCTTCCCGGGCATAGGGGCGTGCAGAGACCCGACTTCGTCATCGATGTCGGCGGTGGGGTATCGAGCCAGCTCGACGAGGTGTGCTGGGCATTCGACCGAGTCCACGTAGCGGTCGAGCCCGTAGCGGGCAACGGAAAAGATGTGTTCGACACCGTCATGACCGAGTGATACCCCGTTCGATGCGATCTCCGAAATGGGGATCTCACCGATCCCGGTGACCACGGCCGACTCACCGGTCACGGTGTATTCGACTTCGTATTCTCCGTGGTATCCCTGGTAGGCCCGGCTTTGGCCGGTCACACGGACATTTCTCCATCCCGATGGAATCGTGCCGAGAACCTTGGACTTGGCTCGCTCGAAGGCCTGATCGGCCAAGGCGCACGCCACGGCGGCGAGACGCTCCTGCCCAGGTCCGGCGAGGGGTCGACCCAGCTCCGAAGGGAGGTTGCGGTCCAGGAAGTGTGTGTCGGTCGAGCCTTCCAGAAACTCTTCGTGTTCCAAGATGCGCACCAGAAGTGCCCTGTTGGTCGTCAATCCGTGGATCTTGGCCTGGCGCAGCGAGCGCGCCAGGAGGGCGGCCGCCTCATCCCTGGTGGGAGCGTGTGCTACCACCTTGGCGAGCATTGGGTCGTAATGAACCGAGATCTCCGAGCCCCACTCCACTCCCGAGTCAACTCGAAGGCCTCGAGCAGGCACGAAGTCAAAGGCCTTCACCGTGCCGGTAACGGGCAGAAATTCGCTGAGGGGGTCCTCGGCGTAGACACGGGCTTCGATGGCGTGCCCACTCGTCGTCGGATCCATCATTGCCAGTGGCTCTCCCCGGGCGACTTCGATCTGCATCTCGACAAGGTCGAGGCCAGTGATCATCTCCGTCACGGGATGTTCCACCTGAAGCCTCGTGTTCATCTCGAGGAAGAAGAACTCCCCGTCCTGGAACAGGAACTCGACAGTTCCCGCTCCGACATACTCAACAGCACGGGCCGCTTCGATTGCGGCGGTGCTCATGGCAGCCCGGGTCGTCTCATCGATGGCAACGGAGGGCGACTCCTCGATGATCTTCTGGTGTCGCCTCTGGATCGAGCACTCCCTTTCGAACAGCGAGATGACGTTTCCGTGGGTGTCGCCGAAGACCTGTATCTCGATGTGGCGCGGCGAGTCGAGGTATCTCTCGAGGAACACGGTGTCGTCCCCGAAGGCGGATCTCGACTCGCGCTTGGCCGAGTCCACTGCGGTCGCGAGGTCGTCGGGCGAGTCAACCACTCTCATCCCCTTGCCGCCCCCGCCGGCCGACGCTTTGACCAGGAGAGGGAAGCCGATCGACGCGGCGGCTTCGTCGAGGCTCGCCGAGCCGTCGATGACCGCGCTCTCGAGCACGGGGATACCCGCTTCGGTCATGATGCGCTTCGACTCCAGCTTGGAGCCCATGGCTGCGATCGACGCCGGGGTCGGACCGATCCAGGTGAGATTCGCGCCGATGGCGGCCTCTGCAAATTCCGCGCTCTCGGATAGGAACCCGTAGCCGGGATGGACGGCATCTGCACCGGTGGCCTTGGCCGCCGAGAGCAAGGCATCGATGTCGAGGTATGTCTCAGACGGGGCGGATCCGGGAAGGTTGACTGATTCTTCGGCCTCGGAGACGTGAGGTGAGGAGGAGTCGGGATCGGAGTGGACGGCCACCGTTCCGATACCCATCCGGGCGCACGTGCGGAAGATCCGGCGGGCGATCTCCCCCCGGTTTGCTACCAGAACCTTGTTGACCATCACATCCGGAACACCCCGAACCGATCGGTGCCTTTGACCGGTGCGGAATGAATGGCGGATAGGGAGATTCCAAGCACCGTTCGGGTGTCGCGGGGGTCGATCAATCCGTCGTCCCGAACCCTGCCAGTTGAGTAGTAGGCCTGCTCGGCATGTTCCATCTCCTCGATGAGCTCGGCACTACGCGCCGCGTCGGCCTCTTCGTCGAACTCCTCGCCTCTGGACTCAGCAGACTGCCGAGCCACTATCGACATGACACCAGCCAGCTGCTTGGCGCCCATCACCGAAACCTTGTGGTTCGGATAGCCGAATACGAAACGCGGCTCGTATGCCCTGCCCGACATCCCGTAGTTGCCGGCGCCGTACGAGACGCCTGCCATCAAGGCGATGTGAGGTACCTCGGAATTGGCTACGGCGTTGACCATCTTCGCCCCGTCCTTGATGATCCCCCTCTGCTCATAATCCTTGCCCACCATGTACCCCGTGGTGTTGTGAATGAAGAGAATCGGCGTGTCATGGCGATTGCTGAGCTGGATGAACTCGGTCGCCTTCTGGGCCTCCTCCGAGAAGATCACACCTTGTTGGTTTGCGACGACTCCGATGGGGTAGCCGTGAAGTGAGCCCCAACCGGTGAGTATCGAGGTCCCGTAAACCGCCTTGTACTCCTCGAATCGGGAGCCGTCCAGGACACGGGCGAGTATCTCTCTCATGTCGAATGGGATCTTCAGGTCGGAGGGAATGACACCCAGCAACTCCTCCGGGTCATGGACCGGGCCGTCAGCCGGTTTGGTCGGGCCGTAGCCCTGTTTTCGCCAGTTGATGTGCCCAATGATCTCGCGGCCGATCCGGATTGCCTCGGTCTCGTCGTCGGCGAAGTAGTCCGAGAGCCCAGACACTTTCGAGTGCATCTCGGCACCCCCGAGCTCTTCGTCTGTCGACTCCTCTCCGGTCGCCATTTTGACCAGTGGCGGGCCCCCTAAGAAGACCTTGGCCCGGTCTTTGACCATCACCGCGTAGTCGCACATGGCGGGGAAGTAGGCGCCACCGGCAGTAGAGCTTCCCATCACGATGGCGACGGTCGGTATGCCTTTCTTGGAAAGGCGGGTCAGATTTCTGAACCACTTTCCGCCCACGAGAAACACTTCGGCTTGGTCGGGCAGGTCCGCCCCTCCGGACTCGATCAAGTTGACGAGAGGAAGCCGGTTCTCCATCGCGATGTCCATGATTCGAAGCGACTTGGCAAGAGTGAACCGGTTGAAAACCCCGGCTTGGCTCGTGGGGTCGTTTGCGAGGATCGCGCATTCCACCCCGTTCACGACCCCGATGCCCGTGACGATGTTTGCCCCCAGCGGCTTGTCGGTGCCCCACGCGGCCAGGGTGGACAACTCGAGGAAGGGTGAGTCCCTGTCCACGAGCAGCTCGATGCGCTCCCGGGCGAGGAGCTTGCCCCGCTCGCGGTGCCGCTGGATGTACTTGGGTCCTCCTCCTTCGCGGGCCTTGTCGAGAAGAGCCTCGAACTCCTCCAGCTTTGCCAGCATGGCGGCGCGATTTTCCCGATATTGCTCGGAACGCGTGTCGACCCTGCTCTTCAGAACCTGCATGAGCGGGGAGAGTAGTTAGTGGGACAGATCGGCTGGGTCAGCCGCTGTGGACGGCTGACTCCTGGAAGGGCTCGATCATGATGCACTCTCCGGGGCACTCCTCGGCCGACTCGATCACGTCTTCGATCAGTGAGTCAGGCACTCGGGCCATGCCACGCGCGCCGTCTGGGGCCTGCTCGCCGTCAAAGACCACTGTGTCACCGAAGTGTTTGGCGTCCTCTTTGACCACCCACAGCCCATCGTCTCTACCGACGAACACGTCCGGGGTGATCTCTTCGCAGATGCCGTCCCCGGTGCAGAGGTCTTGATCGATCCAGACCATCAACTTGGTTTTCTCGGCCATGGCCTGAAGGCTAGCGCTCTCCGAGGGGAAGCGGCCATGCCTGAAACTTCGCTTCGCCCCGAACCTCTGTTGCATGCGAGAATCCGACTCATGAAGGAAGTACTGGAACGACTCCAAAGCCTGGTCGGCACGGAGCTAGGTGCCAGCGCCTGGCATGAGATCAGCCAGGAGCGGGTCGACGCGTTCGCGGAAGCAACGGACGATCATCAATTCATACATGTGAACCCGGAGTTGGCGGCTCAGACACCGTTTGGCGGCACGATCGCCCACGGGTTCCTCACCCTGTCCCTGAGCGTCGCCTTGGCCGCCGAGGTGCCTCTCGACGTCGGCAACCCGATGATGGGAGTCAATTACGGCCTCGACAAGGTCAGGTTTCCCGCCCCTGTCCCGGTCGGCTCGAGGCTCCGTATGAGGGTGACGCTCGATGAGGTCAGTGAGGTCCCCGGCGGGATTCACATGAAACAGACGGTGATCGCAGAGGTCGAGGGCCAGGAGAAGCCGGCGATGGTGGCGGAGCGGCTCTCCCGCCTCTACTACTAGCTGAGGGACCTTCCTCCACCGACGACGAGCACGTGACCGGTGACGTAGGACGAGAGGGGGGTGAGCAGGAACCAGACCACATTTGCGATCTCGTCCGGAGATCCCATTCGCCCCAGGGGTATCGCCGCGACCATCTTGTCCAACACGTCTTCTGGGATCGCCATGGCCATCTCGGTGCCGATCAGCCCGGGTGCGACCGCGTTGACTCTGATGCCGGGCGCCAATGAGAGGGCCATCGCCCTGGTGAGGCCGACCAATCCGCCCTTCGACATCGAGTAGTTGAACTGGCCGAAGTTGCCGAGATAGGCGCGCGAGGCGATGTTGACGATCGAGCCTCCCTCGGTCATGAGCGGCGCCAGGGCATCTGACAGTCGGTAGGAAGCTCCGAGGTTCACGTCGAGGACGGCCGCGAAGTCCTCGTCGGTCATGTTGACCAGTCTGGCGTCCCGGGTGATGCCAGCGTTGTTGACGATGCCCAGAAGCGGTGAACCACTCTCTTCGACCGTTCTAGTCACTGCGTCCACGCCATCGTCATTGGTCAGATCCGTCTGCACCGGGACGATGTCGTCGACTGACGCCAGGTCCGGTGAGATGTCGACGCCGATGACGGTGAGTGAGGGATTGGCGGCAAGCCGGCTCGAGATCGCCCTTCCTATGCCGCGCGCCGCGCCAGTGACCACGATCGAGCCATTCACGGCAGCGCCTTTCCCAGGTGGGTTGACCCGACCCGGATCAACTCTCCGGTGACGCCGAGCGAGTCTCCAGCGACGCGTTCGGCCCAGGCCTGGACCTGTTCGCGATCAGCCCCGTCGTCGAAGGCGATCACGTTTGCGGTCCAGCCCTTCCGGGCTCCTTCGATTGCAGCGGTCCTCGCGGCAGAGAGCAGCCCTGTGGCAACCATGGCGTTTCCGTAGCCCCGCCTGCCCAACAAGTCGTCGTGGTGGACGACATAAACGAAGGACTCCTCGTTCCGCGCCGCGGAGCGGCTGGTCTCGAACGCACGGGCGAGCTCGGATCTCACATCCTCCCATTGGTCGGACACTGTCTCAGCCCAGTGAATGTTCATGAGGGGGCCACCACCGTCCCCTCACCGATCATCTTGTCGATCGTCTCACGATCGACGCCGGCCTCGGCGAGGATCTCCCTCGTGTGCTGGCCCAGCACCGGTGGCAACGACTCGGCGCGGGCCTGATCCCCGTCCAACCGGATCGGGGAACCGGTAGTGCGAACAAACCCCGCCGTGGGATGCTCGAACTCGACGAGCATGCCGTGATGGCGGGCCTGAGGGTCCTCGAAGGCTTCGGGGATGGTGAGGACCCTTCCAACCGGCAGGCCCGCTGACTCGAATAACTCGATCCAATGATTCAGGGGCTCCTGCTTGAACAGCCTGGAGAGTCTGCGGACCAGATTCTCCCGACCTCTCATTCGGTCCTCGTTGGTGGGGAAGTCCTTGACGAGATCCGGTCGTTCCAGGGCATCGGCCAGGATCTCAAAGTGCCGGTCGGAGACGATTGCCAGGGTGAAGGAACCATCGGCAGCTTCGAACACTTGATTTGGAGCCAGGAAGGGGCTGGCGGTGCCCGTTCGCTCGGGTTGTTTCCCTCTCGAGAACGCGAGCGCGTTCCACCCAGATTGCACGGCCATGACCCCATCGCGCAGTGAGATGTCGATTCGGCGTCCCTTTCGTGGTGTTTCGGCGAGAGCGGCGGCAATGGCCAGAGCTGTGTTGGTGCCTGCCACGTAGTCGCCGATCGTCGTGGCTGTTTTCCGCGGCCCGTCCTTGGGGTCACCGGTGATCGACACCATCCCGCTCTCACCCTGGAAGACGATGTCGATGCCGGGTCGTTTTGCGTAAGGCCCACTGGAACCGAACGCCGAGACCGTTGCGTATATCACCCCAGGGTTGAGTTCCCGGCACCGGTCCTCGCCGAGGCCCATCCGCTCCATGGCCCCGTGTCGGAGGTTGCTGAGTACGACGTCGGCTTTTTTCACGAGTTTGTCTAGGACTCGCTTGGAGACCCAGTGCTTGGGGTCGAGGCAGAGGGACTCCTTGCCACGGTTGACCGACAAGAAAAAGATCGACTCGCCGTTTTGAAACGGCCCGAACTGCCGGCCGATGTCACCGGATCGGGGCTCGACCTTGATGACACGCGCCCCGAAGTCGGCGAGAAGCATCCCGGCGTACGGACCGGCGATCAGGTTGCCCAGCTCGAGAACCAACGTCCCCGCGAGAGGGCCCCGAGCGTCAGACACGCTCGATGACCATCGATATTCCCTGTCCCACCCCGATGCACATAGTTGCCAGGCCGTAGCGGCTTTCCCTTCGGGCCATCTCGTGCGCCAAGGTCACCAGAATCCGTGCGCCCGAGGCGCCCAGCGGGTGACCAATGGCGATTGCGCCGCCGTTCACATTGACCTTGTCGGGGTCTATCCCCAGCAGGCGCATGCTGGCCACTGCCTGGGAGGCGAAGGCTTCGTTTATCTCCACCAGGTCTATCTCGTCCATGGACAGGCCGGCCCGCTCCAGAGCCTTCTCGGAGGCGGGAACCGGGCCAATGCCCATGAGGTCGGGATGGACACCCGCAGCACCCGATGAGATGATGCGCGCCATCGGCTCCAGCCCATGCTCTTCAAGCCCTCGCTGGGTCGCCAACAGGAGCGCGGCAGCGCCGTCATTCATGGGCGAGGAGTTACCGGCGGTCACGCTGCCTCGGTCTTTGAAGACGGGGGGGAGGGCCGCGAGTTTCTCCAGCGAAGTGTCACGCCGAGGCCCTTCGTCGCTTTCGATCCGGCTGGTGCTGCGTCGTCTGTGGTCTGTAGGTGCATCTATCGGCTCGATCTCGGCGTCGAACCTTCCCGTACCGACAGCGTCGAGGGCGAGTTGGTGGCTTCTCAGAGCAAACGCATCCTGATCCTCACGAGTTATGTCGTATTTCTCAGCCACGACTTCAGCGGTCATTCCGAGCGTGATGGGCGGGTAGAGCTCCTCCATCCTCGAGTTGACGAATCTCCAACCCAGGACGGTGTCGGCCATTGGGGGAGGCCCCTTGGCAAAACCATGTTCGGCCTTGAGTGTCACAAATGGCGCGCGACTCATCGACTCTGAGCCTCCCGCGATCATCACATTTCCCCACCCATCGCGCAGAGCGTGAGATGCGGAGACGATCGCTTGGAGACCGGAGCCGCACAACCGGTTGAGGGTCACGCCGCCCACCTCGAGCGGTAGCCCCGCCAGCAGCCCTGCCATCCGGCCAAGGTTGCGGTTGTCCTCGCCGGCCTGGTTGGCAGCCCCCCATTGGATGTCCTCGACTGCGTTGGGGTCGACATCGGGGTTTCTCGCCATGAGCCGTGACACGGCATGCGCCGCGAGGTCGTCAGGCCGGACCAGAGCGAGTTGGCCGCCCAGCTTTCCCATCGGGGTCCGACAGGCATCGACTATGAAGACGTCCGTCATCGAAGCCAATGTTGGTCGATTTGCCGCCGTTCGTCTTGCCCTCGCCCCGAGTTATTTTGGATCCGATGAAATCACCCGAGACGCTGAACTTCACCGAGTCGGAAGATGCCAACCGCCTTCTCGCTTCCGACGGGCTTGCCCTGCTGATAGGGATGCTCCTCGACCAGCAGTTCCCAATGGAGAGAGCTTTCTACGGCCCCCAGCTGCTCAAGGAGCGAATGGGCGAGGACCTCGAAGCGTCCCGGATCGCCGGCTGGGCTCCTGGGGAGATGGAGGAGTTCTTCCGTGGCCCACCCGCCATCCACCGCTACCCGGCATCGATGGCGAAGCGCACTCAGGAGATGTGCCAGGTGATCGTTGACGATTACAAGGGACGGGCCGAGAACCTTTGGGAGTCGGCCTCCGACGGTGAGGAGCTCCTCGAGCGGCTCAAGGCCCTTCCCGGCTTCGGGATCGGAAAGTCCCGGATCTTCGTCGGACTGCTCGGTAAGCGGATGGGTGTGCGGCCTGAAGGGTGGGAGGATGTCGCCGCGGACTGGCCCAGCATCGCCGACGTCGCCACCTTCGATGACGTTGCAACGCTGCGGGAGCAGAAACGGGCCATGAAAGCCGCGGAAAAGGGCTGACGGAGCGGCTCTCAGAAATCTGTTAGGTCAGTGACCAAAACGGCCGATTCTTTGCGTAGCCCCAAACGGCAGAGATCGGTATTGGAAGGACACATGCATCTCTCAGGCCAGCTCAAGGACTGGAGCATCAGCGATCTGCTTCAGATCATGCAGGTGACCCACAAGACCGGGTCACTGGACATCGAAGGCGAAAAGCGCGGACGGGTCCACTTTCGGGAGGGAATGGTCACAGGCGCTGAACTGACCGGTGCCAGCACCACCTACGTAGGAAACAACCGTGGGGGGATTGCTGACGTCCTGTACGTGCTTGCGGGCCTGACACAGGGCACCTTCTCCGTGGGCGCGGCCGACGGGCCCGACACCGAAGGATGGAGTGTCGAACAGGTCATCGACGACATAGGCGCGCTTCAGGCGCTGGAGACAGAGGTGGCGAATGCGGGTCTCATCGAGGCGCCGGGTGTCAAGTTGGTGGAGGAAATCGACCGTACCGTCGAGCTCACCCCCGGGGATTGGTCCGTTCTGGTCTCTCTCGTGCAGCCGTTTTCATTCGCACAGCTCGAGTCGACCTTAGGTCGCGGTGCGGCCGTTCGTATCTTGTTCACACTGCACCGACTCGGGGTGTCGGAGCCACTGGCTCAGCGCGAGTCCGAGTCGGGGTTCTTTGACAAGCTCGCCGACCAGATCGCTCCCGAGCCCGACCGTCCCACGTGGCGGGAGACCGCGGCGAGCGAACAGCCTGCTCCGGCGTCGGCACCGGCCGAACCGGCAGCGGCAGCAGACGAGCCCGCACCGGCAGCCGCTGAACCCCCGTCGGCACGGCCGCGCCGGATACCGCAGCCCCCTGCCGCGGACTCGGAGGACAGTGAGAATGCTGACGGCGTCGCCGCACCGGCGTCGACGATGTTGACCGACGGTGTATACGACGAGATCCGTCGATTGCGGAGCAAAGTCGGCGAGTCCTGATCGTTAACGTCGGGGTATGCCCTTCCGCCCGTGGGATCCCGACCCGCCACTTTTCATCGGAGTCGCCGGTGGATCCGGATCCGGCAAGACCACGATCGCCGAGGCGGTCATCGAACGCCTCGACGGCAGGGTTGCCCTCCTAACCCATGACTCGTACTACCGAGACAGACCTGAGCTTTCTCCCGAAGAACGGGCAAAGGTCAACTATGACCACCCGGACTCGCTGGAGTCATCTCTCCTCATCGAGAACTTGGAGGGGCTGAGGAGGGGGGAGCCGGTCGAGAAGCCGATCTATGACTTCTCGGCGCACCTGCGGACCGACGACACGGTTCGAGTCGAGCCCGCCCCCGTCGTGATCGTCGAAGGGATCCTCGTCCTGGCCGAGCCGGCGCTACGCGCAGCTCTAGACCTGAAGATCTTCGTCGACACAGATCCCGACATCAGGCTGGCGCGGCGGCTCGAGCGTGACATCGAAGAGAGGGGCCGCACGGTTGCTTCGGTGATGACCCAGTATTTCAAGACTGTCCGCCCGATGCACCTCGAGTTCGTGGAGCCTTCCAAGCGGTACGCCGACCTCATCATCCCAGAGGGCTACAACCCGGCCGCTGTGGCGACCGTGATTGCCATGATCAGGGCGAGGCTGGACTGAGAGCACACCCGTAGAATCACCGACATGACGGAGCGAAAATCGGTGGCGATCGTTGGAGTCGGAGCCATGGGAGAGGCCCTGGCATCCGGCCTCCTCGGCGCCGGTTGGCAACCCGGTGAGATAACGCTTTGCGTTCGTCGGTCCGAGCGAGCCGACGAACTCGCCGCGAAGACCGGTTGTGCCGTGTTGCTCGACCCCGTCGAGTCGATAAGGGGTCGGGACGTCGTGGTCGTTGCGGTGAAGCCTCGTGACGTGTCAAGCCTCCTGAAACGACTCGGAGGCGAAGTGGAGGAGACACAGACGGTCCTATCCCTCGCCGCTGGTGTCACAACGGATAGCTACGAGGCGCAGCTGGGCCCGATCCCCGTCGTCCGGGCCATGCCGAATACTCCCGCGGTTGTCCGGCAGGGTGTGACTGGCCTCGCCGCCGGAAGTCACGCGACCGAGGAGTCGATGGCTGCGGCACGCCAAGTGCTTGGAGCCGTTGGCTCGGTGCGTGTCATGGACGAAGGGCTCCTCGACGCCGTCACGGCAGTTTCCGGAACAGGCCCGGCCTACGTGTTCCTCCTCGCCGAGGCCCTCACCGAGGCTGCCATGCGTGAGGGGCTTCCCCGAGACATAGCGGAGAGCTTTGTCCACGAGACGATAAGGGGCGCTGGGCACCTGCTCACCGACACCGACAAGTCTCCCGTCCAACTGCGCTACGACGTGACTTCTCCAGGTGGGACGACGGCAGCGGCCGTCCATGTTCTCGAGGAACGAGGCTTTCGCGCGCTTGTCGAGGATGCCGTGCGCGCCGCGGCGATTCGAGCCAGAGAGTTGGGTGGGGCACCCTGAGCCTCTTCACCAGACTGACCGTCTCGGTCACCAATGCCTCCCCTGTGGAAAGGCTGATCACGCGAACCCGGCCGGGCCGGGCTCTGGCTGGACGTTTCGTTGCCGGCGACACGCTGAACGATGCCGTCGAGGTGGCTTCCGCGCTCAACGAGGATGGCTTCAAGGTCTCCCTTGACTTGCTGGGGGAGGAGGTGAGTGACCGTGAATCGGTTCTTCAGGCAACGGATGAGTACATGGGGTGTCTCGACCGGATCGAGGTGGAGGGACTCGACTCCAACATCTCGATCAAGCCAACTCAGCTCGGTCTCGCCATCGACGAGGGCCAGGCTGCCGAGGCGATTTCGAGCCTCGCCGCCCGGGCTGCGGAGATCGGGACGACGGTCACTATCGACATGGAAGACTCTCGGTATACCGAACCCACCGTCCGGCTCTACGAGAAGGCGCAGCTAGAACACGGGAACCTGGGTATTGCGCTCCAGTCGTACCTCTATCGAACCCCGGAGGATCTGAGCCGTCTCATGCCCCTAGGTGGTCATATCCGGCTGTGCAAGGGGGCCTATGTTGAGTCTGAAGACGTCGCAATCACCTCGAGACAGGGTGTGGATGAGGCCTTCGCGGAACAGCTGAGAACGCTGATGGCTTCCGACTCGACCATGCCCGCCGTCGCCACCCACGATCTCGAGCTTGTCAACCTGACCAGGTCGCTTGCAGGCGAGCGCGGCGCACCCTTCGAGTTCCAGATGCTCTACGGGGTGCGTCGCGACCTGCAATTCGAGTTGGTCGCTCAAGGCTTCCCACTGCGCGTGTACCTGCCCTTCGGGTCGCAGTGGTATCCCTACTTGACGCGGCGCTTGGCCGAGCGACCGGCCAACGCGTGGTTCCTGGCCCGGGCGGTCTTTGGGAGCTGAGTCAGCATTTAGTCTTGCGTGATGACCCGACCTTTGGTTACCGGCCACTTTCAGACAGCCGCCATTTCCGGCTTCAGCGTGTTCGAGCGGGGAGACCGCTTGTTCCTCCGTCAGCCACCCATCCCCGACGAGTACAGCCCTGAGGTCGAGTGGGTCGGGCCAGCGCGCATGCGTGTGCTCTCCGGGCCCGGTGCAGGCGCAGAGGTGGATGTCGAAGTCGAAGACGGAATAGTTGTCGGGGGCACGATCTATGGGGCACTCCCGTTCCACAGGACGGATACGCCGCCGGAGCCCACGCCGGGCGAAGGCCTGCTCGCGCCACCGTTCGCGCCGGATGCGAATCGTGACTCGATTTTCGAGGAATTCTGGTCGGCACATCGTCCCGGTGGGGAGCTCACCGTTCCCGCACCGTACCGGCCGTTCGAATTCATCATGTGGCTGATGGGGAAAGACGAGTTCATATTCCACGGATCGGCAAAGACCGACATCGAGGTCTTCGAGCCAAGGCGGGACAGTGTCGAGATCATGGACTTTGGGGGTCATGGAAATCTGGGGGCGGTCTACGGGACCCACGACGGGCTTTGGGCCATGTTCTTCGCGGTCATCGACCGCAGCCGGATCGAAGGATCGATCCGGAATGGGGTTGCCACCTATCGGTCATGGAAGACCGGCGAGGAGGTCGACTTCTACCAGTTCTCGGTCTCGGCTCGGAACGTTCCCGATCGCCCCTTCTCGCCCGGTGGCCTCTACGTGCTGCCCAGGGAGACATTCGAGAGAATCCGGCTTGGCCCTGGCGGTCCCTTCACCAATGAATGGGGCTCTCCGTCACCGGTTCGACCGCTCGCCATGTTGCAGGTGATACCCGAGGATTTTCCTTTTCTCGATGATGTGGCTGGACACGACGACGAGGATCTGATCCGGTACAACGAAGTCTCGAGCGAGGTCTACCGGAGCGTCGAGTCTGCCAGACGGATCGAGGGCGGGTTTCGGCTGACGCTTTCGAAGGGTCTCGACCCGCAGGTGTTGGCGGAGTGGTTTGAGGCCGGTCGTCGATTCTTTCCCGACGTCATGAGAGAAGACGTGGATGACGTCACAGTCGAGATTCTTGCCCCTGAAGCCGTGCTTCACACTCTCGAGGCGCGTCTCGAGGAGCGGTTGGAGGCTTGACCGACGCCAAACACCGGCTCCGTGGTCCCCGGTGTGGGGAGCGGGTCCACAGAACCGGTGCTGGTTGGCCCGGGCGGAAAGCTGCCCGGCGGGAGGAGTTCAGGCGGCCTGTTCGAACTGGGGCTCAGGATGGGAGTGGCCTACCAACTTCTCGCCCAGCGAGATGAGGCCGTGGCCAAAAGCATCCCTGATGGGGTGCGCAGTCGCATGGGCGTTGCTCTGAGAGCGAGCCTCGGCTGCCTCCTTGCGGAGAGCCCGGATCGAGCCTGCCGCAACCTGATTTCCCAGGAACAAGCCGTGAACGAATCGCGTCTGGGTGACTAGATCGTTAGGCATGTTGTGCTTCTTTCTGTGTAGTGGTCTTGATGTACGAGTCGAGGAACGCCGATGCATCGGTGAGCGAGTGGTCCCTCAGGTTGTAGGTGGAGCACTTGGCTCCTGATTCGTTGTGTGTCAGCCGCACCCGTACCAGTCCGGCGGCGCGCAGGATGCTGATGTGGTGGTGCACCGTCGACTTGGAGAGGCCGAGCATCTCAGTGATCTCGTCGAGCGTGGTCTCTCCCTCGCTGAGCCGTCGGAGGATGCGCAGGCGTCTCTCGTCGCTCAGCGCCTTGTAGGTCCTCACCAACCACGAGGGCGGTGCCTCCGGATCGGAGTCGATGAATTCGTCTGCCACGGCGTAGAACACGAGGAGGGTCTCTCGGTGCTGATCGATCAACGACAGTGGCTTGACCACAACCGATGGCACTAGCACGACTCGGGTCACGCCCAGCGGGATGTCATAGTCGAGCCCGTTGGTGACGTCCTCGATGACAGCCTTGGCGCTGTCCCGGGTGGCAACGGCCTTCCTAGCCGCCGCGGCCCGGTTGATCGCCGCGCCGAACTCGACCTCCGCCTCCGCGAACACCTCTCGGCGGAACCGCTGCGCCGCGTTGGCAAAACGAGCCGGGAGGTCGTCGTCCGGGTTCTGCAGTATCTCTGCGAGATGGTCGGCAAACTCCTGGTGGTCGTCTTCGAGCAGGTCTGGTAGCACCGTGATGTCCCCGCTTGCAGCTTGCTCGATGAGAGAGGCGTCCTTGTTGTGACTGACGTAGCCGATGAGCCAGCGCCGAAGTCGCATTGGGTCCATGCTGGACAGCCAGTTGAGGACCGAGTCGGGGTCGTGGGGATGAGGGGCAGTGGCCACAAGACCGGCGATGGCCAGCCAGGTGTGGCAGTAAGGGCCGCCCAGGGCCACGATCTCGTCGCGAAGGTCATCCGGTGTCATGTCGGTGATCTTCTTCTTCCACTCCGCTCCCAGGTCGAAACTCGTGGCTTTCTCCTTGGGGTTGAAGGTGGTCCACATGGAGAGCAGCGACTCGTAGGCAACGCTTCCATCGACTTCGATGGGGATTTGACGTGGTGCCGAGGTGAGGTCCCGCACCCGTGTTTCTGGGTTGATCAATTCGACCATTCTGTGATTCCGTTGTGGTGATTCGATATCTATCGAATGACAGTATGCCCGATCGATGAGTATCTGTCAAGACGAGATTCGATCTATGTCGAAGGCGCACCTAGGAGTTCGACTCAGTTCGATCGTTGGTGCGCCTTCTCGAGGCGGAAACCGCCCCCATAGGGCGCCCACAACCTGAGGTAAGCGGGTTCTACACTCGCCGGCGATGGTGTCCACCGTGGAGAGAGAAGCCGAGGAGACCAGGGCCCGGCGACCGGCGATCTCCGTTGTCCTGGAGGCGGTTGGTGTGCTCCTTGCGTTGGGAACCATCGTCTTGGGGATCCTGGGAACCCTGCCCGAGCATCCCCATTTCGCGGTGGGCCGCGAGGTGTTCGGGAACATCCCCACACCCGTCGTCGTGGTGTTCTATGCGGCGGCGGCGGTCTTCTTATGGCTGATGATGCATCTCTTCGCCGTGAGAGCAGCGGCGTGGAGTGCCGGGCTACCCGAGAGTCGCACCGGGCTTTGGAAGGAGCGAGTCGCGCAGCTCACAGCGGGGTTGTCCATGCAGACCCTGATGCGCGATCCAAGGGCCGGGATCATGCATTCACTGATCTATTACGGGTTCGTTGTCCTCTTCCTGGGGACCGTGACCCTGGAGATCGATCACATCCTCCCCGCCGGGCTGAAGTTCCTCCACGGGAGCTTCTACCTCGGCTACTCGGCCGTCTTGGACGCGGCTGCCCTTGCCTATTTGGGAGGCCTCGGCCTCGCGATCCTCACCCGTTACGGTGCGCGGCCGTGGCGGCTCAGGTCCAAGACGAAGCCACAGGACGCTCTGACTCTCGGTCTCCTCTTGATGATCGGAGTCACAGGTCTCTTGGTGGAAGGGGCACGGATTGCTCTCGACGGGAGACCGGACCACGAGGTGTGGTCGTTCGTGGGCTACCCGCTTTCGGCGCTGTTCGCGAACATAGACTCCTCCTTCTGGCACCTCTTCCTTTGGATTGCCCATGTCGCGTCTTTCCTCGGGCTTCTGGTCGTCCTTCCGATCACCAAGTTGCGTCACATGGTCACGTCGCCGGCGAACCTGTTCTTATCGCCACGGGAGCGGCCCAAAGGGGCTATGCGGAAGATGCCGAACCTCCTGGAAGCCGAGGACATCGAGACGGTCGGCGTGGCCGTTGCCTCCGACTTCACCTGGAAGCAGATCTTCGATACAGACGCCTGCACGGTTTGCGGTCGGTGCACATCGGTGTGCCCCGCCAACATCACCGGCAAGCCACTCGATCCGCGGGAGATGGTGCTGAAGTCCGGCGAGGCGGCAGCGGCTACGGCGGGCACGTCGCCACCTGCACCCTCCCCGGTGGGCATCACGGGTGCCGGCGCCCTCTTTGATCGAATCGGCCCCGACGAGGTGTTTGCCTGCACCACATGCCGGGCCTGCGACGAGATCTGCCCGGTCAACATCGAGATCATGGACCGCATCCTGGACATGCGCCGGCACCTGACCTTGATGGAGTCCGAATTCCCTTCGGAGCTCGGCAAAGCCTTCGTGGCCATGGAGAACCAGTCCAACCCGTGGGGTCTCAGCCAGCAGAATCGGGCCGACTGGACATCTGAGCTCGACTTCGACGTGCCGGTCCTCGGTGAGAATGGCAAGACAACAGCCGACTATCTCTGGTTTGTCGGTTGCGCCGGGTCTTTCGACGACCGAAACACAGCTGTCTCGGTTGCCCTGGCCAGGCTTCTACGCGAGGCCGGGATCGACTTCGCGATTCTCGGATCAAAGGAGCTTTGTAACGGCGATCCGGCCCGAAGGACCGGTAACGAGTTCGTGTTTCAGCAGCTCGCGCTTCAGAACATCGCCACGTTCGACGAGTTGGGAGTAGAGCGCATCATCACCCAATGCGCCCACTGCTTCAACACTCTGTCGAACGAATACCCTCAGTTCAACGGGGACTACGAGGTCGTGCATCACAGCCAGCTCCTTGCCGAGCTCCTCACCCAGGGTCGGATTCCCACTCCGGTGAGGCCTGATGGTGAGCCCAAGACCATCGCCTACCACGATGCCTGTTATCTGGGCCGCCACAACGACGTGTACTTGGCTCCTCGCAATGTGGCCGGCGCAACCGGCGCCCGGCTGGTGGAGATGGAGCGCCATGGGACACGTGCACTTTGTTGCGGCGCCGGTGGAGGCAGGTTTTGGATGGAGGAGCAGACCGGCAAGAAAGTCAACATCGAGAGGGCCGAGGAAGCCCTCGCCACCGACGCGGACGAGATCGCCGTCGCCTGCCCGTTCTGCTTCGTGATGCTGGATGACGGAGTCAAGGAGCTGGGGAGGGGCGACGTTCCGGTGCGGGACATTGCAATGGTCCTCGCTGATGGCCTCGAGACCGCCGACGGTTGATGCGACTACTCAGAGTTCTGGCGGCTACGGCCGTCTTGGTCTCCTCCTGCACCGTCACCGTTGACACACCGTCACCGACGGTTCCGGCGCCTGCCACGACCAACACGACCCCCACAACCACGACGGTGAGTGTCGAGATGGCTTTGGCGGAATTCGAGTCGTGTCTCGAAGATGCCGGGCTACGGATCGAGCCGATCCCATTGGATGCTCGGGGCGCGCCCAGGTTCGATCTGGTCATGCCCGAGATCGACTTCGGAGACGCAAGTCAGGTCAAAGCCCTCTCCGAGTGTGCGAATCTCCTCTCCGATGGTGCGATTGCCATCGCCGTGGATACGGAGTTGCAGACTCTGGTGCTCGCTTCGCTGTTGGACTTCGCCGAGTGCGTGCGGGATCACGGCGTCGAGGGATTTCCCGACCCCCGATCCGACTTCACAGGGTTTGGTGATCCGTTTCCACGCGAGTCCATCCCGTTCGACGATCCTGGCCTCGAAGCCGCGACTCGCCTGTGCGCAGAACGTCTCGCGTCGCCCTAAGTTGCTTCGATGAGGAACTGGATCGCGCTGTGGGCGGCTGTCGGCGTGGTCGCGACGAGCTGTGTATCGGCTCCGGCCACCACGACTTCGACTACGACGGCGACCCCGTCCGTCACCACCTCGACCACGGTTCCCTCCACTACTGTCACCACCCGTCCTCTCGAGGCTGGTCAGGCCGACTCTTGTCCCTCAGTCGAACCGGGCCTCGGTGACACGCTCTTCACGGGTCTGGGCAACTCAGGGTTTGAAGTCGAGCTCTACGAGATAACCCTCCAGTTTCTGATCCCGCCTGACGTGACCCAACGCAGAACCTTCACGGGTGGTGCGGTCGTGCATGCAAACGCGACGGAGAGCCTCCTTGCCTTCAACCTCGACGCGGCAGGCCTCGAGATCTCCTCGGTGGCTGTGGACGGCGTCGAGGCCAAGTTCTGTGTGACCGAGACAGAGCTGACTGTCGTGCCACCGACACCGATCGGATCGGGCAGCTCCTTCACGACCACCGTCGCTTACTCCGGCACCGCGAGGCCCCGATCCGACCTCGACGGCCTGAACTCTGGGCTCATCAGGTCAGGCACAGGCATGTACGCCATCGATCAGCCGAACGGAGCGTCAAGCTGGTTCCCAGCTAACGACCATCCTCTCGATCGGGCCGGCTTCGTATTGTCGATAACCGTGCCAACCGACCTCGAGGTGGTCAGTGGCGGCGACCTCACCACCACTGACCGCGGTCAGAGCACATCTACCTATACGTGGACCATCACCGAGCCGACCATTCCCTACCTGTTGCCTTTTGCCATCGGCCGATTCGATGAGGCGTCGGAAACCGGTGACGACGGGACCCAGTACCGGTACTACTTCGAAGAGGGGGCGAGCGGGACCGCCACGTCGAGCTTCTCCCAGATGCCCCGGATACTCGAGCACTTCGAGACCCACTTCGGTGACTACCCATTCGAATTTGCAGGCGCCATCGTCGCAGCGAGTGGACATCCCGCTGCCCTCGAGACCCAGCCGCTCCACACATACTCGGACTTCATCCTCGATGAGGCGTTCAACGGGCCGACCTCGGTCATCGCCCACGAGACAGCTCACCAGTGGTTCGGCAACTGGGTTGCGGTGGCCGACTGGTCCGACATTTGGCTGAACGAGGGCTTTGCCACCTGGGCCGAGTACCTGTGGTTGGAAGAGGCGAGAGGCGTCGACGAGGCCAACTCTCGCATCGCTTTCGACTATCGCAATTGGGTCGAGGCAGTGCGCAACCAAGGGTTCTCACCGCCAGGAGTCGTTCCCGGGCCGGGGGCCTTGTTCAACCCTTCGGTGTATGTCTGGGGGGGCCTCACCCTCGTGGCGCTGCGGGATTTCGTCGGAGATGACGTTTTTTTTGACATACTTCGTACTTGGGTGGATCGATTTGGCGGATCGAACGTGAGGACCGGTGACTTCCTGGATCTGGTCGAGGAAAAGGCTGGGATGGCTGCCCGCGAGCTCGTCGAGCTGTGGTTGTACAGCGAAACAGTCCCGCCTTTGCCAGCCCGCGGCCTCGGGGTCGAGGGGGGCTAGGTGAACCGATTCATACTGGGCCGGGTCCTCTCCGGGATGCTCACACTGCTCCTTTTCGTCACCCTCCTCTTCTTCATCGTGAGCTATTTCATCCCCGGAGACTGGACACATCAGTTTCTCCTAACAGGTGAGCAAAGAGAGGCGCTCCAGGAGCAACTTGGCATCGACCGGCCATGGTGGGAGCAGTTCTGGGAATGGATCAGTGGTGCGGTGACGCTCGATTTTGGGCACTCGTTCTCAGGGCCACCAGTTTGGGATCTGATACGGGAGTCGCTGCCATCGACGATCACAGTTCTGATCATTGGTGCGGGCGCCGCGTTCCTGCTCGGTGCGTGGGTGGGAAGGATGGCGGCATACACGTCAAACCGCTTTCTGTCAGGGCTCACCACGTTCTTCGCCGTCCTCGCCCTCACCGCCTTTCCACCTGCTATCGCGTTCACCATCGAGAATTTCGCCGAGGAAGGCGTGGTCGAGGAGGCGGCGCGTCGCGCCGATTTCGACACAACCCTGCACCTGTTCTCGGAGTTCAGTCCGATCGAGCTCATCTCGAGGATGACGATCATCGCCGCGCTCTCGGCGCTGGTCGTCGGGGTGCTCGCGTGGCTCTACCGGAAGGTCAGGGGAAAGGCCATGCCCGTCCCTGTGCTGTTGGTGATCCTGGTGGGGCTTCCGTTTCTCCTCTGGGCGTTCATGGGGGTGGACGGAGCTGTCCTTCAACATGCGGTCGGGCTTGGCTTGCTGATAATCGGGGTCGTGATCCTCACCTTTGGTGAAGTCGTCGTGGTCACCAAGGCGGCCATGGACGACAGTGTGCATGAGGATTACGTGCACGTGGCGCGTGCCAAAGGCCTCCCCGAGCGTCGGATCCGGGACCACCATGCGGCAAGGGCGGCACTGCTCCCGATCTTGAGCCGCTTCACGGTGTCTATCCCTTATTTCCTGACCGGGTTGGCCATTTTGGAGGCGGTGTTCGGTGGTGTGGGGCTGGGAACTCTCATCTTTGATGCGGTCGCGATACAGGACACGCCGGTCATAGTCGGATCGCTCCTGGTTGTCGGGGTCCTCACCCTCGTTCTCAGGATCATTCTCGATGTGCTTCACGCTGCACTGGACCCTCGTATTCGGATCGCGGAGGCCGCTGGTGGAGGCTGAGCGGATTCATCCCAGTGTTCATCGCAAAAGGGCCATCGTGGTCTTCTGGGAGAACAAGCTGGCTGTGCTCGGAGCGTTCATCATCGCCCTGTTCGCCGCGATGGTTCTCATCCATCCCCTCCTCATGAACACGCTTTGGGCCGACGAGCAGGCCGTCTACCACCCGTTGACCGGTTTCGACGCCCCCATCGCCGAGATGACGGTGGTGGCCGAGGTCACCGACCCGGCCACTGAGATCTCGCGGAGCCAGGCATTCTTCAACGGAGCTCGGGACGCTGACTTCGGAGATGTGATCGAGGTCCGACAGCAACCGGCGCCGCCTTCGTCCCGGCATTGGCTGGGCACAGATCCCTTCGGCAGGGATGTCTTCTCGATGCTCTTGGCAGGGGCCTGGCCAACCTTCCTCGTTGGTCTGTCGGCCGCTGTGGTCTCGGCAGCCCTTGGCATCGTCATGTCGGCCGCGTCAGCCGTCTTCGGTGGTCGCACCGACCACGTTCTGTCCAGGGTTTCTGACGTCCTCCTCCTATTACCCGCTCCCCTGGCCATGATCATCTTCGGAGCCGGAGGGGCCTCCGGGGTTGGAGAGCTCAGCCCGCTCGGGTTTGGAGCGTTGTTCGGCGTCCTGGCCGGTGCCAGCACTTCGGCAATCGTGCTCCGGTCCCACGCCCTGGCGACCATGAAGCGACCGTTCATGGATGCAGCCCGGGTGTCCGGCGCCCGTGGCTGGTACCTGGGGTCACGTCACTTGGTTCCCCACTTGATACCCCTCGCTGCGGTCACGATGGTGACGTCGGTGGTGGGTGCCGTTGTCGCCCACGGGTTCGCCTCGTGGTTGGCCTACTCCGATTCGCTCACGAATTGGGGGGCGATGATGTTCACGTCGATCAGCTTCTCGGATATCGCGGGCGAGTTCTCGTGGAATACCCTGATCGCAGGTGCGGTGGCGATCTCAGTGTTCTGTGCGGGGTTCTATCTGGTTTCGCTGGGTCTCAAGGATGTCGCATTCCATGGCAGTGGGCTCCACCACCGGGGAGCACGCGCGGTGAAGCAGGCGCCCTACCATCCAGAGGGATGACCTCCCAACCCGTTCCGGTCATCGTCCCCGACACCGGTGAGGAGAGGGGCACCGACAAGCCATGGCAGGTCGTGGTGTGGAACGACCCGGTCAACACGATGAGTTACGTCGTATATGTCTTCCGGAAGCTGTTCGGGTACGACGAGACCAAAGCGACCAAGCTCATGCTTCAGGTGCACTACGAGGGACGAGCGGTGGTCTCGGACGGTCCCAGGGAGAAGGCAGAGATCGACTGTTTCAAACTCCACAGTCATGGGCTGTGGGCAACGATGGAGCAATGAGCCACTTCGAGGCGGTCGAGAACGGGGTCCATGTCCGGTTCAATAGCTCCGAAAAGACCTTTCTCGGCGACGTGCTTCCCCTACTCGCTGGTGTCGGACAGGCAGGCGTCGATCCGGCTGCCACTCGCCTCAACGTCCCCGTCTACCTCGACAACCCCGAGGCCAACGAGGAATGGTGGAGGCTGATGGGCGAGGACCTGACCGAATCGAGGAGAAAGGATCGCTCCGTCTTCGAACGCGTCGTAGCCGCTGAAGGGGACGTGGTACTCAGCTCTCATGATGCTGATGCCTTCCTCAGGGTCGTAAACGAAGCTCGGCTCGCCCTCGCCGCGAGGATGGGGTTGGACATCGAGGAAGACCACGAGCGTCTGCCTGAGGACCAGCGACAGGTGCTCGACTACCTCGGTTGGATACTCGAGGAATTGACACATGAGCTTTCACTCGGCCTTTAGGGCAGCTGAGTGAGTAGGTTCAGAGCGGTGAAAGCGGACCCCCTCGCCGGACTGAAGAGCTCGGCGGGCTCTCTCATTTCGTTGTATGCGGGGAGGCCCTCCCCGGGCGGTTTCGGGGCCTTGCTATCGGACTTGGTCAAGCCGGTGCGGCTGAAGTCGGAGTCCCTCGATCGAGCCGTCCAAAAGAGCGTTCGCGCCGACGGCGACAGGATCCAGGCGCTGGCACCACAGCTGGAAGAGGAGTTCGCTCCCGCATATGCCGTGTTCGCATCTTCGCTCGACGACGTTTTTGTCGTCGAACCGCTCACCCATCTCACGCCCAACGTGTCCGTCCTCGGGCCCCGTCCCTATCTGCGACCCCTGCGAGCGGCCCCGCGTTCTCTCAGGTCAGGTGTCCTCGTTGCCGATCGGGCATTGGCGCGCACTTTCATCGGTCTCGCGGGCATCGTTGACGAGATCGGCCCTCCACTCTCTGCGGATATCGGCAAGGCCAATTACGGCGGATTTTCCGGCTACCAAGAACACACGGTCAGGGCCCGTGCCGAGGAGGAGTCGACCAGGATGTGGAGGGAGGCAGGAGACCGTCTGCTTCGCGCTCACCAGGAGGAGGCTTTCGACTACCTGGCGATGGGAGCCCACGGAGAGGCTCTCGATGACATCGCCCGCACCCTTCATCCCTACCTGGCGAGGCTGCCCAGGTCCGTGTTCGTGGCCAGTCCTCAGGAGGTCACCCTTCCCGGCCTGAGAGAGTCAATCAACTCCCTCGACGCAGAGGTACGGCGAAAGAGACAGTCGGCGCTAGCCGGCAGAGTATGTGACACGGCCTGGAGCGGCGGCAATGCGGTCGTGGGATTGACGGCGACCCTGGAAGCGGCCAATTCTGGAGCCATCGACACGCTCGTCGTAGCGGGACGATTCTCCAGACCCGGGGTCATCTGCGGGCACTGTGGCCACCTAGTCCGTGACGGCGTGACATGTCCGGTCTGTGAACACGCCATGTTCGAGGTCGACGACGTGGTAGCGGCCGTGATGGAGTCGACTGTTGCCAACGGGGGGACGGTGCATCAAATCGACGTTGCCTCAGCTCTCGATCCGAGAGGGATCGGAGCCATCACTCGTTTCACGCTCGTCAACTGACCTTCGTTAGCCTCGCTCAAACCCATGTCCACAGCCGCCATCGTCCTAGCTGCCGGCGGGTCTCGTCGTTTGGGCCGACCAAAGCAACTCGAGCCGTGGGGCGACACCAACCTCCTCGGTCACGTGGTGG